>JAOZQG010000141.1 GCA_029932365.1 bacterium | reverse complement strand
TTCCTGCTTCCTGCATCCAGCGGGGCGCCACTCTTCCCCGGCTACTGGCTACGGGTTACCGGCTGCTTCCCCCGCCGCCCCCACCTGACGCTAGCCACGCATTGGGCGCCACTCCTCATCAAGCGTTCGCGCGGAAACCGCTGTCGGGCTGCGATTAAAGAGGAGGGGGGACCTGGCGGTCCCCCCAGGCGAAATGTAGGGCTTTACCTTAGGAGGTTTGGGGTAGCTAACATTTGGAATAGCCACAGATGTGGCAGGCAACACAGCCGGAATCGTGCACCAGCGTGCCGCCGCAATCGGGACACACGTCCACCATGTTTTTGTAAAGGTTATTGATGACCGTCTGGCCGGACGCGCGCTCTTCCTCGCCCTCGCGCCCGCCGTTGTCAGGCGGATAGGAAACGGAGGTGTCGGTAACGACGTTGTTGGGCGTTGGAGCCTTGCGCGGGATCTTGTATCGCCCGTTTATCTTGATGCCCTTGAATTCTAAATAGCTTTCCACCGCCTTGGCGATGGCGTCGGGGCAGGAGGAAACGCGCACGCCGCCGGGCAGCATATGGGGCACCGGACAGGCGATGCCGCGCAGCTGCTTGAGCACGCTTTCTATGGCCACGCCGGAGCGCAGCGCCAGCGAGATAAGGCGGGTGGCGGCCTCGATCTGCGCGCCCGCGCAGCCGCCGGCCTTGCCCATCTGGCTGAAGACTTCGAACGGGTTGCCGTCCTCGTCCTCGTTGATGGTGACGTACATCTTGCCGCAGCCGGTCTCGATGGAGGTGGTGGCGCCGGTGACGACCTTGGGGCGCGGGCGCGGCTTTATCGCCATGCCGGGCAGCGGGCGCTGCGCCGCTTCGGCGGCTTCGGCCTGCGCCTTGTTGACCTTGCCGATGTTGAGCACCTGCTCCTCGCGGCTGCCGTCGCGATAGACCGTGACGCCCTTGCAGTCCAGCTTGTACGCCAGCAGGAACACCTCGCGCACGTCCTCGGGCTTGGCCTCGCGGCGGAAGTTTACCGTCTTGCTGACCGCGTTATCCGTGTGGTTCTGGAACGAAGCCTGCATACGGATGTGGTATTCCGGCTCGATTTCGTGGCTGGTGACGAAGATGCGCCGCCACTTCTCCGGCACCTCGGGAAATCCCGCGAGCTTGCCCTTCTGCGCGATGTCGCGCATCAGCTCCTCGCTGTAAAAGCCCTCGCGCTTGGCCACTTTGACGAAGTACGGGTTGGCCTCCACCAGCTCGGTGCCGCCCATCACGTTTTTTATGTACACCACGGCGAACAGCGGCTCGATGCCGGAGCTGGCCGCGGCGAGCATGGAGATGGTGCCGGTGGGCGCGATGGTGGTGCGCGTGGCGTTGCGGTATTTTTTATCGGTGCCGGCCCAGATGCTCTTGTCCCAGAAGGGGAACGGGCCGCGCTTTTCGCCCAGCTCCAGGCTCATGGCGTCGGCTTCGCGCTGGATGAACGCCATCACCTCGCCGCCGAGCTTCACGGCTTCTTCGGAGTCGTAGGGGATCTCCAGCTGAAACAGCATATCGGCCCAGCCCATCAGCCCCAGGCCGATCTTGCGGTTGCCCCGCACCGTCTCGTCGATTTCCTCCAGCGGGAACGAGTTGGCGTCCACCACGTTGTCCAGGAAGTGGATGCTGCTGCGGACGATGCGCTTGAGTTTTTCCCAGTCCACCTGCTTTTCGTCGGTGACACACTTGCCGAGGTTCAGCGAGCCTAAGTTGCACGCCTCGTAGGGCAAAAGCGGCTGCTCGCCGCACGGGTTGGTCGCCTCGATCGCGCCGATTTTCGGCGTGGGATTGTCCCGGTTGATGCGGTCGAGGAAGACCATGCCCGGCTCACCGTTGAGCCACGCATGGTTGACGATGAAGTCAAATACCTTGCGCGCGTTGAGCCGCTTGACTTCCTTTTTCGTATTGGGATTTATCAGCGGGTATTCCTCGTCGTTTTCCACCGCGCGCATGAACTCCTCGTCCACGGCGACCGAGATGTTGAAGTTGGTTATCTCGGCGTTGTCCTTTTTGCAGTTGATGTAGTCCAGGATGTCCGGGTGGTGCACGTCGAGGATGGCCATATTGGCGCCGCGCCGCGTGCCGCCCTGCTTGATGACCTCGGTGGCCTGGTTGAACACCTTGAGGAAGGAGATGGGGCCCGAGGCGATGCCGCCGGTGCTGCGCACCACGTCCTTCGCCGGACGCAGGCGCGAAAAGGAAAAGCCCGTGCCACCGCCCGTCTGGTGGATCAGCGCGGCGTGCTTCACCGTGTCGAAGATGGCGTCCAGCGAATCTTCAATGGGCAGCACGAAGCAGGCCGAGAGCTGCCCTCCGGGCTTGCCCGCATTCATCATCGTGGGGGAGTTGGGGAGGAATTCCATCCGCGCCATCAGCTCGTAGAACTCGCGCTCAACCTCGCGGATATCGGCGTCCGGCTCGTATGTAAGGTCGGGCGCGGCGACGACGCGGGCAACGCGCTGGAACATCTCGATTTCGGTCTCGACGACTTCAGCGTTTTCGTTGCGCCGCAAATAGCGCCGCTGCAAGATGACACGGGCGTTTCCCGTCAACTCAGGTTCCAGGCTCATATGAGCTACCCGCTCCCGGCCCCTGGTTGATTGAAGACTCACAACATCCTCCCTCT
>JAOZQG010000069.1 GCA_029932365.1 bacterium | reverse complement strand
ACCCCCAGCGATATACGAGGCAGGCACGTTCAACATAGACACTGTCACCGGCGTCCTCTACACAAACGACCCCAACCTTGAAGCGGGATTCCGCGCATTTGTCACCGCGATTTTTCCGGCTGATGAAGATGTGGAGCCGACTATCGGTGATGGCTTCCGGGCTAACAGCAATATGATTACCGTTACCCTCGAGTAATCTCGGGGCTGTAGATATGCTGCCAGCGGGCGGAATTGCGAATATGCTCTACAACAAGCCGCTGTTGCGCCTTTTTGTGTTCTTGCTTCTGATAACGCTCGGAATTCCCGGCTACATATACTTAACGCAGTCTGCCGCCAAGCTGGGCACTCAGGGATTCCTTGATGCGCTGGCAGTCTACTCCTTTATCATTGCCGCTTACCTGTTAATACTCGTGGCAGAGGTAGGCGATTCGCACTATCTCCGGGCCATGGGCGGCCTGGGTACCCTTGTAGGATGCATCGTAGGGATTCGGTTCATATTCATACTAGACGCGCCCCATCTGGAGCCGGGCCCGATGAGTATCGCCTTTGTGGCATTCATATTGGGAATGGCCTTCGCCCTAGTGTATCTGGCGCTGATTGTGGGCCGGCTGATATACGACAAGATCCAGGCCACCAAGATGGCGGCGGTGCACGACGAGCGGGGGCCTGCGCCCATCCGTCCGGTGGAGGAGGCTATGGCTTCGCGCCCGGAGAGTGCCGCTCCGAAAGTGGAAGAGGAGCCGGTTTCTGCTGAACCGGCGGCGGGGGCTGAACCAGCGCTGGTCGGCGTGGCGGGGGCTTACCTCGGACAGCGGTTTCCGCTAAAGCAGGGCGACAATTTCATCGGCAGGGCCGAGGGCGACATCGTTTTTTCCGAAGACAAGCAAGTATCGCGGCGGCATTGCGTGGTAACCCGAACGGACGCTTCTCTCAAGGTTCGCGACCTGGATAGCACGAACGGTACATTTGTTGGCGGACAGAGGATTACTGAAAGCGAAGTGGTCCCGGGCGACCTTATCAGCATTGGCGCGGGGACTTACAAGGTGGTATAGGGCCAACAAGCGCTTACGTCTCTCGCTCCGATGACGGCCAGCCCGAAATAAGGTCAGAACTCTCCACTCCAAACGCTTTCCTGAATGCTGACAAGTATTCTTGAGCCACTTGTCTGCAATCTGGCGACAGCCCGGTCAGCTGCTGGATGCTTGTTACGGGCCGGGAAAGCCCGCAGGGATTGATAAGCTTAAAGTAGCTGAGATCAGTTGTTACGTTAAGGGCGAAGCCGTGAAAAGTAATCCATCGCTTCACCGCGATGCCTATCGAGGCAATTTTGCCGCTTTGGTGCCATACGCCGGTGAAGCCGGGTTCGCGCTTCGTTTCCAGGCTGTAACGGGAGAGCAGCACAATCAAGCTCTCCTCCAGGCGGCGCAGATATTCGGATACGCTTAATCCCGGGATTTTGAGGTTGAGCAGCGGGTAGCCGATGAGCTGCCCGGGGCCGTGGAAGGTTACATCCCCGCCGCGCTCGATGCGGTGCAGTTCCACGCCCTTTGCAGCAAGCTCGTTCTCTGAAAGGTATACATTGGATGTATCGCCGTGCCGCCCGACAGTGATGACAGGCTTATGCTCCAGCAGGAGGAGTGTCGGTGGCTGATTGCCGGCGACAATGCGGGAATGCAGCGCGAGCTGCAGGTCCCATACCTGTTTATATCCTGCGCGGCCGAGCCAGTAGGAGCTGACGACTGTCACGAGCGCCATTATATCGCTTCGTTTCCATGCTGAGTGCTTGACCTGCAAGGCGTTATTCACCTAGAATGATGAGTATCAATATAGAGGGGAGGGTTCTCAAATGGAAGAATTCGGCACTCAACATGAGGCCCCGATGACGCCACCGTCTTCCGGAGCACCAGGGCTGGTGGGTCAGTGGAGCTGGGCCGGCTTTATGTTTAACTGGCTTTATCTTGTGGGGCACAACGTGGTTGGACTGGGAGTTGGACTGCTCGCAATTGGCATCGTAGTCAGCATCATCCCCATATTAAACTTCATCTCACCGCTCGTGTGGCTGGGCATCGCGCTCTTTGTCGCGATTAAAGGTCACGAATATGCGTGGAGTTCTGGGACATTCAAGACAGCGGACGAGTTCACGGCGACCCAGCGCGTGATAAACACAATGGGCAAGGTATGGTTCTTCATTGCGCTCGTTGTGGCTATCATCTGGGCTTTGGTTATGCTGATCTTCGGCGCGGCATTTATGAGCATGTTAGGTGGTGCTGGCGGCCTGGGTGGCGCTCTCCCGTCCGGCTAATAGCGAATCGTCCACATAATCTCTGCTGGCTAGCGTAGCCGCTTAGCCTTCAATTTCGGGCGGTTTTTCACTCGCCAGGAAGTTCTTGCCATATCCTTCTCAACTGGCTTGTAAAAGCGCGCACAATCTAATAAGATATTGCGCTGCTGAATCCAGAGCCAAGGAGTAATTCATGCCGCATCCTGTAACGCTAATCTTAGGAGACGGGACGGGCCCGGAGATTGTCGCCGTAACGAAAGACGTGCTTGAAGCTACGGGTATCGAGTTCGACTGGGTCGAGATGGAAGCAGGCGTTGACGTGATGGATAAGTACGGCACGCCGCTTCCGGACCACGTTGTGGATTCCATTCGCGAAACCAAAGTTGCGCTGAAGGGTCCCGTAACCACGCCGGTCGGCCACGGATTCCGCAGCGTGAATGTGGCGCTGCGCAAGATGCTCAATCTGTACGTTTGCCTGCGTCCCTGCAAGTATTACCCCGGAGTGCGCAGCCGCTACGACAACGTTGACGTTGTGGTGGTCCGCGAGAACACGGAGGATTTATACGCGGGCGTGGAATTCGAGCAGGGAAAGCCCGAGACCGCGAAGCTCATCAAGTTCGCGGAAGAATCAGGTGCTGGTAAGGTGCGCGAGGATTCGGGAGTGTCCCTTAAGCCGATCTCCGTCTTCGGCACCCGGCGCGTGGTTCAGTGGGCGTTTGACTATGCGCGCAAGTACAACCGGAGCAAGGTGACTCTCGTCCACAAGGCGAACATAATGAAGTACAGCGACGGCCTGTGGCTCAAGGTTGGCCGCCAGGTAGCCGAGGAAAACGGGGTGAAGGTAATCCATAAAGCCGAAGGATGGGTTATCTACGAAGGCGGAGATGTGGAGTTTGAAGATCGCATCGTAGATAATATGTGCATGCAGCTGGTCCAGAAGCCCGAGCTTTACGACGTGCTGGTCCTGCCCAACCTGTACGGTGATGTGGTAAGCGACCTCACCGCGGGTCTCGTGGGCGGCCTGGGTGTCGCGCCCGGCGCGAATATTGGCAGCGAATACGCGGTATTTGAAGCGACTCACGGCAGCGCCCCCAAGTATAAGGGCATGGACAAGGTGAATCCGACTGCTCTTATTCTTTCCGGGATGCTTATGCTGCGGCACCTCGGCGAGATGGAAGCCGCCGACCGGCTGGAAAGCGCGGTGGCAGCGGTAATCAAGGAGGGCAAATACACCACCTACGACATGCGCGCGGACCGGAACGACCCCACGGCTGCGAAGATGAGCGAATACGCTGCGGCGATTATCCGCGAGCTGGAGAAGTAATACGCTTCTGCCAGGACTCGGTACATATATTTGCTGTATATTTGTGATTTAGGAGGTGACTCGGCGGGCACCATTTACCTGCCGAATACTCTTTTGGAGGGACACGATGGTTTACGTAATTACTGACAAATGCGAACTGCACCAAGAGTGTATAGACGTGTGCCCTGTTGAGGCGATCTCAGTTCCCGAGGGCGCTACCAAGGCGGAGATTGATGAAGACCTCTGCACAGAGTGTGGCGAGTGCGCCGAGGTTTGCCCGGTTGACGCGCCTGTGCTCAAAGAAGAGTAGCAGCGGCATATAATCAGGCTCATTCCAGAGACGGCGGGGTAATCCCCGCCGTCTGTGCCGCTCAGGGGCTGAATTCAAGCCGCTGCGGCAGGTGTTTAGCCTGCTCCGCAAAGATTACATCCAGGCCCTTGTCAGCCATTCCCAGCAAGCTAGCAAGGTCTTCATTGCTGAAGCTTCTTTGCTCGGCGGTGAAGCTAAGGTCAACCAGTTCACCGGTGCTCGTTTTCACAACGTTGCCGTCCACTTCACAGGAGCTGTCTTCCGCATAGTCGAGGTCCAATACAGGTTCTCCATCGATAAGTCCGACCGAGACCGCGGCAATCCTGGCTTTTAGCGGAGATTTAGCGAACCGGTGACGCTCGGCATAAATCAGCGAGGCCAGACTGACGAAGGCTCCGGTTATGGCTGCGGTGCGGGTGCCGCCGTCCGCGATGATGACGTCGCAGTCAATCTTGATGGTCAGCGGAGGAAGAAGATTGAGGTGGGATGACGCTCGCAGTGCGCGTCCAATAAGGCGCTGGATTTCACTGGTGCGGCCACCGGTAGCGCTTCGCTCACGGCTCTGACGCGGGTATGACGCTGTGGGAAGCATATTGTACTCGGCGGTAATCCAGCCGTGGCCCGACCCGAGAAGCCAGCCGGGAACGCGTTCGTCGATGCTCGCATAGCACAAGACTCGCGTTTCTCCGAAGGAAACTAAGGCGGCGTGGTCGCGGAAGTAAGGAATTTCAAAGGAAACGGGGCGCACTTCGTCGGTTCGTCTTCCGTCTGAACGCTTGACCGGCATAGGTGAGAGTATAGCAGGTGCGGGCTTTCGGATGGCTTCTACTCTGGCCGGTTCAGCTTCACTTCGCGGGCGAACGGGCGGATGTCCAGATTCAGGAAGCGTTCGGCGGTGGCGAAGAAGTGCTCGTTCAGGTCGCTGGCGTAAATCGCATAGTCCCGAGGTTCTCCCGAATAAAGGAGATTGTTGTTGTGCAGATAGGCGGCAAGCTCTTCCACGATTTCTACTGCCGGGTCAATAAGGCGTACGCCGTCAAGGTGGTGCTTGATTGATTTCTCAAGCAGAGGATAGTGGGTACAGCCGTATATGACCGTGTCTACATCTTTTTCTTTTAAAGGCGCGGCATATTCGCGCACGGCGCTTTCAACTTCGTCGCCTTCAAATACGCCTTGTTCGGTAAAGGGGACGAGCTTAGGGCACGCGCTCTGAATAACCTCTACCGAGGGATTGAAACTGTTGATGATATTTGCGTAAGAATTCGTTTCGACCGTCGCCGTGGTTGCGATAACGCCGATGCGCCCGTTTTTTGTGGCTTGAAGCGCCGCAGCCGCGCCGTTGTAGACCAGGCCGAAAACGGGCACCGGAACGTTCTCCAGGTCTTTCGGCGTCAACACGCTGGAACTGATGTTGCACGCTATCGCGATAGATTTCACACCGTTTTCGCAGAGAAAATGGATGGCGTTCTTAGCCCATAACCTGATGAGCTGAGGAGGCCTGTCTCCATAAGGGATGTTTGCGGTGTCGCCGAAGTAGATAACCCTTTCGTTGGGAAGAACCTTCTTTAGCTCGCGCAAAACCGTAAAGCCGCCCACTCCCGAGTCGAACATTCCCACCGGCAGGGCAGCGTCTGGAGGAGAGGACGGCTGATTGAGCGGTGAGGGATTCACAGATTGCGCCTCCTGCGATAAGCGCGCGCTTCGCGTTCAAGGTCGCGCTCTTTGATGGTTCTGCGCTTATCAACGGCTTTCTTGCCCCGCGCGAGACCGATTTCCACCTTCATCCGGCGCCCCTTGTCGTAGACTCGTAGCGGCACTACGGTCAGACCGCGGGTAGCAACCTGGCCTTGAAGTCGCCTGAGCTGTGAACGGTGCAGCAGCAACTTGCGCGGGCGTGTGGGGGACAGTCTCTCGTGAGTTCCGGCTTGAGGATAGGAGGCGATGTGGCAGTCAAACAGGTAGAGCTCGTCGCTAACGAATTTGCAGTATGCCTGGGCAAGCGAGATTTTTCCTGCGCGAATGGATTTCACTTCGCTCCCTTTAAGGGCTAGCCCCGCTTCATATCTGTTGAGGATTTCGTACCTGAAGCGGGCTTTCCGGTTTGTGATGTTGATTGTTGCGCCACCCATACTGCAATCACGATACGGTCTCCAGTGTATACAAACGACAAGCCCGCCGAATCAAGGGCGGGCACTCAACTCTAGCACAATTTGGGCGTCGTGCATAGCATTTCGATGCGATTTGCGTGGAATTGGCCGGTTGACCGGCTTGAAGGCGGTGTCTAGTATTACGCCCGAATTTCGGGTTTTCGTGGGGGAATTAGATGAACCAAAAGAATTTAAGCGCTGAAGAAA
Organism: bacterium; assembly: GCA_029932365.1. Classification (GTDB taxonomy): domain Bacteria; phylum 4484-113; class 4484-113; order 4484-113; family 4484-113; genus JAGGTK01. Next base: position 4,024 of record JAOZQG010000069.1, on the reverse strand, counting down.
TCCGCAAGATAGTGGATCGTGAGAATGTCAGGACGATATGGCTCTGGTTTGTAGACCTTGAAGGTCACCTGAAAGGCTTCGCCATGGCTCCACCGGAGCTGGACCGCGCACTGGACGTGGGGATGAATTTTGACGGGTCTTCAATAACCGGCTTTAACGCTATTGAGGAGAGCGACCTGACCGCTTTCCCCGATACTAATACCTTCTCGCTGATACCGATTATGGACGGCGAAGAGCCGGCGGCCAGGATGTTCGCCGACATCATGACGCCGGACGGGAAGCCCTGCCCTCACGATCCGCGTTACGTGCTGCGCCGCCAGCTGAACCGAGCCGAGAAGCTTGGTTACACATATCATGTGGGCCCGGAGCTTGAGTTCTTCGTGTTTAAGTCGATGGAACCGCCGCCCCAGCCGCTGGACGACGGCACCTACTTCACGAGCCCGCCGGTAGATGTAAGCAGCACGATCCGCACCGAGATAATGACTCTCCTGAACGCTATGGGAATCCCCGTAGAGTATCATCATCACGAGGTCGCGCCTTCGCAGCACGAGATAGACCTGAGGTTTACCGATGCGCTGAGAATGGCGGATTCGGCGATTACGTATAAATATCTCGCCAAGCAGGTAGCGCACCGTCGCGGCTGCTACATCACGTTTATGCCGAAACCGCTGTACGGCGTAAACGGCAGCGGAATGCACATACATCAGTCGCTGTTCAAGGACGGTGAAAACGCCTTCTATGACGCCGAAGATGAGTTTAAACTATCGGATACCGCCAAGAGCTTTATCGCCGGACTGCTGAAACATGCTCAGGAGATTACGGCTTTTTTGGCCCAGTACATCAACTCTTACAAGCGTCTGGTGCCGGGATATGAAGCTCCGGTATATATATCGTGGAGCCCGATAAACCGGTCGGCGCTGATAAGAGTGCCGGCTTTTGTGCCGGGCAAGTCCTCGAGTATACGCTGCGAACTCAGGTGCGCCGATCCCTCGTGCAACTTTTATTTCGCGTTCGCGCTCATGCTGGCGGCCGGGCTGAAAGGGATAGAGGACGAACTGGAGCTGGAATCCCCCGTTCTGGAAAATCTTTACGAGCTAACGGAACTTGAAAGGGAGAAAAAAGGAATAAAGAGCCTGCCCAGCAACCTGCACGAGGCTCTGCATTTCGTCAAGCGCAGCGAGCTAGTTCGTGAAGCTCTGGGTGACGAGGTAACCGAGCAGTTCCTCGAACTCAAGTACCGTGAATGGGCGGACTATCAGATGCATGTTAGCGAATGGGAGCTAAAGCGATATTTCTCGGTGCTCTGATGAGTAGCGGGCGGAAACTGCCGGTCGGGTTGGAGCTGAGGGATTACTTGGTCTCTTGCTTTTCCTGTTTGGCCCGTGCGAGCCGGCGTTCCGCGATTGTCGGCAAATGCTCGTTCCAGTGAAACTTGATTGCGTAATTATCCTTGCTACGCTGGTGAACGACGGGCGCAGGCCGCCCTTCGGGACCCCAAACGGCGTAACCGATGGAGTAGTATGCTCCTCTGGCGAAATTTAGCTCGTTATAAGCGTAGACGGTTATAACGTCCAGGTCGATTCGACGCTCGTAAAGATCCTTCATTGCGACAATCATGCTTGCCTGGGCTTCTTCAAGAGCCACATCGCTGGGCAGCGCAAGGTCGACCGCCGCGGACTTGCCTTTTATCTCAAGTTGGATACTCTCTTTGTAATTCAGCGGCTGAACAGCGTATTCAAGCGGATAACCGTAGTCCTGAAATCTGACGAGTGGCGCTGTTAGATATCCGTAGAACAGTACCCCTAAAACGACTACCGCCGCGAGTAGTAGAAGGTAAAAAATCGCGAGTCGCCAGCCGGAGCTTATTGAGAAACCGCCACTTGAACCAACATGCGGCATTATCACTCGCTCTCCAATCGACGTTCATCCCCTTGCACGGAAGGCGCTGATGCTATCATCCGCCGCCGCCGCCACCTGAACTTTGGCCCACCAGCTTTTTGAGTTCAGGGGTATTGTTTCCTGAGTAGAAGTCTATTTGGTATGCTTCGTTTTTATCGGTAAGGTCGCAAAACCTGCTGCCTGGTCCCCATATGACCTTACCGAGTGTACCATTTATGCCGGCTAAGTGTGAGTCCTCGGTTGCATATCCAAGCACCATGACGCCGCGGAGTTCGGGGTCGTTTTGCGCCTCGTCCTTCAAAATCTTCAGTAGTGTATTTTTTACCTGCGCCTTAGTTGGCGCCGGTAGCATTGTGGTACGGATGACAAGCTTCTTCTGCCCGTTTTCCTCGGCGATTTCCCGTTGCGCAATGCGGTAATCGACTGCATCCCAGAACTCGACCTTGTAGTTATTCCAGGAGAATGTTGAATTTTGCGTGCCAAACGAGCCAATGAGCGGAGAGAGCAACGCGACGAAAACGGTCACCGTTGTGGCAATAAGTAGTCCTACCAGTACTTTTGTACCGTCCATGACCATCCCCATCGCTTCGGACTTGATGATAAATTATAACTGGTAGCCAGACGTGGCGCAACCTGCGCATTCCCAAAGAAGGCTGTGTTTACTTGTAGGCGGTGTTACAGTAGAATCACGGAGATGATGCGTATACTGCTTCAGGCACATCCGGATCTTACGGAAAAGTTCTTGAAGGACAACATATTCCCTCAGTTCGACCGAAAAGATATCGAATATGAGCTCCTCCCCAGCTCACCTTTGGATGACCTAAGCCACCTGCCGAAGGGCGAGATCGTGCTCGTGCTAGGCGGTGATGGCACCTTCCTGGCCGGAGCGCTTGTGGCAGCCTATCTCGATATCCCGGTAATAGGCGTAGAGCTGGGACATCTGGGATTCCTCTGTCAGCAGCCTTTGGAAATGCTGCCGGAGGTTCTTGAGTGTGTCCGCGAGGAGCAGTGCAACATCGAGCTGCGGCACATCTTGGAGTGTAAGGTGGCGCGAGAAGGAGCTTCCGTTCAAGACCACATAGCTGTCAACGACGTAGTTGTGGGCAAGGCCGAGCTAACGCGGATGGCAGTTGTTACGGTTCTCATTGACGGTGAGCTGCTTGCCACGTTCAAAGCCGACGGTATTATCGTAGCCTCCGCTACCGGCTCTACAGCTTACTCGCTTTCGGCGGGAGGACCTCTGCTAGAACCGACGATGGAAGCGATGGTGATTACTCCCATATGTGCCCACACGCTTTTTGCCAAGCCTTACGTTGTTGAAGGCAACCGCTCGGTAGGACTCAGAGTTGAGAAGGAGATGCCGGATATATTCCTATCAATGGACGGCCGGAAAATCGGCCAGGTGGATACCGAGGACGAGGTCAGTGTGACCTTGCATCGACCGCCGCTAAAAGTCGCTCGATTAGCGTCGCCCAGTTTCCTCCAGGTTCTCCGCGAAAAGTTCGGCTGGGGTTTTGAATTTAAACGGGAGAACAACTGAAGGACACGTGCTTACTGAGCTTCAAGTTAAAAACTTTTCGCTTCTTCGGAACCTGAAGATTAGCTTCTCGTCCGGGCTGAATATCCTGACCGGCCCTAGCGGAGCGGGGAAAAGCCTAGTTCTCGATGCCATATCGTTCATCCTGGGAAAACGCCCCAACCAGACGATTATTGGCCAGCACGGCGACAGGTGTTCGGTTCGCGCGGAGTTTCGCTTTGCGCCGGCTATGGCGGAGGAGAGAGGCCTGCCCGAAAAAGCTACGCTGGAGCGCACGTTCAGCCGAAACGGACGAGGCTACCTGACTCTTAACGGGCACCAGATTAAGGTGACCGAGCTTCGTGAGCTGTTTGCCCCGATTGTTGATATCAGCAGCCAGTTCGCCCAGCAGCAGATATTTCGGGCCGCGTTTCACCGGGAGCTGCTGGATGCTTTCGGCGATGCGGGTTTTAAAGAGCGGCTTTCCTCTTTCGGCAGTGGATATAGTGAGCTGAAAGCTAAACTTAAGGAGCTCGCGCTACGCCGGGAAGCCCTGAATAAGAGCCAGGATGAACGGAGTTATCTGGAATTCCAGATAGCGGAACTCTC
>JAOZQG010000068.1 GCA_029932365.1 bacterium | reverse complement strand
ACTCCATCGGGGGATGGAGAAAAACTCCGAAGGCCGGGAATACCGCCAGCTAATTCCGCTGTGGGACCGCAACGACTACCTGGCGTCCATGCATATGGATTATATGACCACCAGCGCGGTAGAAGCGTTGATGGACCTGGAGGTGCCGCGCCGCGCGGAATACATACGGGTGATAATGCTGGAGCTTCAGCGTATCGCCAGCCATCTGTTCTGGTTCGCCACATTCGCTCTGGATTCGGGGGCGGTAACCCCGCTGTTCTACGCGCTGAAGGAGCGCGAAAAGATAATGGACCTGTTCGAGCTAGCGAGCGGGGCGCGGCTGCTTTACAACTACATCCGCCCCGGCGGCGTGCGCGCGGATATTACTCCGAAATTTATGGAGAAGCTCAAGGCGTTTCTCCGTGATTTCCCCCGATACCTTGACGAGTGCGAACAGCTTTATACCGGCAACGCCATCTTCATTAACCGCGCGCGGGACGTGGGAGTGCTCACGCGGGAAGCCGCGATAAATCTGGGTGTGAGCGGCCCGGTGCTGCGGGGAAGCGGCGTGGCCTGGGACCTGCGCAAGGACGAGCCTTACAGCATTTATCCCGAGTTTAAATTCGATATACCGGTGGGTGAGCGCGGGGACGTGCTGGACCGCTACGACGTCCGCTTCTACGAGATGCGCATGTCCACCGAAATCGTGCGGCAGGCAATGGAAGGCCTGCCGGAAGGCGACTACGTGGCGAAGGTGCCGCCCAGCCCTAAAACCAAAGAGGGCGAAGTCTACGTGCGGCAGGAAGCGGCGCGGGGCGAGCTGGGATGCTATCTCGTAAGCGACGGAGGCAAGAAGCCCTGGCGATTCCACGTGCGCCCGGCGAGCTACCTGAATCTGGGGGCGCTGGACGCGATGTGCCGGGGTTACATGTTCGCCGACCTTATCATCATCCTGGGCAGCATTGACATTGTGCTGGGAGACGTGGACAAGTGATCGCAGACAGCGCCACAATCTGGGAGGCCTTGCGCAGCCTGCTGATGGGCTGGGGAATCAGCTACCCCTTCGCGCAGGTCATTATGCTGCTGGTGGCCTTCCTGGTCATCGCGCTGTTCTCTGTCGTTTTGGTACTCGCCCTGGTGCTCATCGAGCGCCGGCTTATCGGCTGGATACAGTTGCGTCCGGGCCCCAACCGCGTGGGCGGGCGCACCGGCTGGTTGCAGACGGTGGCCGATGCGCTCAAGCTGCTGTACAAGGAAGACATAGTCCCGCTGAACACCGACCGCCCGACGTACTTCGCCGCGCCTTACGTCGTCTTTATGCCGGTGCTGCTGATGCTGGTCGTGCTGCCGTTTGGCGTGGCAATCGTCGGCGGGAGTTACAGGTACTACGTTGTTTCGGACTTGAACATCGCGGTGCTGTTTATCCTGGCGATGGGCTCGGTGGAGCTAATCGGGGTGATAATGGCCGGCTGGGGGTCGGGCAACAAATATGCGCTAATTGGCGCGATGCGCGCAGTGGCGCAGCTTATCAGCTACGAAGTTCCGCTTATACTGGCGCTCGTAAGCGTGGTACTTTTCGCCGGCAGCCTGTCGCTCGTGGACATAGTGCAAAGGCAGAGCAGCACCTGGGCGCTGTTTCCGCTGTTCCCGGCGTTCGTTATATTTTTCATCACAGCGGTTGCCGAAACTAACCGCTGCCCGTTTGACCTGCTGGAAGCCGAAAGCGAAGTTGTGGCGGGCTTCCATACGGAGTATTCCGGCATGCGCTTTGCGCTTTTCTTCCTCGCCGAATATCTGGCGATGTGGGTTATGGCGGCGCTAATCGTGGTGTTCTTCTTCGGTGGCTGGAAGGGCCCGATGTTCCTCGGCGAAGGCGGGCTGTGGTTCACCAGCCTGTTCTGGTTTATGGCCAAGTCGTTTTTCTTCGTCTGGTGCTTCATCTGGTTCCGCGGCACCTTCCCCCGCATACGGGTCGACCAGTTAATGGTGTTTTCGTGGAAGTTTTTACTGCCGCTTGCGGTTTTGCAGGTGCTGATTGTGGGCTGGGGCATCACATACCGGAATCCGTGGTTTTCGGCAAACCTAATCCCTAAAGTGAGCGCCGTGGAAGCTTACGAGGGAACAATCGGCGGAGTTGAATACATGACAACCCCCGAGGCTTTATCAAGCATAACGACGCCGGAACTGGTTGCGTTCGGCTGGAGTGCGCTGGGAGCGCTTGTGGTCATTGTGCTACTGGGCGCGATGTTCTACCGCACCATCAAGGGTTTCCGGCCCAGCCGCGAGTTCCAGCGCGAAATCGAACTGAAGATTATGCAGCTGGAGGATGCAAGAAGCGGTGAGTGATCCCCGCCAGACAGCTCCGGAGCAGCGGGACAGTCAGCAGGAACACCTGCTGGTGCGGTTCTGGTTCACCGAGCAGGAGTCGGCGGGATTCAAGCTGTTTGCGCTGTTTACGGTCTTCTGGCTAGCTGGTGCCTTCATCCTAGCCAAGAGCCTGGGCGTGTTCGAAAACACCGCGGAACTGACGCGGGAAGGCAAACTCTGGCTCATTATCGTTACCGGCGTGCCGCTGGTTCTGGCGGCATACGTTGGGCTGCGCTTCCTGTGGTGGCTAAGCGCATATCTGGCGCGTGTGGCAGGCTGGGCCGAAACTGGCAAGAAAGTCCCGGTGTTCGCCCGGTGGTTCTGGTTTCTCGTGCCGGCCATCGGGGCTTATCTTTATATCGACCCGCTGGACAATTTCGCGCGCCTTATCGCTCAGGTCAACCTTGTGACCTGGGTGGAGGCCTACGGTATCCCGGCGTTCAATCCAATGCTGGTTCTCTTCCGGTTGTGCATTCTCTTTTTCCTCCTAATTTTGCTGTGGAACTACATCAAGCAGGGGATCGGCATCGCCTGGGACTGGCTGAAAGAAGCGTGGGACTTCGCCGTTTCCATCCCGCAGGGGCTGGCGGTGAGCCTGACGTGCTTCTTACGCCCGAACGTTTGCGTGGAATATCCGGAATACCGGGACGAGCCAGCGGAAAACTTCCGGGGCCGGCACATGCTTATGGCGGATGAAAACGGGATGCACAAGTGCATAGCCTGCCGCGCCTGCGAACGCGTATGCCCCGACAGGCTGATACTGATATCGGCGGTGCGCAATCCCGAAACCAAAAAGCTCGAGCTGACGGGATTTCTGCTGGACAATTCGCGGTGCTGCTACTGCGGGCTGTGCGAGGACGCCTGCCCCACGGACGCTATCAAGCACACGCCCGAGTACGAATACTCGTGCTACGAAAGAAATGAGCTGGTACTGGACCTCTTCGGGGAGTACCTTGAGCGAACCGCCGAGCTACGGGCAAAATTGGGGGGAGAGCGTGTCAGCTGATACCGCCATCATCCTCTACTGGTGGTTCTTTACCATCGTCGTCGTGGCGGGCGCGGTGGGGACGGTGGCGCTGCGCAGCCTTTACCACTCCGCACTGTCGCTCGTTGTATGCCTGGCGGGAGTCGCCGGATATTATGTGCTGCTCAACGCCGAGTTCCTGGCGGCGGCGCAGGTGGTCATCTATATCGGTGCCATTATGGTTCTCGTAATCTCCGCCATCTTGGTTTCGGAGAACGTTATGGGCCGGCAGATTACGCTAACCAACCGGCTGGTGTGGCCGGGGATAATCGCCGCGGGCACGCTTTTCTGCATAATGGTCTACGCCAATATGCGAACGATCTACGCGTTCGATCCGGAAGGGGCATGGCTGGAAAGCAATGTAAGGCACATCGGCTGGAGCCTGATGGCGACGTATACGCTGCCCTTTGAAATCGCCAGTCTGCTGTTGTTTATGGCTATGATAGGTGCGATTATCATCTCGCGGAGGGACAAGCCGGATGCCTGAGCACATCGGACTGCTTCTTTTATTACAGGACGGTGGGTCCCTTACCGCTGGGCACTTTGTATCGTTGTTCGGCGCATTTCTAAGAACTTTCTTCACCGAATTCGGGCCACGCCAGTTTTTTACCGTCGGCGCGCTGCTTTTCTGCATCGGATGGTACGGCGTGCTTGTGCGCCGCAACGCTATAGCCGTGCTAATGGCCACGGAGCTTATGCTCAACGGGGTGAACGTGCTTTTCGTGTCGTTTAACCGCTGGTGGGGAGTAAAAATCACCCGTGCGGCATTCACCAGTGTGGAGCAGGTGCTCTCGCCGGTGGGGCAGATATTCGCCATATTCATTATTATCGTCGCGGCGGCGGAAGCGGCGGTGGGGCTGGCGATAATCATCGCCATATACCGCCAGATTCGTTCGGCGAACATCGAAGACGTAAGCGGAATGAAGTGGTGACCGGATGACAGGCTGGATGCACAACTGGGTGTGGCTGATTCCGGCACTGCCGCTCATTTCGTTCATCGTAATTATCTTTTTCGGCTATCGGATTAAGGACCGCGCGTCGCACCTGCTGGCCACCTGGATGATGATGCTCACCATCGTCGGCGCGGTGCTGGTGCTGCTGGAGAAGTTCACCGGCGCCGCAACGGGGGCTTTCACGCAGGCGTTCCCCTGGGTTCAGGTGGGCGACCTGAAGATTCCGTTTACGACCTACCTGGACAATCCGGCGGCGATTACGCTGCTGATGGTAGCGATAACCGCGGGCTTCATCCACTTATTCTCCCAGGGCTATATGAAGGGGGATGTGCGCTACAGCCTGTTTTTCGCGCTGATTTCGCTGTTTAGCTTCTCTATGTTCGGCGTGGTGCTCACCGACCACTTCATCTCGTTTCTCATCTTCTGGGAGATTATGGGATTTTGCAGCTACGCTCTCATCGGCTTCTACATCGAGAAGCGAAGCGCGCAACTGGCGATGAAAAAGGCCTTTATCGTCACCCGCATCGGCGACGTGGGCATGATTTTGGGGATTATTATGCTCTATTACGTCGGCGCGCCGCTCAGATTCTCCGAGATGGCGGCGTACTTCGGGCATGGCGGAGCGCACCTCAGCCAGGCGGCGGTCACCACAATCGGGTTGCTGCTCTTCTGCGGGGCGGTCGGCAAGAGCGCGCAATTCCCGCTGCACGTGTGGCTGCCCGACGCGATGGAAGGCCCGACGCCGGTCAGCGCGTTGATTCACGCCGCCACGATGGTCTCCGCCGGCGTTTATCTGGTCGTGCGGATATTCCCTATCGTCCAGGCCAGCGTTGTCACGATGACGGTCGTAGCCGCCGTGGGCGCCTTCACCGCGCTGATTACCGCGCTGGTCGGCCTGGTGATGAACGACATAAAGAAGGTGCTGGCGTATTCGACAATGAGCCAGCTGGGCTATATGTTTTTAGCGCTGGGCGTTGCCGGTTATACCGCTGGCGTGTTTCACCTCATCAACCACGCGTTTTTCAAGGCCTGCCTCTTTCTCGGCAGCGGGTCGGTGATAATGGGCTGCCACCACCAGCAGGATATGCGGCGCATGGGCGGACTGGCGAAGCTGATGCCGATTACCTTCGTCACTTTTCTCATCGCGTCGCTATCGCTTATGGGCATCCCGCCGTTTTCCGGTTTCTGGAGCAAGGACGAAATACTGGGCAGCGCTTACGCCTGGGGGAGTGAGCACGGCGGGGCGTACTGGCTGCTGTTTCTCGCCGGGGAGCTGGTGGCGTTCCTGACCGCGGCTTATATGACGCGCCTGCTGATTCTCACCTTCGCCGGCAAATACCGTGGCAACGACGCGCCGACGGAGGACTTTGTAGAAGACCAGGCGAAGCTTCAATCGGAGCAGGAAAACTGGGAGATAAAAAAATACGATCGCAGCCTGGGCGGCCTGAAGACGCTTTATCGCGAAGACGAAGAGCCAGAAAAACACGAGGAGCACCGCCACGTGCCGCGGGAATCCCCCTGGGTGGTTGGCGCCTCGCTAATCGTGCTGGCGCTGTTCGGTGGCTTTTTCGGATTCGTGGGCGCGGTCCCCTTAGGCATCACCTGGTGGCAGGGCTTCATCACCTTCGGGCACGCGCACCATGCAGAGGTCAACTGGCTGGTGATGGGCATTTCCACCGCGATGGCGCTTGGCGGGGTATTTGTGGCCTATATCATCTGGGGCGCGAAATTCGCCGTGTTTATGCGCCTTTACCGCACCCGGCTGGTGCAGGTTCTTCAAGCGGTGCTGGCGAACCGCTACTACATGGACCACTTTTACAACGGCATCATCGTGCGCGGCTTTATGGTGCTAGCGAAAGCGTCGCGTATTTTCGACACCTGGGTGGTGGACCTTATCGTGAACGCGTTCGGCGCGGGCACGAAGATGTTCGCCTACGCCTACGCGTGGTTCGACCTGTGGGTCGTGGACGGTCTGGTGAATCTCGCGGGGTATATGTGGCTGGGAATAAAGCGCGGCATCCGCCCCCTGCAGAGCGGATATTTGCAGCACTACATGCTCGTTTTGATAATCGCCGCGGTGCTGTTCTGGGTTGTGAGGTACTTTTTCTAATGTGTATCGGGAGTGAACATGTCTGAAGCGAGGCGAAACCTGCTCAGTGAGATACTCCGGCAAGCCGTTACCGTTATCATCGTCCTCGGCGTGCTGTTTGTTCTTGCCGCTATCGGCCATACCAGCGAAGACCAGCTCATCGGCGCGTTCACCAACTTCTTCCGCAATCCGGTAAACCTTAGCATCTTCGCCCCGATACTGGGCGCGGTAACGCTGATGTTCATCAACCACCGCAAGCACGGGACGCTGCGCGGCTGGGCGCTGGTCTTCACCGCGATTCCCCTTGTAATCACCGCCGGGCTGTGGCTGGGATGGTGGGACGTGCTGGGACGGCTGTTCAGCCCGACCAGCTTCCTCGGCGAGACCATGCGCGTGTGGATGCGCTTCGTGCCCTCGTTTGAAGGCTTCAACTACTTCCTGGACCGCAACTGGATAGACATACTGAACGTGCACTACATCGTAGGCCTGGACGGCCTGTCCTTCCCGCTGTTTTTGATGACCGCTTTCATCAGCGTGCTGGCCTGCATCGCCAGCTTTGGCATCAAGGAACGGGTAAAGGAGTACTTCATACTCTACCTGCTGCTCGTAGGCGGGATGCTGGGCGTATTCGCCGCGCTCGACTACTTCCTCTTCTACGTGTTCTGGGAGGTCAGCCTGGTGCCGATGTACTTCCTCATCGGCATCTGGGGCGGCCCGCGCAGGATGTACGCGGCCATCAAGTTCTTCCTGTTCACGCTGTTCGGCAGCGTGTTCATGCTGGTGGCCATCATCACGATGTTCCTCTTCGCCGGCGTGGGGACATTTTCCATGATCGAGCTGGCGGATGCGCCGGGAATAGCCTCGGCGATGGTGGGCTACCGGCTGCTGATGTTCGGGGGATTTTTCCTGGCGTTTTCCATCAAGGTGCCGCTGTTCCCCTTCCACACGTGGCTGCCCGACGCGCACGTGGAGGCGCCCACGCCGATATCGGTCATCCTGGCAGGCATTTTGCTGAAGATGGGCTCCTACGGGTATATGCGCGTGCTGTATCCCACGTTCCCCGACCTGGGCTACTGGCTGGGCGCGTTCATCGGGCTGCTGGCGGTGGTGTCCATAATCTACGGCGCGATGGTGGCCATGGTGCAGCCGGACCTCAAAAAACTCGTCGCCTATAGCTCGGTTTCCCACATGGGCTTCATCATTTTGGGCATCGTAAGCATGAATCCGGACGGATTCAACGGTGCCATTCTGCAAATGATCGCGCACGGGCTGGGCACGGGCGCGCTGTTCCTCCTCGTCGGCGTAATCTACGACCGCACGCACACGCGGATGATAAAAGACCTCGGCGGACTGATGATAACAATGCCACGATTCGCCTTCGTGATGTACATCGCGGCGCTGAGCTCGCTGGGACTGCCCAGCCTTATCGGGTTCTGGGGCGAGTTCCTCATCATCAAGGGCACGTTCGCCAGCAACGCGGTGTGGCAGCAGGTAATCGCCTGGGGCGTGCAGGGAGACGCGCTCATGCGCATCTACGCGGTGATTGCGGCCATCGGCATCGTGCTCACCGCGGGCTACATATTGTGGATGGTGGAGCGCGTGATGCTGGGACGGGAGCACCCGCGCTGGAAGGGCCTGCCGGATATGATTGCGCGCGAATACTGGGCGCTGGTGCCCATCGCGGTATTCATCGTGTTCTTCGGGCTTTATCCGCGGCCGCTGATGCGCATGTTCGAGTTCTTCAGCGGCGCCCTGGCGGAAAAAGTCCTGATAATGTTTTAGCCTAAGGCGCGTCGCAGCCTGATTATTTGTGCAAAGCGCGCGCGTGGTGTGTTAGAATAAAACCAGCAACACGCGGGGAGGCGTGAAAAGATGAGAAGGGAAGCTCTCGTGGGTTTCGCCGCTGCTGCGGCGTTTACACTCGCCGGAACCATCCTGCTTTTTGTCGCCTGCGGGCACAAGCGCGCAAACGTCACTCAGTTGACAATTGCACAGCCTGAAACGGCACAAGCGGTGCAGGAACAGCAGTCCACCGGCGGCGGGACGGAAAACGAAGGAACGCTGCCGCCGGTTCTGGCGCTGGACGCGCTGGCGGGCGGGTGCAAAAGCGTGCGCAACGGCTCGCAGGTGATGAGCTTCGGCGCCGATTACATGCCAGAGTATTCCGGCACCACGAGCGACCGGGAATACAGCATAGAGCCTTTTGAGACGGCGCTGAAGCTTCGCGCCTTCGCGCCGGGCGATTACGCCTTCGCGGTCTACGGACAGGAGATAGGAGCCGCCGCCGAGCCGCTGCGGACGCTGATTGACACGGACACCTGCCAGCTTGGCGGGGGCCAGGACGACGACATACCGCTGATTTATTACTTAGGCTTCGCCGATTACACGCAGGGATCCTGGCGCTGGTTCGGGCCCTACAACGACGTGGACGTACTGGTAAGGGTGAATTCCGAAGCGCTCAAGAGCCGCTTCAAGTCGCCCAACAACAACTACTACCTGTGCGTGCTGACGACGAACGGCAGCAAGGCGGCGAGCGCGCTGCCCCAGGACGGATTGGTGGCGCATCTTCCATTTGAGCCGACGGCGCGGGCAGTTTCAGAAGACGAACTAGACCCCGGCGGCGTGACGGTAGAAATGGTGACAACCGACACGGGCGACGCGGTGACCGAACCGGCGATGGTGACGGGGCTTACGGCCACGGCGGATGCTTCCGGGGTGACGCTTGGCTGGGATGCCAATCCTGACCCGTTCGTGTTCGTCTACCGGGTGCGGCGCGACGACCTGGACGACGAAGACCCGCCGCTGCTTTTGGAATCGGTTTTGCCGCCGCGCACAAGCTACAAGGACGAAACCGGCGTGCCGGGCAAGGAATACGAGTATTCGGTGCGGGCGCTGAAGGTGGGGGATTTGCAGGGCGGAAGCGCGGTGGTGAAGGCCACGCGCAGCCTGGCGGCGCCCACGGTGACCGCATCGGACGGCGCGCACGGCGACCACGTGCATATTGAATGGGCGGCTGTTGAGGGCGCAGAAGGATATTCGGTGCTGCGGGCTGACGCGATTGACGGCGCGAAAACCGAGCTGGCGTCTGTCGACGCGGCGGCGCTTTTCTACGACGACTACGACGCGGTATTGGCGCAGGTCTATTACTACTGGATCCGGGCGCTGGGTGAGGATGCCGATGGCCCGCTGGGCGGGCCGGACAGCGGGTTTTGCATTGAGCTGGAGCCGGTGCAGGTGACGGCAACTGACGGAGATTATCCGGACAGAGTTGAACTTGTCTGGGGCGAAAGCGATGAGCCGATGCTTGAGGCCTACAACGTCTATCGCGATACGGACGAGGACGAAGCGGGCGCGGACCTGATAGACACGGTTTATCCGCCGGAGCATGCGTATGCGGACACCACTGCGCCCTGGAACGAGCAGCGCTTCTACTTTGTGAAGCCGGTGGTGGGCGGCACGCCGCTGGAGCGCGGCGTCGGCGACTGGGGATATCGCGGGCTGGCAATTCCTGGCAATGTGACCGCGACCAAAGGGACGAACGCCGAAAAGGTCACGATTGGCTGGGAGGCGGTGAACAACGCCACGCGCTACAAGGTGTATCGCTCGGAAAGCGAATTCGATCCCGACCCGATTGAGATTACAGAGATTGCCGCGCCGGCTACGAGCTGCGATGACGCGCCGGACGGCTGGAGCGGCACTGAAGGTCAGCACTACTTCTATTTCGTCGCGGCGCTGCACGATGGTCCGGACACTGAGAAAAGCGGCTTCGGCACCGACGAGGGCTGGCGGGGCATCGCGGCGCCGGCGACGGTGACCGCGTCCAACGGAACGCTGGGCGACCGGGTGGCGGTATCGTGGTCAGCGGTGTCGCAAGCTACGGTCTACCAGGTCTTCCGCGATGGCTCGCCGATTGGCGACCCGATTGAAGCGCCGACGACGACTTATGCCGACTACAACACGGCGTTTGGCGCGCATCACGA
>JAOZQG010000140.1 GCA_029932365.1 bacterium | reverse complement strand
TCGCATGACACGGGAGGTGATGCCGCTGCTTATAGATTCCGGCGACGGGCATATCGTAAACGTGGCGAGCATCGCCGGGTGGTATGCCTATCCCGGCGGCAGCGTTTACTGCGCGACGAAGGCCGCTGTGCGCTCCCTCTCGCAGGCGATGCGCGTGGAGATTGTGGATAAGCCCGTGCGCCTGACCGTAATTTCACCGGGAATGGTGGAAACGGAGTTTTCCGACGTGCGGTTTTTCGGCGACAAAGAAAGGGCCGCCGAGGTTTATAAGGGGATGAAGCCTCTCGTTGGCGAGGATATAGCGGACTGTATCGTCTGGGCGGTTTCGCGCCCGAAGCACGTGAATATTGACGAAATTCTGGTCACGCCGCAGGAGCAGGGCGGCATCTTGAAGGTGCACCGGCCGGGTGCGCCCGAGTAGACCCTCTGGAGGGACTTATGGCATACGCATTTCTGAAAAGGCTTGGAATCGAGGATGTGAATCCCGGCGGATTCGGCGGCAGATGGCTCGGTCGCGGCGAGGAGCTGGATGTGGTCACGCCGATTACCGGCAAGAAAATCGCATCGGTGCGCCAGTGCACCGCGAAGGACTACGAGAAGATCTCCGCCGCCGCGCAGGAAGCGTTTGAGTACTGGCGCGAAGTGCCCGCGCCCAAGCGCGGTGAGGTCGTGCGGCAATTGGGGCTGGAGCTGCGCGAGCACAAGGAGGACCTGGGCAGGCTGGTGACGCTGGAGATGGGCAAGATACTGCCGGAGGGCCTGGGCGAAGTGCAGGAGATGATTGATATCTGCGACTTCGCGGTCGGGCTGTCGCGCCAGCTCTACGGCCTGACGATGCCTTCCGAGCGCGACCGGCACTTCATGATGGAGCAGTGGCATCCGCTGGGCGCTATCGGCATCATCTCGGCGTTCAATTTCCCGGTCGCGGTCTGGTCGTGGAACGCAGCGATTGCGGCGGTGTGCGGCGATTCGATGATATGGAAGCCCGCGAGTAAAACGCCGCTCACAGCGATTGCCGTGACCAAGATTGCAGAGCGCGTGTTGAAGCGCAACGGAGTGCCGACCGCGCTGATGAGCCTGGTTGTCGGGCGCGGCGGGGATATCGGCGATGTGATGCTACAAGATGACCGGCTGAAGCTCGTTTCGATGACAGGCTCCACGAGGGTGGGGCACCATGTCGCACAGGTTGTTGCCGCACGATTTGGCCGCACCATACTGGAGCTCGGTGGCAATAACGCAATAATCGTGACGCCCAGCGCGAATATGGAACTGGCGATTCGAGCAATCCTGTTCGGCGCGGTGGGCACAGCCGGCCAGCGCTGCACCACCACCCGCCGCATCATCGCCCACAAGTCGGTCAAGGATAAGCTGGTAAAGGCGCTTGTAAAGGCGTACAAGCAGGTGCCCATCGGCAATCCGCTTAAGAAAGGAACGCTGATGGGGCCGCTGGTGGACACGGATGCGGTGGAGCTGATGTTTGCTGCCATCAAGCGCATCCAGGATGAGGGCGGTGAAGTTGTGTATGGCGGGAAGAAGCTCAAGGGCAACAAGTATCCCGGTGGTTGTTACGTGACGCCGTGCATCGTGGAGACGCCGAAGCAGCTTCCGCTGGTGTGCGACGAGACGTTCGCGCCGATTCTTTACGTGATGAAGTACAACACGCTGGACGAGGCGATTGAGCTGCACAACGGCGTACCGCAGGGGCTTTCCAGCGCGATATTCACCGACGACGTGAAGGAAGCGCAGCGGTTCCTCAGCGTTACAGGCTCGGATTGCGGCATAGCCAACGTGAACATCGGCACGAGCGGCGCGGAGATTGGCGGAGCCTTCGGCGGCGAGAAGGCAACCGGCGGCGGGCGCGAGAGCGGCTCCGACGCCTGGAAGGCCTACATGCGCCGGCAGACGAATACCATCAACTGGAGCACCGAATTGCCGCTCGCGCAGGGGATTGAGTTCGGGTAGGGATTCGCTGACTGCCTATAACTTAGCCTTTCGCTGACGCACTCGGCGGGGTTCCAGGATGGTTAGATTCCCGCGCAAGTCCTCATCCGTGACGGTAGAAAGAAGCTTGAGTGTTTATTCGGCAAGTGATTTAGTGGACAACTGCTGGGGGAATCTAAGAACCACAATCCCGCAGTGCGATCCAGGTGGGAATCTCACTTCGTTCGCGAAGCCTAGGTCTCTGCTTGTAAGAATCAATTGCTCAGAACTAGCGTACTCTATGACTTCCTGGTCTGCCTTTCCTCTTAGGAGAGTGGACCAAACTTCGGTAACTTGGTGGCCATCATTCCTGAGCGCCTTACCGACATCCGCAGGCACGTCCTCGTCAAGCAGAAAACGCGCCATCTATGGAACCGCCGTAACGCCGACTTCACCTACGGTTGCTGCTGCGTAGCTCAGAACCGCTCTTATGTCCTCGAGAGTTATGTGATACTGCTCAACAACTTCCTCGAAAGTCATTCCGCTACCTAGCTGTGCGAGGACGAGGTCCACCGGGACGCGGGTCCCGCTCACAACAGGCTTCCCGAAATGCACCCTTTCATCAACGCTTATTCGTGGAGCAATCTCCATATTTCAGCACCTCGTATTTAGCGTTTGCGCTTTTCACATTATAACGTAGATGCTGAGGAGAACGGCAAAGCGACGCCTGGAAGGCCTACATGCGCCGGCAGACGAATACCATCAACTGGAGC
>JAOZQG010000067.1:7980-10570 GCA_029932365.1 bacterium | reverse complement strand
AAATTCGCCATCCTCCGTTAGGCGGACAAGTCTATTACTAGCGGGCGGGGCCCGCAGTCGTCATCTGTCAGCCATCAGTTGTCAGCTAAAGCGGCGCTGGCTAGCACCGCCTGCTCGATTTGAGTGGAATCATCCGCCCCCGCTTACTCCTTGTCTGGCTTGTCCTTGGCGCTGGCGATAATTTCGTCGATCAGGCCGTAGTCCTTGGCCTCTTCGGGGCTGAAGAACTTGTCGCGGTCGGCGTCCTTGGTGACCTGCGCCGTCTTCTTGCCCGTGTGCTTGGCGATGATTTCGTGGAGCTTTTCCCGCGCGCCGATAACCTCGCGCGCCTGGATTTCCACGTCCGCCGCCGGGCCGCGGAAGCCGCCGGCGGGCTGGTGGATCATCATCCGCGCGTTGGGCAGCGAGAACCGCTTGCCCTTGGTTCCTCCGGTGAGCAGCACCGCCGCCATGCTGGCGGCGAAGCCCACGCATATCGTGCTTACGTCCGGCTTGATGAGCTGCATCGTGTCGTAGATAGCCAGCCCGTCAATGACCGTGCCCCCGGGGCAGTTGATATAGAGGTCGATGTCCTTGCTGGGGTCTTCTTTTTCCAGAAACAGAAGCTGGGCGATGACCGAATTGGCGAGCTGGTCGTCGATCTCCGTGCCGATGAAGACGATGCGGTCTTTGAGCAAGCGGGAGTAGATGTCGTATGCCCGTTCCCCGTAGCTGGACTGCTCAATGACGTAGGGAATGAAATGGGTGTATGCCTTAGTCTTTTTCATCTTGGTTGTTCTCCTGTGCGTTCGCGGATTCGCCGGTTTCCGCGGGGCTTTCTTCCGCCGCCGAGGGTGCGGGGGAGATATCGTCCGAGCTTTCAGCCTCAGGCGCGGGTTCCGGCTCCTCGTCCTCGTAATAAAACTGCGCGCTGTCCGCGACGTGCTTGATGACTTTGGCGCGCATAATCTCCATCATCGCGTCGTTGAGGAATTCGCGGTTTTTCAGCAGCTTTTTCATATCCTTGCTGCCGACATTATACTGGCGCATAAAGGTCGCCGTGTAGCGCGATATTTCCTCGTCGGTAACGCTTATTTCCTTTGCCCGGGCGATTGCCCGGACTGCCAGAAATTCTTTGAGCCGGCGCGATGCCTCTTCCCGCAGGCCCTGCCGGTAATCCTCCAGCGACTGGTTGCGCTCCTTGAGCATCTCGCTCAGGGAATGCCCCGCGGCGCGCAGTCTTCTTTCGTGGACGGACACTAAGTAGTCGGTTTCGTCCTTTATCATATCCTCGGAGAGGTTCACCGCCATACGTCCGAGCAGGTGGTCCATGGCAACGCTTTCTTTATACCGCTTCTCTTCCTCGGCAAGCTCGTACTCCAGAGTTTCGCGCAGGTAGCGGTCGAATTCGTCGAGCGAGTCCATTTTGTAGTGCTCCTTGACGAAGCTTTCAGTAACTTCCGGGTGCTTCACGGTGCGCACGGCCTTGACCTTCGCCTCGAGGATGAGCGTCTTGCCCGCGACCGCGCTGTTGGGAAAGTCGTTGGGCATCGCGTATTCAAACGTCAGCTCCGAGCCTGCGGTGGCGCCTGCGAAGTGCTTATCGTAGCCCGGCAGGTTGTCGTCCCGCCCCAGAATGTAAAGCACGTCCTGGTGCTTCAGCGGGGCTTCCTTCTCGCCGTCGTCATAAGTGCTCTTGAGGTCGTAGACGATAGCATCGCCCAGCTCGGCCGGCCCGTCCTTGTCCTCGTATTCGGTAAAGCGCTCCAGCAACCGCTGCCGGTACTGCTCCAGCATCTTTTCACTGGCTTCAACGCGCTTGATCGGTATACGAAAACCCTCGTAATCGGGCAGCGTAACCTCCGGCAGTAGCGGCACTTCATAGGTAAGCACGCAAGGCTGGCCTTCCACCGGCGCCGGCTCGTCAATGAACCGGGGATTTTGCGAGCGCACTTCGAGCTTGAGTTCGTCCGCGCTATCGCGAAATGCGGCGGCTTTGATGCGGTCACGCACGGTGTCGCGCACTTCTTCCTCGCCCACCCGCGAGAGGATAATATTACGCGGAACTTTGCCCTTGCGGAATCCCGGGACTTTCAGGTTCTGGCTGTAGTCGTTGAACACTTCCTTGTAGAACCGGTTGACCTCTTCGGGACCAAGCGTAACGCGGATTGTAGCTTTATTGTCGGCGGACTCAACGAGCTCCGACTTCATCAATTCACCTCATAAGCCGATATTGCGGGGCACTCATTATATCGCATCCCCGTGATTGGTCTCACTCGGAGGGAACTTCCATATTTGGTGAATCCTGTTTGAAGAGGAGGACGCTCGCCTTAATACGGTCAAAAGAGAGCCTATTCACGCTTGTTTCGATGAAAGGCTTTTTGGGATATCGGCATAGGCTAAGCAGCGGACCCGCCGAACAGGTCAACGTGTATCATATCGGCTATACAAATGAGCCGTATTTAGCCAAAGCACGTCAAATGAGAAACTGGCAATCGGGGCGGTTTTATGGTAGACTTATGGCGGGGAAGGTGTGGCTGGAGCGTCGGATTGGCCGCTGGCGGGATTTTGGTCGTGAAGTCATAATCGTATCAGGGCGGACATAATAGCG
>JAOZQG010000067.1:0-7880 GCA_029932365.1 bacterium | reverse complement strand
ATTCGGCCAACGGCGAGGATACTTACGCCTGGCTGGATCCCGTGAAGGGCGGAGCAAGCATATGCGTGGTGGACGATTACGGCACATCCAACACGAATGCCATCACGTCCGACCTCGACACTCTTGGCCTTGGTTACACGGAGATTGATTCCAGCGACGTAAGCAGCGCTGCCGACCTCAGCAACTACGGTCTCGTCATCTGGTGCCCGCCGTATTCCACCAGTGGAATAAACTCCACCGAGGCCAGCTATCTGATCAGCTACATTGACAGCTACGACGGCAACGTATTCGTGCCCTTTAGCCACTGGCGCTACGTTCATTCCACTCTCAGAAACAGAGGAGGCGTGTCGTATTACTACGGAGGCGGCGGCACCTGGCCTATCGCGGTTACGTCCGGCTACGTGCCTTATAGTTTTCCGGGCGAGGCGAACATGACCCGCATCTATGGCAACTCCTCGAGCACGACCCTATACTGGTACACCTATCAGCTACCCAACACCACACCTATTTCGCGCTACACTGGCTTCCATTACTACCGCTTCGGAGCCATCCGCGATAACGGCACAACTGGCGACCATAAGGGCATGTGCGGCTGGATGTACACCAACTGGAACTACATTACCGGCACAACTCCAAGCTCGCTGGGCCGTGCAAACCTGCTCAAGCGCATCATCTATTTCATAGATCCTAGCTTCATACCGTAACGCTGATAATGAAGTAGCACAACGCAAATGCGAACTGAGAGCCCCCGTTACGGCGGGGGCTCTTGCTTTTTGAGGCGGGCAAAGGCGGGTGAAAAGAGACGGTTGACGGCGTAGGAATTTGCTGGGTTTTTGGCCGAGGCGTGGCAATCCGATCAGGTTTATGGTAGACTTATGGCGGGGAAGATATGGCTGGAGCGTCGGGTTAGCTGCTGGCGGGATTTTGGTCGTGAAGTCATAATCGTATCAGGGCGGACATAATAGCGAGGTCCCGCAAGGCGGCGGTATGGAAATTTTGCTTCAGCCAATGCATCCTCTTTGAACGTTGGTTTCTGCGACGTATCGCGCAGGACGGTGCTAACTCAAGGAGGTGAGGGAAAAAAGGGAAAGGAAACTGGTGCGGCAGGGATGTTTATTTCTGCTGCGTCGGGCTGCATTACGATTGTCCAACTACAAAGAAGCACTCGGCGTGTCGTTCGTGCTAGGGGGAGTTGGGGCATGGAGGCATATGAGGTGGTAATGGTTGGTGATAATCGGAGAGGGTGTGAGTTAAGGGGGACGCGAGGGGAGAGAGGAGTTATCTGGTGAAATTATTTGGAAAACAAAATCAGGAGAGAGGTGATCTTATGAAGAAGGCAATAATGATTGCCAGGGTTACGTATGTGATGCTGGCGGTGATTGTGTTAGGGCTAGCCTTGAGCTGCGGTGGAGGTTCTCAGAAGGCGACGGGGACTCTACCGGCGGTAAGCTCGTCAACGGGGATTGGCAGCGCGAGTTCCGGAGAGCTGGATCGGAGTGCGTGCATCCCGGAGGACGAGATATACAGGCTAAGCCCTATCTTGCAGGAGCTGTACAGCGATCCTGGCTGGGACGGACCTCCGACGCCGATGGGGGAGCCAGCGCGCCAGGCCCAATCAGTGGATGTGGTAATGGGCGAGGAGAGCATGGCGACCGCAGGCGTGCCGGGGGAGGAGACGGCGGCGAGAGGGGTAGAGGTGCCTCCGCCACCGCCGCTGGACCTTGAGGTAATAGCGGCGCGGTACGAAGGCGAAGCGCGGGTAGACCGCGGAGCGGAGCCTGTGGTACCGGTGAAGGGAGCGAGTTACCCCTACATACCGCCGGCGGATGGACAGTACAAGGATCCTGGGGAGTATGATCCGGACGATTGGAGCGGCGGCACGGGGGATCCTCCGTGGGGTTCCGACGATGATCCGGATGACGACCTGGAGGATCGCATCCAGAAGGTGAGCTGGGCGGACGAGCTGGGTAAATCGTGCGTGAAGCTGGGCAAGACGGACGTGAATCAGTTCAACCGCGGCTGGTCGGTGGAGAGCGATCTTTCGGCGGTGTATCAGACGTATGTTGTGCCCATGGGTGGAGAGAACCGGTGGGGCGAGTGGTCGTATCCGTCGGGGGAGACCTACGACGTGGTGGCGGAGCCGGCGTATGTGGTAGATGGGTACATTTACCTCAAGATACAGATGAAGACGTCGGTGAAGCGCTACTCGCAGATGTCGGACTTCAGCTGGTACGACATACTGATAGCGCCGGTGGACGAAGTGAGTGCGGCGTATATGTCGACGCGACCGCCGAACGAGACGTATGCGAAGTACCAGCCGTACTACTACGACGAGGAGTCGATGCCGTACGGTCAGGCGTGGATGGTGGATATGGTGTCGTCGGCGAACGAGACCATCCAGGAGT
This sequence comes from bacterium, assembly GCA_029932365.1. GTDB lineage: Bacteria > 4484-113 > 4484-113 > 4484-113 > 4484-113 > JAGGTK01. The sequence goes on along the minus strand of JAOZQG010000067.1, from coordinate 5,475 downwards.
ACATCGACAATCGGGAAGACCTTTCCGAAGAGGAGAGGGGAGAGATCATGCAGTTCATGAGCTTCCCGATATTCGGGCTCATCCATCGGCGCTGGGCGGACGACGTGTGGGTTATGGACGTGGATCCGCCGTGGGAAGGCCGGCTGGGCTGGCCGTTATCTGACCCGTTCATCGACAGAGACGGGCGGTTGCTCACGGGCCCGCTGGGGCCGTTTTACCGTTACGGGCAGTATTTCGAGAAGGGGTTCATGTGGCACTACGACTACATCGAGCCGGCGACGCCGGACGAGGTGTACGTGTTCATGTACGACGAAGATTCGACGCTGGAAGGCGGCGGCGAGTACGTGCAGGATCCGCAGGTAGTGCGCTACGGCATGGGCGGCCCGCTGGGGTGCACGGTATTCGTGAATCCGCTGACAGCGAACATAGGCGACCCGATATACTTCAAGGCGTTTCCCTACGGCGGCCCGACGGATAACGCAAACGGCTTCGAGGACGACTGGTTCCTGTGGAACTTCCGCGACGGGACAGTGACGCCCGGGAGCATCCAGTATCCGGTCCACAGTTACCTTGTGGAGGGTCTGTACAAGGCGAGGTTGATGTTCACCATTGACTACGATGGTGACGGCAATCCTGACGGTTTGACGGAGGGCTACAAGATATTCGTCGACTCGCCGGAGTTCCTGATCGGGCATCTGGGCGAGCCGGGGAGCGGCACTGGCGGCATAACCACGCTGGTGGTGCAGGACACCACGGCGCCGAGCGGAAACGATTCGCTGGAGCACGTTCAGGCGTTCACGGGAGACCTTGACGCAGCCGGATTTGACGACATCTATGAGGTGACGACGACGACCGACATCACGGACGTGTCGGACATGGAGGATTACCTGCTGGTAATCTGGTGTCCGCCGCAGAGCACGAACATGTACGCGTTCTTCGAGATGCAGTTCGACAACGGCGAGCGTCAGCGGATAACGGACTACATCATGGGTGGCGGCAACGTATGGCTGTCGACGCGGTGCATCTGGAACAACTACGGAGGCGTACCGCAGTGGCCGATGCTGTTCGGGTTCCAGGGCAACAACGGCTGGTTGAGCTGGGGCTACGGCCAGAACGGAGCGGTGAACCTGAATCCGTCGAACACGGGGTCAGGGCCTGCGGGCGCGATAGCGCAGATATTCATGCCGGAGGCGCAGTACATGCAGACGAACTTCTCGTTCACGTGGGATTACGAGATGCCTGCGGGAGCGGAGATACTGGGGCGGTACAGCATGTACACGAACCGGGTTCCCTGGGCGAGCATGGACAATCTGCCCGGGGAGGACGGAGGCCGCGGCGTGCTGTACGGCTACGCGTGGAACCACGTAGAGGAAGAGTCGAATCCGCCGGGACCGGGACGAGCGGGAGCGGTGTGGAACTGCCTTGACTTCATCGACCCGATGATCCTGGAAGGCGGCGGCGGCGGCGGTGGAGGAGGAGAATATCCGATACTGCCGTACGAAGGCCCGGTAGACATAGCCGACACGTTTGCGTGGGTATACGCGGCTGACGGCTCGGAGATTTCGGGCGGTGACGGGGACACGGCTCCCAACCGCGCGAGCGTTACGATAACGACTCTCACGGGGCCGCAGAGCATCTGGTTTGAGGCGCAGGCGCGAGCATCCGAAGGGATTGACCTGGTGTACGAGTGGTCGTTCGAGCCGGGCGACCCGTATGCTATGTGGACGAAGTACACGAGCCACTCCTATGTGGGCGCGGTCGACCCGGACGGTCCCGCTGGTCCGCAGGCGCCGGGAGACCCGTTCCCGGTGTACGTGCGCACGTTTGACTCCACGTTTGGCACCTACGACGCTGCGCCGCCGGAGGCGCGGGACAGCGACTCGGTGCTGGTGGAAGTTCACGGGCCGACTCCTGTTGACATTGAGGACGACGGCACCGTATTTGAGAATCCTTACTCGCTGAATCCCGACGGCAGCATAGACGTCACGCTGCACTATCGCATCGACGAGGGTGTTGAGCCGTACGACCACGTGTACATCGACTACGACTACGACTTCGTGACGTTCGACGAGCCGCCGGCGGCGGGCACGGTTGAAGTGACGCCGACTCCGGGCCAGGGCTCAAGCACCTACGTTCTCAACATACCGGACGTGGAGTCGGGCAAAGAGTATTTCATCGCCATCAAGGTCATTGACGTCGATTCGGCCAACGGCGAGGATACTTACGCCTGGCTGGATCCCGTGAAGGGCGGAGCGGACATCTGCGTGGTCAATGATGGCGGAACGTCCAATTACAACTCTATCAAGAGCGACCTTAACGATCTGGGTGCCGGATACACGGAGCTAAACTCCAGCGACGTAAGCAGCGTCAGCGACCTTACGCCCTACAAGGTGGTAATCTGGTGCTGCAGCAGCAGTAGCTATCGGATCAGCACCACGGAAGCCAACATCCTGTACTCTTACGTTGTGACTAACGGCGGCAACCTGTTCGTTCCGTACAACTACCTGTACTACACCGGTCTTACCAGCTCACAGCGCCAGATGTTCGGCTACAGCTCCCTCTATAGCTGGTATGCTTCTGGCTATATCTCGGTCTATGGCGGCAACAGCTACGGCAACTACGGAGGCAATCCTTATGTTGCCCGTTCGGGAGTCGGCGGCGGTACGGTAACCGGGGTTAACTGCAACTACATCAGCCCACTCACCGATGTGTACTACTACTATCGTCGACCCAACACGCGCGACATCCTGGGCGAAAACGGTTTCGATCCGTACTACATTGACGGTGCGATGCGCGACAACGGCACCGCCGGCGACAATCAGGGCTGGGCCGCCTGGACCCCGAACTGGGAGTACCTGACCGGCACACGAGGCGATACGAGTGTGGGTACCAAGGGCGTGCTCTGGAGGATCATCGAGAAGATGGATCCGGACATCATTAACTAATCGAGTTCAAGCACAACGCACACGGGGCCCCTGCTACGGCGGGGGCCCCTTTTTATGAGCGGACGCTGCTGTCTAGCGGGGGTATAATGAAGGCCGTGTCCAGGGCGCTGCCGACAAAGGAAGAGTTCAGGCTGGAAGCGGATTTTGTTCCGACCGGCGACCAGCCGGAAGCTATTGAGCGGCTGGTTGCGGGGCTTGAGCGCGGCGACCGCTTTCAGACGCTGCTGGGCGCTACCGGCACTGGCAAGACCTTCGCCATCGCCAACGTGATTGCGCGGGTTCAGCGCCCGACGCTGGTTTTGTGCCACAACAAAACGCTCGCGGCGCAACTCTGCGCGGAATACCGCCGGTTCTTCCCGCACAACGCTGTGGAGTACTTCGTATCCTACTATGATTACTACCAGCCGGAAGCGTACGTGCCGGCCTCGGACACCTACATCGAGAAGGACGCCGATATCAATGAGGAGATAGACCGGCTGCGACACGCCGCGACGGAAGCGCTGCTCACCAGGCGCGACGTGGTGGTTGTCGCGTCAGTATCCTGTATCTTCGGACTGGGTTCGCCGGAGGACTACGAGAAGCTCTCGCTGCATCTCGCGCTGGGCGAGAGCTACCCGCGCGCCAGGCTAATCCGCCAGCTCGTGGATATGCAATATATGCGCAACGAATTCGAGCTTACGCGCGGCTCGTTTCGCTTCAAAGGCGAGGTTTGCGAGATATACGCGGCGGACAGCGAGCGCATCACGCGCCTGGAGTTTTTCGACGACGTGCTGGAGCGAATTGTGGAGATAAACCCGGTTACGGGCCGGGTGCAGGAAGATAAGCGCTACGTCTTCCTGTTTCCTGCGTCACACTACGTTTTGCTGCCGCAGAAGCGCGAGCTGGCGGTGAAGAGCATCCGCCGAGAGCTCAAGGAGCGTCTGGCGTACTTCAAGTCGGAAGGCAAGCTGCTGGAATACCAGCGCCTGAAAGAGCGCACGAACTACGACCTGGAGATGATAGAGCACTTCGGCTACTGCAAGGGCATCGAAAACTACTCGCGCCATATGGAGGGCCGGGAGCCGGACGAGACACCGAGCAACCTGCTGGAATACTTCCCCGACGACTTCCTGATGGTGGTGGACGAAAGCCACGTGACGTTGCCTCAGCTTCGCGGGATGTATAACGGCGACCGCTCGCGCAAGGAAACGCTGGTGGAGTACGGATTTCGCCTGCCCTCGGCGCTGGACAACCGCCCGCTGCGCTTCGACGAATGGGAGCGGATTGTCGGCCAGGTTATCTTCACTACCGCGACTCCGGGGCCCTACGAGCTGGAGCACTCCACTCAGATTGTTGAGCAGATTATCCGGCCGACCGGCTTGGTGGATCCGGGTATTAAAGTCTATCCGACGCGCAACCAGATTGACACACTCATTTCGGAATTACGCAAGCGCATTGAAGTGGGCGAGCGCGCGCTGGTGACAACTCTCACGAAGCGGATGGCCGAAGCGCTGGCGCAGCATCTTGCCGAGCAGGACTTCAAGGTACAGTATCTACATTCGGACGTGGAGACGGTGGAGCGCATCCGTATACTGAAGGACCTGCGCCTGGGCACGTACGACGTCATTGTGGGCATCAATCTTCTGCGTGAAGGCCTGGACCTGCCGGAGGTATCGCTGGTGGCGATACTGGATGCGGACAAGGAGGGATTCCTGCGCAGCTCGAAATCGCTCATTCAAATAATCGGCCGCGCCGCGCGTAACGTCAACGGCAAGGTGATTCTTTTCGCGGACGCGACGACCGACAGCATCCGATACGCGATAGATGAGACCAACCGCCGCCGGCGCAAGCAGATAACATACAACGATAAGCACGGCATCACGCCGCGCACCATCGAAAAAGAAATTAAGGACATCACGGATGAACTCAGCGAGAGCGGCCTTGACATTATCCGCAAGCGCGGACGGCGCGAGGCCGTGCCGGGGGAAGAGGACGAGACGGAAGAGGCCGAGTACTACGCGCGCTACGCCGAAGTGATGGAAAGTGTAATGAGCGGCGATGGTATTCCCGACGAAGTGAAACGGCGGGCCGCGAAGGGCCAGGGAACGCTGCTAACGCCCAACGCGCTGACGATGTCACTAGATCAGCTTGCGCTGCGTATCACCGACCTGGAAGGCAAGATGAAGCGCCTGGCGGAACTTCTTGAATTTGAGAAGGCCGCCGTGTTGCGCGACGAGATCCGCGACCTTAACGCGATGGTCAAGCGCCGCCTGCGCGACCAATCGCAGAAACTTTTCGCCGAGAAAGTGGAGTAGGGGCGGGAGCAATTCCCAGCGCTGAGCCAGATGCTTGACAAGCGCGAGCTATATTGGTATATTCGCAAGTGCTTATATGCCCGCAGGGAACCAGCCATCTCTGGATATTCCCGCTTCTCTTGCCCGCGACGGCGAGGGAGGCGAAGTTGCCTGTCTCGCGCGTGTAGCACGTGCTCTGGCCGCGGAACCGCGCCTTCGCATCCTGATGATGTTGAACGAGCAATCGCTCTGCGTGT
>JAOZQG010000066.1 GCA_029932365.1 bacterium | reverse complement strand
ATTGTGCAGTGCTTAAGTGTCTCCATACACTCCATCCTTCTTCAGCCGCTTGTATTCCTCGCGTGTGATGCTCGCAATCTCCATATCGAAATACTCGCCTTCCCACGATGTGGCTTCGCGCCTGCGCGCCTCGTACTTGAAGCCGCACTTGTCAATATAACAGCGGCGCCCGCGCAGGTTGTATGCGTGCCAGCAGAGCATCACCGTGTGCGCCCCGTAGCACTCAAACAGCGCGCGCGTCAGCTCCTTAACAATCTCCGTTCCCAGGCCCTTGTTCAGCCACTTGCCTTCCGCAATATACAGCCAGAGCTCATAACGCCCGGGAATATCGCCGGTTTGGTGCCACCCAGCCATGCCAATAGGCCTTTCTTTTCCTCGTTTCGCCGCTACGCCTTTTTTCAGAACTACTTTGTAAAAGCACATCACGCCCTTCTCAGTTTCTTCGAGCCACGTGTCGAACATCTCCTTTTCCCGTTCCGGCTCGGAAAGAGCATACGCGTTAGCTACGAAGTACTTCCGCACGTCCGGCGACTCATCCCAACGTGACATCTGCTCGACATCGTCCTTCTCCATCGCAACGAGTTTTAGTCTATCGGTTTCCAGTATGGGATGTCCTCCGGCGGACTGATTATGCCCTCTCATCGCCGAAATGAGATGTGTGTTATCCCCGCCCTCAACCGGCAGAAAACGCGCGCTAATCGCACTCATTCAGCAAGGATAGTGAGTATTGTAAAGCGCCTCGCGCTCAGGTATAATCGTTTTAGTCGACTTCGCCAAAAGCGCGGATACGGGGATTTACGAAGTGCTGGTCTTTACCAACACTGAAAAGCGGCTTTGCAAGCTCACCGCCAGAGAGGTGGAAATCGTCATTTCCCACAAAGATACACTTCTAACAGGAGTGGGCGGCATGCTGATGCCGCGACACCACGGCCCGGTTGATGTCAAATGCTCGCATGCTGAGGAATGCCAGTCCAGGGATATTGACTGCGTGTGGGCCGTGGGCGTAATGAGAAGCACGAACGACCCTCTCGACCTAAAAATCAAGCTTTAGCTCATACTCGGTCTAGAGAAGGTATTGCTCCAGGACCTTAGAGATCTCTTCGAAAGTAAACGGTTTCTGCACCACTTCCGACAAACCCATCCTGATGTAGTCAATGCTGCCGAGTTCCTCGCCGAAACCGGTCATCAGCAGGCCGATGACGCTTGGATTTAGGTGATGGATGATGGAAAACGCCTCAGTGCCGCTCAGACGAGGCATTCGCAGGTCGAGCAACACAAGTCCGATTTCGTGTTGATGCCGTTTGAACTCCTCAATAGCTTCCACTCCGTTCCTGGCTGTATATACGACAAGCCCGTGCCTGCCGAAGAAGCGTTGCAGAGGTTGAATTATCATCTCTTCATCATCTGCTGCAAGTATCGGCTTGGCTTTGGAGTAATCGGGTATCTTGTACTCGACGACTCCCTCGACGCGATCAACCCGCTCTTCCGCAATAGGCAGGTAAACGCTGAAGACACTGCCACGGCCCCAGTCAGAGTCAACCTCAATGGTTCCGCCATGCTTGCTTATTACACTATAGGCAATAGAAAGTCCCAGTCCCGTTCCTTTGCCTGCCTCCTTAGTGGTGAAGAAGGGCTCAAATATGCTGCCCTTGACTTCAGGGCTTATGCCGGTTCCATTGTCAGTCACCCTGATACGCGCAAACTCCGCGGTCGGAGCCACATTCATCGGGAAGTTCGGGTCCTCCCCCGCTTTTATGCGAGCGGCAATCACCTGCAGTTTGCCGCCTTTGGGCATTGCCTCTATAGCGTTTATGCACAGATTCAGAATAACCTGCTGTATTTCAGTAGCGCTTCCCAGAATCTTCAAATCCTCGTCGCAGACGCTTTTTGTGTACTCAACTCTCTGAGGAAGTGTAGTCCGCAGCAGGTCCGACACTTCCTCGACGGACTGTTTGAGGTCTACCATTTTGCGGTCTTCCGATTCCTTGCGGCTGAAATAGAGAAGTTTCCTGGTGAGTTCGGCGCCTCGCCGGCTTGCCGTCTCAATCGTATCGAATAACTTGCGCACCTCCTCGTCGCTGCTCTCTCCTCCCGCCTGTTCTCGCAGTAACGCCAAATTGCCGAAAATGCCCGCAAGTATGTTGTTGAAGTCGTGAGCTACGCCGCCGGCAAGCCTGCCGACGCTCTCCAGCTTCTGTGCTTGAAGCATCTGATGCTCAATCTGCTTATGCTCCGTGACGTCACGAAAGAAGCCAAGAAACCTGTCCCTGGCCCACGTTTCAAGCCGCTTGATAGAACCTTCCCATATCCTTATTTCGCCGTTTTTGCCTTGCACTTCAAGATTGGTAAGATCAGCGGTGGTTTCTCCTTCTGACAGGCAAGCCATAGCATTTAGCAGGGCAGGCTGCGAGTCGATCCCGACCATATCCATGAACTCCCGGTTCATCAACTCATCTCCGTCGCCTTCTATCTGGAGGGAATAACGAAATGGCGGATTAGTATAAGTAAGCTTACCTTTATCAAGCAGGAAAATGATGGTTGAGACGTTCTCCACCAGTTGCCGGTAAAGCTCCTCGCTTTCTTTAAGCTTTCTAGTATGCCGCTCTATCTGTTTCTCTAGTCCTCGCGCGTGTTCCTCGATCTCCTGCTTGGCGTCCGCCAGTTGAGCAGTCCGTGCTTTTAGCTCAGCTTCAAATTGATCAGCCAATTGCGCGCGCTCCTCTGCCATCAGATACTGCCTGCGCGCACCCACTAAATACAAAGCAAGCAGCACACCCAGAAGCGTTACCACGCTTGCACTTGCAAGGACGATTACGCGGTAGGTGCTGATGGACCCGGCAAGCTCGTCGTCCCTAATGCCGCTTAGCATATACCATTGATTACCGCCTACCCTAATCGGGGTGACGGCCGCAATCCAGCTGCCAGACTTCCCGGGAAGTCCTGTCCGTAGTGAGACTGGTAGGTCCTGCGGTCGGGCTTGAAAAGCCTCTCCAAGCTCGTCTAGGTTTTCCTTCTCCAAACTGGCGCGGCTGAAATCACCGACTTCTCCCGAAATCCCTTTGGACCAGAACACCTGCCCGTCTTCATTTATCAGTGCCGCAATCCCACCAGCGCCCATATGCTGCATTGGCCCCCAGAAAACCTTATCCAGCCACGCTGTACGCATCAGTATGGATAGAGTGCCGTCAAAAGCGCCATCTTTGAATACAGGCTGAACCAGTGGCATCGCTTCGTAGCCCTGAACAGCCATGAAGCACTCTCCCACCAGGGGACGCTTAGTTTCAAGCAGTTTTACATTATGCTTCTGGGTGCCGACGTACTTGCCCGTTGCCTGTCTGTCAGCGGGAAACGTATACGCTATCCGCATGTCCTTATCTAAACGCGTCACATTGCCCACGAGCCCGCCCATTACTGCCTGCAAACCTTGAAGCTTGAGCTTTCCGTCCGCTGTAAGATTTACAATATCCGGGTCCTTAGCCATCACTTCCATCTGGCGCATAGAGGAATCGATGAATTCCTCAAACGCTCGGGCGGACATGCGGCTGCTTGTCTCCTGTAGCTGGAGATACTGAGTGAATACGTTATCTTCAACAAACAGATGGCCGTAGAGCACCAGCCCTATAAGCATTAGGGCAAGGATAGCCAGGATTGAAAGCAGCACCCGTGACCTCAAATTTTACTCCCCAAATAAGTGTATCACAAGCTAAACACTCATTCTTGTCTACAAGCCGCTCCGTGCATATAATGTACTAACCTGCGAATTCTCAAAGCACCTGCGCTAAAGGAGATGATATGGCTCAAAACCTGGCTCAAAAGATTCTGTCGAGTCATCTGGTTGCCGGCGAGCTCGAACCCGGTACCGAGATCGGAGTCCGTATCGACCAGACGCTCACTCAAGACGCTACGGGAACGATGGCCTACTTGCAGTTTGAGGCTCTGGGCGTGGATCGTGTAAAGACCGAGCTTTCGGTATCTTACGTGGACCACAATATGCTCCAGTCCGACTTCCGCAACGCCGACGACCACCGTTTTCTTCAGAGCGTTGCCGCTAAATACGGCATCTACTTCTCGCGGCCGGGAAACGGCGTTTGCCATCAGGTCCATCTGGAGCGATTCGCCCGGCCAGGAAAAACTCTGCTGGGAAGTGATTCTCATACTCCCACCGCTGGCGGCCTTGGAATGATCGCTATGGGCGCTGGAGGGCTGGATGTGGCGGTAGCGATGGCCGGTGGTGCGTTCTATCTCCCCTGCCCTCGCATTGTTGGAGTTAAACTTACAGGTTCACTCCCTGACTGGGTTTCAGCCAAAGATGTCATACTCGCCCTTTTACGGCGCCTTACGGTTAAAGGCGGCGTGGGGAAGATTATGGAATACTTCGGCCCCGGCGTTAAAGCGCTGGATATTCCCTCGCGGGCAACCATCACGAACATGGGCGCAGAGCTTGGTGCCACAACGAGTATCTTTCCTGCAGATTCGGTATCATCCCGTTTTCTGGAAGCTCAGGAACGCCCGCAGGACTTCGTCGGCATCGCGGCAGATCCGGAAGCTGCCTATGATGAGGTCATCGAGCTTGACCTGGGCTCCCTGGAGCCCCTGGTAGCTCAGCCGCACATGCCGGACAAAGTCGTCCCCGTAACTGAGCTAAAGGGACAGAAAATCGACCAGGTATGCGTGGGTTCTTGTACCAACAGCTCTTTCCGCGACATGCATATGCTCGCGGCCCTGCTCAAAGGCAAGCATATCGCCGATAACGTGAACCTGACCGTCAGTCCCGGCAGCAAACAGGTGCTAGCGATGATGGCGGAGGATGGAAGCCTATACGATATCGTAACCGCAGGCGCGCGAGTGCTTGAAGCCGCCTGCGGGCCCTGCATCGGCATGGGTCAGGCGCCGCCTTCAGGAGCCGTTAGTGTCCGCACGTTCAATCGCAATTTTGAGGGCAGAAGCGGAACCCGCGACGCGCAGGTATACCTAGCCAGCCCGGAGGTCGCAGCAGCTTGCGCTCTAGCAGGCGAGTTTTCCGACCCGCGTTCTTTGGGAGACTACCCGGTAATCGAGTATCCTGACCGATATTTAGTGGACGACAGCGGCATTATCAAGCCGCCCCCACCCGGGACCGAGGTGGAAATCCTGCGCGGGCCCAACATCGTCCCGCTTCAGTTGAAAGAGCCCCTCCAGGAAGACGTTAGGGGGAAAGTGCTTCTGAAAGTGGGCGACGACATTACGACCGATCATATTATGCCAGCCGGCACCAGGGTCCTTCCCTACCGAAGCAACATTCCCAAGATATCTGAGTTTGTATACGAGGGTGTGGACGCCGAATTCGCCAGCCGCGCCCAGGCAGAAGGAGGCGGCTTCATCGTTGGCGGCGAAAACTACGGGCAGGGCAGCAGCCGGGAGCACGCAGGCCTCGCACCGTCCTTCCTCGGAATAAAGGCTAAAATCGTGAAAAGCTACGCCCGAATCCATCGCGCCAACCTCATCAACTTCGGCATCATCCCGCTAATGCTGGCCGATCCCCGTGACTACGAAACGCTAGAGCAAGGCAATGAGCTGGTGATACCGGATGTCCGCAACCAGCTAAAGTCCGGGGAAAAAGTCCTGGTCAAAGACCTTACAAACGGCAATAACATCGAGTGCAAGCACGACCTTAGCGACCGTGAGGTGGAAATAGTGCTTGCCGGGGGTAAACTGAACTTCGCCAGACAGGAGATGGCTGGCTGACTCGATACCCGTGTATCGTCAGGCGTAAAGCGCTATAATCTTTTCTTCGTGGAGACGGCCACAGCAACAGGGGGTACGCTTCAGTGGCGCTACTCACCGTGGAGCAAACGACCGCTAAAAACCTGGACGCTTCTCGCAGTGAATCTCGCTGTGGTTGCCGTCGTTTACTTCACTTTTCCAGGAGCGGGCTACACCATACTTGCTTTTGTGCTGCTATTCGGAGCGACGCTTTCCATGCTCGTCCCCATTCGCTACAGGCTCGACGCCAAGGGCGTCACCGTTTTCTTTCTCGGCACGCGCAGCTTCCGCCCCTGGTCGCATTACCGCAACTACTACGTGCACAAGAACGGAATATTCCTTACGTCCATGAGCAAGCCGAGCGGACTGGACCCGTTTCGCGGGCACTTTTTATACTACCGGGATAATCGCGACGAAGTAATCGACTATGTCAAAAGAAACGTCAAACGGTAAGCATACCTGGCTGCAGCGCCTTCGTGCCGAAATGGGGTATGCGTTCGCCGTCGAGCGCGGCACCGAGGACGAGTTGACCGGCGAAGAGCTGGAGACGCTGGATAAGCTGGCCGAGCGCGTGGTTAAGATGAACATGGCGGTTCCCGCGATTATGTTTCTGGAAAGCGTGCGCCCGCTAAATTATCTGGGCTCCCAGGTTATGCTCTTTTTCCGTCCGCTTTTAGGCATTGCGACCGAGACGGTGAACATAGCGACTGCGCCCTTGCTTGGATTCTCGGTTGATGTTAAATTCTACAATCGTGTCCAGGAGGTCCTGGAAAAGAGGGCTTCAATAGAAGCCCTTATTGCTCGAATCGAACGAAAACTGGAATATAATTCGTCCGATACCGGTGACAGTTCGGAGGAATCCCGCAAATGAACCAACAAACTCGTGTAGCTCCTGAAAACATCAGGATTATCATTGCAACCGACTGCGGCAGCACGACTACGAAGTGCATCCTCATCGAGAAAAAGGACGAAGGATTCAGACAGACCTTCCGCGGCGAAGCGCCCACAACTGTCGAGGCCCCGTTCGAGGATGTCACCAAAGGCGTGCTCAACTCCATCCAGGAAGTCGAGGAGCTTTCGGGACGGACTATTCTGGACGAGCACGGCAAGCTCATTTACCCCTCGGAAGGAGAGACCGGCGTAGATATCTATATCAGCACCAGTTCCGCGGGTGGCGGCCTTCAGATGATGGTAGCTGGCGTGGTGGCCTCGATGACCGGGGAGAGCGCGCAGCGCGCCGCTTTGGGTGCCGGTGCCATCGTCATGGACGTTTTGGCCAGCAACGACGGCCGCTTGCCCCACCAGCGCATCGACCGTATCCGCCGTTTGCGCCCGGATATGATATTGCTCACCGGCGGCGTGGACGGGGGAACTGTCAGCCACGTGGTGGAAATGAGCGAGCTGATTTCCGCCGCGGACCCGAAGCCTCGGCTGGGCATTACCTACCAGCTTCCCGTAATCTACGCGGGCAACGTGGATGCGAGAGAAAAAGTCACGGAGACTCTTGGCGATAAGATGGCGCTCACGATGACGGAAAACACCCGCCCGACGCTCGAGCGCGAAAACCTGATGCCCGCACGCGCCAAAATCCAGGACCTTTTTGAAGAGCACGTAATGGCCCAGGCGCCGGGCTACGACAAGCTGATGGACTGGGTGGACGCGCCGATTATGCCTACGCCGGCGGCGATGGGTCTTATCATGCAAACCATCGCGCGCAAGAAGGACATGAACGTCATCGGCGTAGACATCGGCGGCGCTACGACCGACGTCTTCAGCGACTTCAAGGTCGAGGGCCAACGCATCTTCAACCGCAGCGTATCCGCCAACCTGGGAATGAGCTATTCGGTGAGCAACGTTATGGCCGAGGCGGGATTCGCCAACGTAATGCGCTGGGTGCCCTTTGACGTAAAAGAGCAGTGGCTGCGTAACCAGATTAAAAACAAAATGATTCGCCCCACCACCATCCCGCAGGCCCTGTCCTCCCTGGTTATTGAGCACGGGCTTGCCCGGGAGGCGCTGCGTATGGCCTTCGGCCAGCATAAGAGCCTGGCCGTGGGTCTTAAAGGAATCCAGCAGGAGCGCGGCATCTCGGATACATTCACCCAGCTCGCCACCGGCGAGAGTTTCATCAAGATGATGGATCTAGACCTGCTGGTGGGCTCCGGAGGCGTCCTGAGCCACGCCCCGCGCCGCAACCAGGCAATGCTAATGATGCTGGACGCCTTCCTCCCCGAGGCTTTCACCATTCTGGCGGTGGACAGCATATTTATGATGCCCCACCTGGGCGTCCTTTCGCAGGTCCACGAGGAAGCTGCAACACAGGTTTTCGATCGCGACTGCATGATTTACCTTGGCAGCGCTGTCGTGCCCGCCGGGGTTGCACGCCCCGGTGACCGCGTATGTACCTACAAATTCAAGTGGCCTGACGGAAGCACCGACGAAGGCGAACTCAATATGGGCGAACTCAAGCTCTTCCCCAAACTCGCGGTCGGTGAAGTCGCGGAAGCGGAAATTAATCCCACACGCGCGTTCGACTGCGGACAGGGGCGCGGGCGCACTGCCAAAGCTCACGTCCACGGCGGCGTCGTCGGAGTGGTGCTTGACGGACGTGGTCGGCCCATTCAACTGGCGCAAGACCACGGCGAGCGCCGCAACCAGCTCCTCTCCTGGTTTAAGGCAATGGACGTTTATCCTGACCTTTCACATATTAACGTGATAGCCGAGGGATCGCCTTCGGGAGAATAACCAATGCAAACACTTGATTTAAACGAGCTTCTTAGCCGGGCGTGGGAAGCTTTCGCCCGCCAGTTAGGGATGGCGATAGCCTGGACGCTGGCGTATGCCATAGGCACGTTCGTCCTGGCAATCACCATCATTGGCATATTGCTTATACCGGTATGGGTCGCGGGCTACCTGGAGACTATGCGAGCCGTCTGGCACGGCGGCACAGGCGAATTCGGCGACTTCTTCAAGCACATCGGCAAAATCGGCAACCTGTGGGCCGCCGCCATACTTGTGGGCATCAGCGTATTCGTCGGCGTGCTTTTCTTAATTATCCCCGGCATCATTCTGGCCGTTTTATGGTCGCAGACGATCCTGCTCATCATAGACAAAGACCTGGATGCCGTCACCGCGATGGCCGCAAGCTGGAACCGGGTGAAGGACGAATTCTGGATGGTGCTGGTTGTCCTGTTCATCATCCAGGTCATCGGTGCGGTTGGCGGCGCCGTGGTATTCGGCTGGCTGTTCACCTGGCCTATCGGCGCTCTGCTCGCCTGGGCAATGTACTACGCCCTGTTCCCGCCACTTCCGGAAGCGGCAGCCGCTGCTCCCGCAGATACGAGGCCGGCCCAGGCTCCACCACCGCCGCCTCCACCACCCTCGGAAGAGCCTGACGATGGTGAAGGAATAACACTGAAATGATAACTGTGATGCGAATGCGCACTGGAGGTAACAACTAGTGGCACATGCTTATACACCCGGGCTCAGGGTCGCCCGTCGGGCGCACCTCTCGCGCGAGCGCACGCTTCCCCTTAAGGGCGATGTGCTGGTAAAAGTAGGCGACACCGTGCGCTCCGAAGATGTCGTGGCCCGAACCGAGCTTCCCGGTCCCGTTACTATCCTCAACGTGGTTAACCAGCTGGGCATTGAACCCAGGGAAATCGACGACTATATGCTGGTCAAGGAAGGCGAGACCTTCGACAAGGGCCAGCCGCTGGCGGAAAATAAGCCCCTGTTCGGCCTTTCCTTCCTCAAGACCGTCATCAAGGCCCCCATTGAAGGCGTTGTGGAAAACGTCTCCGACATCACCGGCCAGGTGGTTTTGCGCGAGCCGCCGCAGCCGGTGGAGGTGTTCGCCTACTTCGACGGTCGCGTCACCGCCGTTCTTCCGGAGGAAGGCGTGCAGATTGAGACAGTGGCTACCTTCGTGCAGGGCATCTTCGGCATCGGCGGTGAAACCTGGGGCGACCTGAAGGTAACGGTTGAGGGCCCTGACAGGGCGCTTACCGCCGACAAGCTTAAGCCCGAGCACAGGGGTAAGATTCTCATCGGCGGCTGCCACTTCACCCGCGACGCGTTCGACAAAGCACGCGAGATTGGCGTGGCCGGCGTGGTCGTGGGCGGCTTCCACGACCAGGACGTGCGTGAGATTTTAGGCTACGACCTTGGCGTCGCCATAACCGGCCACGAGGAAGTCGGCCTGACGCTGGTGATGACCGAAGGCTTCGGCAGCATCCCCATGGCGCCCAAAACCTTCTCGTTGCTACAGGAGCGTGACGGCGCGCGCGCGGCGCTATCGGGCGCAACGCAAATCCGCGCTGGCGTCATCCGTCCCGAGATAATAATCCCCTATCCCCAGGACAGGTGGGAAGCCGAGGCCGACGACGTCCGTGAATCAGCACAGGCGGTGCGCGAGGGCGACCACATCCGCGTCATTCGTGAGCCCTACTTCGGCAAGCTGGGCACGGTCAAGAAACTTACGCCGGCGCTGGAGCGCGTGGAATGCGAGACCAAAGTCCGCGTCCTGGAGGTCGCCTTCGAAGACGGCTCCACCGCCACCGTCCCCCGCGCGAATATCGAGCGCATTGAGGATTAGCGCTTGAAAGCGCAGCAAACTGAGGGCATAATGGGCATGAGCGGCTGAATTGGCCGCGCATCAAGTCGGCGCAAGGGAGGCGGGCGAAATGAAGTTCAGGGCGAACCTGCGGGGGATATTTCTCACGGGACTGCTGTGCGCGCTCGCGCTCGCGCTCGCCGCCTGCGGTGGGGGCAGCCATCGGGTAGCGCCGTCTGACCAGGTTTACCCGCCTGGGTGGGCGGCGACCGCCGATTCTCTGGACGATACTCTCGC
>JAOZQG010000065.1 GCA_029932365.1 bacterium | reverse complement strand
TCGCCGTTCATGCTGACGCTTTTGCTCACGCTCGTCATCGCGCTGCTGTTTACCAATCTGGGCGGTCTGGGCGCGGTGATAATGGTCGCGACGACGGCGCTGCCGCTGATGCTGGCGATGGGGCTTGCACCGCTTACGGCGGGCGCGGTGTTTTTGCTGGCGCTTTCGCTGGGCGGGTGCCTCAATCCGGTGAACTGGCAGCTTTACATTTCCGTGCTGGGGCTGCCCCAGGAGCGCATCATCCCCTACGCGCTGACGCTTTTTATGATATTTCTCGCGGTAACCTCGGCGTTCGTATTCCTTAAAGTGCAGCGCGAGCAGGGCGTCAGGCGCTCCGAAATGGCGGCGACGGCGGCAGTCGCGCTGGTCTTCATCGCGGCAAGCGCGGTGATATTGCGCTATCCGGCGGCGTTCGCAGTGGTGAAGCTCGTGCTGTTCTGGCTGCTGGCAATCATTACGGCGCTGCTTACGCTTGCGGTGCTGGCGCGGCTTTTCACCGGCGCGGCGTTTTTACCGGGGCGCGTACACGGGCTGTCCATCGCGGCGCTCATCTACCCGCTGCTTTTGCTGCTTACGGCGAACCTGGGGAAGGCGCTGGGCTACTTTAGCGAATTCAGCTTAGGCATCGTCCCGGCGCTTTTCTCAGGCGTTTTATACGCGCACGCGGCGAGCTGGACACCCGCCGTCGCTCCATCCTCCGAAGCAGGGCTTCTGCGGAGGACGGGTAAAGCTATGGCGGGCAGGCCCACCGAAAGCGGCGAGGCCAACCGGGTTATGCGCGCAAGCTACACCGGCTTCAAAATGGCCATCCCGGCGATACTTTTGCTTTTTGGCATCGGGATGCTGTTGCAGGCGACGATGCTGCCTGAAGTTACGGAAGCGGTGCGGCCGCTGATAACCGGGCTGATCCCGCGCACGCCGGTGCTGTATATCGCGGCGTTTACCGTGTTTGCGCCGCTGGCGCTTTATCGCGGGCCGCTGAATTTATACGGCATGGGCAGCGGAATCGTGGGGCTGCTGATGGCGGCGGGGAAGCTCGCGGCGCCGCTTTTGATGGTGGCGTTTTTCTCCGTGGGGATGATGCAGGGCGTGTGCGATCCCACGAACACGCACAACGCCTGGCTCGCGGGATTCCTCCGGGTGCGTGTGCTGGACCTCACCCGCGCGACCATCGCCTGGGTCTGGCTGGTAGCATTCCTGGGCCTGCTCGCCGGCGCGATTATGTTCGGCGGTGGGTTTTAGCGGCTCGCAGCCTTTGCCGTGCAAGTTGCTTGTTTGACAGCGGGCTGATGCGTATAGAGCAGCCGCACCTATATAAAACGCCCGTGCGAGTGTTGGCGCGCGGTTAGGATTGGCGTCAAGCGAAGTCGCGGGCTGTTTTGCGCTTCACGCTCACGGTGATTCTCGCCGCCCGCATTATGCGGCAAATGCGGCCTTTTCCTAGGCGCCGATGACTTCCAGGAAGCGGCTCGTAAGCTCATCAGGGAGTTCGGCGTTGACCCGGGCGAAAAACATCTTCGGCCATAAATCTTCCAGCGCGACGATGATGTCCGGCAGGTACATCGCAGGCTGGGGCAGCAGCCCCGAAGGCCAGCAGACGTTGTAGCCCTGAGCGTAGCGTGCGCGCAACATCAGCGGCAGCAGGCGGCAGCCGTCCTTTTCCGTGGTGATGAAATATCCCGCGGCGGTCTCCTCGGCCAGCCGTTTCAGCCACCGCAGGTCGGCGACGGTGTACTCGTAGTGGTCGGGGAAGCGCGCCGCGGCGGCGAGGCCCATCCCCAGCTTGGACAGCGACTCCTCGAAGCTTTCGGGCCGGCCGATGCCGGCAAAGGCTACGCCCGCGCCGCAGGGTTGCCCTTCCTCGTGCATGCGTTCGGTGGAACCCAGCTCAACCCACGGCGTCAGCAGCTCCGCCACGGAAAGCACCTCGCGCTCCTTCAGGCTGAAGCTGCCCTGCGTCTTGACGGGGACGCCGCCCCCGGAGTTGTCTTCCCTGAGCAGCACGAAATCCGCCCGGGCCGCGGCGGCGAGCTCTTCGCGCAAAAGCCCGCGCGGGAAAAGGCTGTCATTCGCGTCATCGGGATGCAGCAGGCACACGGAAAGCGCCGGTTGCAGGCTGTAAAGCTGGTGCGCGTCGTCCACGATGACGAAGTCCACGTCCTCCCGCGCCGCCATCAGCTTTATGCCTGCCATCTTGTTGCGGTGCGCGCAGACGAGCCCCGAAGGCAAATTGACCACAACGCTGTGCTCGTCGTGGGTGACGCGCGGCGGGGTGCAGTCCGCCGAGGCCATGCGCGAAGCGTAGATGAGCAGCTCGTCCAGCAGGTGCCGCCGCTGCTTGCCCAGCTTGAGCACAATCGCGCCGCGCCGCCTGGCCCGCTGCGCCTCGGCATGCAGCGCGCAGCATACGGGCGTTTTGCCGCTGCCGCCCAGTGCGATGTTGCCCACGGCGACTACCGGCGCCCCCGCAACCGGAGCGCGCTGCGCCAGATAGCGCCGGCGGCGTAAGTTGAAGGCCAAGCGGAACGCCGGAGCGAGCAGCGTTCCGATGGTGGACTGGGCCAGATGCCTGAGTCCCAGATTCCTCCTATCGGCGATATGGTAATTTGGCGCCATTAGGGCTATGATTCTAGCGGATACACGCGAGTATGTGACCGCCCGAAGGCGGGTGATTTCATTTTCCGCAAAAGAGCGGTCGTGATACCGGTGAGTGGAATATGAGTAAGCGGCGGATACCCAAACGCACCATAAAGAGCACCCGGCAGGTATGGAAATGCAAGTACTTCGATGTGCTGGAGCATACCGTCCAGGGGCGCTCCGGCGACCGTCCCTATTACGCGGTTCGGCGCAGGCACCCCAACACCGTTCACATCCTGGCCTGCACGCCCAAGGACGAGGTCGTGCTCGTCCGCCAGTTCAGGCCGCCGGTGAATAAAAAGGTTATCGAGCTGCCGGCGGGCCTGTGCGACGACGAGGACGAGCCGCCCGTGGAGGCCGCGCGGCGCGAGCTGCTGGAGGAGACCGGCTTTGAGGCGGACGAGTTTGAGATGATGTTTTCCGGCACCGTTACGCCCGGCATCACCAACGAAATCTACAACATCTTCCTGGCCACCAACGCGCGGCTCACCGGGCGTGGAGGGGGCGTGGGCAACGAGGCCATTGAGGTCTTTTTAAAGCCGCGCCACCGGCTGCTGGACTACCTCGTGGAGGAGAGCCTGATGGGGGACAGCCTGGTGGACTCAAAGATACCCACGGCGCTGATGCTGGCGCAGAAGTACCTCCTTCCGGAGCATGATTAGCGTGCGCAAAGGCCTGTCGCTCGCCGCAACGATTGCGGCACTATCGCTTTCACTTGCGCTTTTCTCCGGGTGCCCCCGAACTTTTGAAGAAGGTCGGCCGCCCAGACCGTTTTCCCGCTGGTGCAAGGATTTCGGGCCGCTGGCGATACCCCAGAAAGAAGTCACGGCGGGACGCAACTGGTACCTGCCGGCGACTATCACGGGCCTGGATATGAACCGCCGGCTGTGGAGCCGCGACTTCGCGCACGCCGGCTATGCCAACTTCATCTACGCCCGCGGAATTGTTTTCTACGTGGGCTCCCACGGTTACGTGGGTGCGCTGGACGCAGCCTCCGGCGATACGATGTGGGAGTTTCAGGCTTTGCCGGAAGAAGAGTGCCGCACGCGAGACAGGCCGATGCTGGCCCTGACGCCATACTCCCTGGTTGCGGGAACGCTATTACGCGGAAGGACCGACGAAGTACGTTTCTACAATCCGCTGAGCGGCGAGTTGCTGCGTGTGGAGAAGGTTGATTTCGCGCTTGAACACCTGATATTAACCGAGGGGCGCGTTGTAGCTGTCGGCGAGAGGGGCGAATGTGCGCTATTCGCCCAGGATACGGGCGAATTGCTGGCGGCGGGGTGTCAGCCGTCCAATATCAAAAACGCTCTCGCCGCGGAAAGCAGGCTGATTTTGCGGGGGCAAGAAAACGTCCTGCACTCCCTGGACCTGCAAACACTGGAGCCGGTTGCGTCGCGCGCACTTGAAAGCCCCTGCTGGTATCCCTTCGTCCTGGAGGGTGAGCTTATCGTCTTTCGTTCCTCGGACCGGCATATGCTGGCACTCGATCCACTCAGGCTAACGACGATATGGCAAATGCCGCTGGAAGGCTGGCCGGGACAGCTCCCCGCCGGATTCGCCGACCGCATCTTCTTCGGCGAGTTAAGCGGCAGTGTGCGCTGCGTCCAGCCGAGCACCGGACGCACCTTGTGGGTGCGGGACCTTGAAGCGCCCGCAAGTCTGTTCATTGTTTTAGAAAGCAGTTTGCTCGCTATAGCGTATTACGAAGCTTCCGGCACCGGCGATGGCGAGACCGCCCGGCCCGTCGCGCCCTCGTGGCATGTGCCGGGCGCGAAGCGCTCCTGCTGCCTTTACCTGCTCGGCAACTCCGACGGCTCGGTGCTGGCAAAATTTCCCGGGCAAAACCTGCTCATGGTGAAACTGGTAACCCCCTACGGCATTGTCGCCCAGGAAGACATCGGCGGGCCGGTTAGCTGCTTCCCGGCCACTATTGCCCCAACGGAGGACGCGCCGTGATACTCGTCCTCGACTGCGACAACACGCTCTACCCCGCATCAACCAACCTCATGGCGCTCAACGACGCCGGCATCGCCGGCTATATCACAAATGTGCTGGGCATACCGCCCGCAGAGGCCAATAAGCTCAGGCTGGAATACCTGCGCAAGTACGGAACCACCATTGCCGGGCTCATCGCCGAGCGCAACGTGAACCCCGACGAATTTATGGATTATGTCCACAGCTACGACGTGGACTCGCTTCTGAAGCCCAATCCCCGGCTGCGCGAGTTCCTGCTGGTGGTCAACGTCCCGCGGATCGTATTTACCTCGGCCAATCGCGCGCACACGGAAAAAGTCGCACGCGCTGTCGGCGTGCACGACTGCATTGACGCAATATACGACCTGAAAGCGGTGGACTACATCGGCAAGCCGCATCCGCACGCCTACGAAAAGATTCTCGCGGACTTCCCCGGCAAGCGCGCCGTGTTCGTGGACGACCGGATGCTCAACTTCCCGCCGGCGCGCAAGCTGGGGATGGTAAACGTCTGGGTGGACGAGGGCTACCAGCCGCCGCCGAGCGACATCACGCCGGCGCTAAGCGTGTTCCACGACGAGACCCGCTCGCTGGTGGAAAGGTCGAGCGACTGCGTGGATTTCACCATCCGCCGCATTGAAGAGCTCGCCGACATCTGGCCGCAGGTGGTGGAGAAGGCCAAAGCGAAATGATCTGCCAGCATCTCAGGCTGCTCAACTTCCGCAACTACGGCGAAGTGGGGCTGGCGCTGCGCCCGGGAGTGAATATCCTGCTGGGCGGCAACGGAAGCGGCAAGACCAACCTGCTGGAAGGGCTGTATTTTCTGGCGCACCTCACGGGCTTCCGCGCCGACCGCGACTCGGCGCTGCTCAGGCGCGGCGCGAAATCGCTGTTCGTGGAGGGGCGGTTCGTCTCCGACACCGGCGCGCAGATGGAAGCCGAGGTGCGCTTCGCCGGGGGCCAGAAATATCTCAGGGTTAATGGGGCGCCCGTGCTCAAGCAGGCCGACTACTGGGGGAGGGTGCCGGTGTATCTTTTTTCGCCGGCTTCAATGGAGCTATTGTGGGGCGAGCCCGCGCGGCGGCGCGATTTGTGGGACGGCGAAATCGCCAAATTCTCCCCCGCGTTCCGCAAGGAGCTCGCAACCTACAAGACCGCGTGGCTCAGCCGCAACCGCATTTTGAAGCGCCTGCAGCAGGGGCGCGAAGATTCCGAGACCCGCTCGCTGCTCAAGTTCTACACCGATTCTCTCAGGCTTTCCGGAAGCTGCGTTATCTTTGAGCGCCTGAAGTTTTTATGGGAAGTGCTGCATAGCCTGGACGAGTATTACCATCAGCTCACCACCGAAAAGTACAGGCTGCGCGCCAACTACTCGGCGAGCATCGGCAAGCTCAGCCGCGAAGTCGGGCTTACGGACGTGCGCGAGGCATACTCCCGCCGGCTGAAAGAGATCGCGGGCAAGGAGCGCGAGCGCGGATTCACTCTCGCCGGGCCGCACCGCGATGACGTGCGCTTTTACCTGGGCGACATCGCCATCGGCAACTTCGCGTCGCAGGGGCAGGTGCGCGCCGCGACCATCGCGCTGATGCTCACTCTGGCGCGCATCTACCACAAGCGCACCGGCGAAAAGCCCGTGCTGCTGCTGGACGACGCGCTTTCCGAGCTGGACGACCGGCGCAAGGCGAATCTGCTGGCCATCGTGAAGGACTTCCCGCAAGCAGTGATAACCTCGGCGAGCAACCGCGAAATTAAGGGCCTGCTGCCCCACAAGCCACATCTCTTCGCCGTCGCCGACGGCACGGTGCGCCCGGTGAAGGCGAAAACGGAATAGGCTTTCAAAAAGGCCGGAGTGGCGGTCTTCCCTTCAGTGAAGAACCCTTCAGGGCGATATCGCAGGCCGCCACGTTTTACTCCCGCCATCCACGCAGCAGCTCTGGCACGATGACGGCAGCAAGGATTCGCGGTGGGAGAAAAGCCCCAAACAGGCGGCAAACTCGCCTCAGGCCAGACCTGGCCGCTCCCGGACGCTACGGGCCACCGACCTAAAATACGAAGTCACGCGCGTTAAATCCCCGTCCTCGGCCGCGACATGAACCCGATGGGCCGCGGGGACGGGGCGTATTGCTGCAATGGCGGGAATTAGGCCGACGGCGGGAGCGTCGTTATTTTCGGCGCCAAGCCGGTATTCACGGGCAACGCCGCAACCGGCTTTGGCAGCGGAGCGAACAATGTAGTGCACGATATGTGGGAGTGCATAAGGCTGCGTGAAGAAATTCATAGCTGGTGCTAGGTAGTGGTAAGCGCCCGGGGATTGTGCAGGTAGTTAATAAGATACCCGGCGAGAGTGAGATAAGCAGCCCTGCTGTACAGGCGCTGATTGCTGTAGTAGGCGGGAGAGGATTGTGCCACCTCGATGAGGTCCTTCGTCGGGATTTCCGGTTCAACCGCGTCCGATAGCGATTCCTCCCGTACCGTCCGCGCGAGCCTTTCCGCCATGCCGTTGACCTCGGGGCATTTAGTCCGGGCGAAGAAGTGAGGGAGTGAAAGCTTTTGCACCAGCTTCTTGAAGGAGCCGTAAAACTCCTTCCTCATCCTGCGCGAGAGTATCGGGCAGATGGTTCTCTCTCCCAGATGGAAGTGGTGCGCTGCCCCGCCAGAGGCGGGGCTTATCCCGTCATCCACCGCCGCCACCACATCCCGCCAAAGTTGCGTCCTGGCCTCTAATACAGAGGCCGTGCACCATTAGCCATTAGGGGAGGCTCCTTTTTTGCTCTCTACACAATCTAACTGGAGGCTCCCCCTGCCACTATCTATGAACCTCTACGCTGGCGACAGAACAGGCGGCCAAACTGGTATAATCTTGCGCTCGGGGATGTCTCCGAGGTCTGCGATGGGGAATGAACAGGTCAGGATTTTGCTGATTGAAGCCGACCGGGAGAGCGCGCGTTCAATTCAGGATTGGCTTGGCGAGTCGGGAGATGCCAAGTTCACGCTCCTGCACGCTGCGAAACTGTCCACCGGGCTTGAGCTTCTGGAGCAGGGCGGGATTGACCTGGTGCTGATGGACCTGGCGCTTCCCGACAGCCAGGGGCTGGAGGCCTTCGGCTGGATAAAGCGCCAGGCTCCCACAGTGCCGGTTATCGTGCTCGCCGAGGAGCACAACGAAGATCTGGCGGCGGAAGTGATGCAGGAGGGCGCCCAGGACTTCCTGGTCAAAGGGGAGCTTGACGCCCGGCTGCTTCCGCTGGCCATCCGCTACGCTATTGAGCGGAACGACCTTCTGCATGAACTTGAACGCCGGAGGGCGGAATCGCTGGCCGAAGTTGAGCGCAACCTCGTCAGGCAAAACGAAGTGATAATGCAGCTTACCGCCAGCGAAACGCGCGCCAGCGGCGACCTTGACGCCAGAATCCGGGAGATAACCCAGGCCAGCGGCGAAGCGCTCGGCGTGGACCGCGTGAGCGTGTGGCTCTACAACGACGACCGCACCAGGATACGCTGCGTGGACCTTTACGATGTTGCTAAAAAGGAGCACAGCAGCGGCTACGAGATGGGTGCCGACGATTATCCGGAGTTTTTCCGGGCGCTGGAGAGCAAGCGTGAGGTCACCACGTCCGCAGCGCGGGCGGGTCCCGAAGCCAGGGAGCGCTCCCAGTCCTGTATCTCTCCGCTGGGGGTAGTCGCCGGGGGGGATGGCGCCAAAGCCGCCTTGGGGACGTTCGCCGGAGTTATGGTCCACGAGCAGGTAGGCGCCCCCCGCAGGTGGACGACGCAGGATAAGGCCTTTATCAACTCGGTGGCCGAGCTGGTCTCGCTGGCGTTTGAGGAGTCCGGCCGCAGGCAGGCTGAGGAGCAGCTGCGCAAGCTTTCCGGCGCGGTGGAGCACAGCCCGGCGTCTATCGTTATCGCCGATGCCAACGGCAGGATTGAGTACGTCAATTCCACATTCACCGAAGTGACCGGCTACACTCTGGACGAGGTTCGCGGCAAGCCCTTTATCCTCAAATCCGCCAAGCGACCCGCCGGATTCTACGAGAGTATGTGGCGGACTTTGAAGGCGGGGAATGTCTGGCGGGGCGAGCTTATAAACCGCAAGAAAAGCGGCGAGCTTTTCTGGGAAGCGACTTCAGTTTCCCCCATTGCCGGCCCCAAAGGTGCAGTCACGCACTACGTGGCGGTCAAGGAGGACGTCACCGAGCGCAAGCGCAAGGACGACTATATGCGGCGGGCGGTGCTGGTGTACGAGAGCACCAGCGAGGGCATTCTCACGATGGATGCGGACGGCTATATTCTGGACGTTAACGCCGCGTTTTCCCGGATTACCGGCTACAGCAAGCAGGAAGTGGTGGGCGAAACGGCCAGGATTTTAATGTCCGACCGCCATTCCCCGCAGACCTACGAAGAGATGTGGAAGTTCGCCCGGGAATCGGGCCACTGGTGGGGGGAAATCTGGGGCCGGAGCAAGAACAACGAGCTTTTCCGCGTCTGGATGACGCTCAGCGCGGTTAAAAACGAGGAAGGTGAGACCACGCACTACGTCGGCGTGCTTTCCGACATCACGCGGGTAAAGGAAAGCGAGGAAGAACGCGAGCGTTTGGCGCACTACGATCTTCTCACCGAGCTGCCCAACCGGATGCTGCTGCGCGAGCGCATCCAGCAGGCGCTGCGCCAGGCCGAGCGCGAGCGGGGATCCGTGGCCGTCCTGTTTTTGAACCTGGACGGATTCAAAAACGTAAACGTACGGTGGGGACACCAGGTCGGAGACGAGATGCTGGTGCAGGCGGCGAAGCGGCTGACCGACAGCGTTGGTGCAAACGATACCGTAGCCAGGTCGGGAGGGGACGAATTCGTGGTCGTGCTGCCGCAGGTTTCAGGTGCGGAGAGCGCTGCGCGCACCGCCCAGAAGCTGATGGACGTGCTTTCCAGGCCCTTCCCTGTCGGCAGCGAAGAGGTGTTTCTCACCACGAGTATCGGCATAACCGTTTTCCCCTTCGACGGGGACGACGTGGACAAACTGCTGAAGAACGCCGACGTGGCAATGAACCAGGCGCGCGCCAAGGGCAAGAACACGTTCAGCTTCTTCTCCGAAGCGCTTTACGAGAAGACCGTGGAAAGGATGGCGCTGGAGTCCGACCTGCGCCGCGCGGTGGAGCGCGGGGAGTTGCTGCTGCACTACCAGCCCCAGGTAAGCCTGGAAACCGGCGCGATTGTTGGGCTTGAGGCGCTGGTGCGCTGGAAGCACCCAAAGCGCGGGATGGTGGGCTGTGGTGAATTCATACCCCTGGCCGAAGAGACGGGCTTGATTCTCCCGGTCGGAGAATGGGTGCTGCGCGAGGCCTGCCGGCAGGGCAAAGCCTGGCACCGGGCGGGCATCCCTCACGAGCGCATATCGGTAAACTTTTCCGGAAAACAGTTCAGGCAGCAGGACGTGGTTCAGGTCGTTACCCGGGCGCTGGTGGATGCGAGCGACCCGCGCCACCTGTGCGTCGAGCTTACGGAAAGCGGCATCGTGGAGAATCCGGAGCAAGCCGTCACCACGCTGCACCAGCTGAAGGATCTGGGGATTCACCTCTCCATCGACGACTTCGGGACGGGCTATTCGTCGCTGGGCTACCTGAAGCGCTTCCCGGTGGATGAGCTTAAGATCCCTCAATGGTTCATCCGCGAAGTCTTGACCGACTCGGGCGATGCGGCAATCGTCGCCGGCACCATCGTGCTGGCCCGCAGCCTTGGCCTGAAAGTGGTTATTGAGGGTGTGGAGAACGAAGGCCAGTTCGCCTTCGTGCGCAGCAAGGGCGCGGATGTAGTGCAAGGCTTCTTCTTCAGCCGCCCCGTTCCTCCGGATGAAGCGGAGGAGCTTTTGAAAATAGGCAAGCTGGACCTGCCGGGGACCTGAGCTTAGCCGCGCAACGCCACCGAACGGATGTCATCGTTCACGCTTGACACGCCACAGGATGTAGAGGATACTCAACGGCAGCTTCGAAAGACGGTGCGCCAGTGACGCTAACTGGCTGCGCCGTGC
>JAOZQG010000064.1 GCA_029932365.1 bacterium | reverse complement strand
TTGACAGGAGTGCTTTGTTATAATAGTATTTGCGGCTCACCAGGTGTATGGTGATTGGATAATCCAATGGCAGTGGAAAAGGATCAGAAGACCGCGATAATCAAGGAGTTTCAGGGCCATCCGGGCGACACTGGCTCGGCTGAGGTCCAGATTGCACTCCTTACCAGCCGCATCAACTACCTGAACGAGCACCTAAAGCGTCACCGCAAGGACTATCATTCCCGGCGCGGTCTTCTGCTGATGGTCGGCAAGCGGCGTAAGTTCCTTAAATACCTCAAGGGCAAGGACTACGACCGCTACCTGGATGTTATCCAGCGGCTCGGACTGCGGAAGTAGGATGCGCGAGGGCGGGTAGTAGAACAAAGAACGTAAGAGGTTAAATTGAAATCGGTTTCTCATGAATTCATGGTGGGCGGCCGCCCACTGCGCCTGGAGACTGGTGAGATAGCCAAGCAGGCCAGTGGAGCCGTTCTGGTTTATTACGGCGGGACTGCTCTTCTAGTAACGGCGACGGTATCAGCGGAGCCGCGAGAGGGGATTGATTTCTTCCCGCTGATGGTTGATTTTGAAGAGCGCATGTATGCCGCGGGGAAGTTTCCCGGCGGCTTCTTCAAGCGCGAGGGGCGCCCCAGCGAAGAGGCGATTCTCACAGGAAGGCGCATTGATCGCACGTTGCGTCCCCTGTTTCCTCAGCATTTCCGTAACGACGTTCAGATTGTCGCGACCACGCTTTCGTGCGACGGGCAATCGACTCCCGACGTGCTGGGTATCATCGCTTCCAGCGCGGCGCTGAGCATCTCGTGCATTCCGTTCCCCAAGCTGGTGGCGGCGGCGCGCGTAGCCTACGTTGACGACAAGTTTGTGATTAATCCATCCCAGGCCCAGGTTGGCTCCGCGAAGATGGACCTGCTCGTTTCGGGCACGTATGATTACATCAACATGATTGAGGATGAGAGTCATGAGGTTCCCGAAGCTCTGGTAGTCGAGGGATTAAAGCTCGGCCATGAGGAAATCAGACGGATTATCGGAGGCCTTAAGGCTTTCACAGCAAAAGTGGACGTTCCAGAGAAGATGGAAGTGCCGGAACCTTCGTTCGATCAGAAACTTTACGATAAGATTAAACAGCTGGTCGAGCCGCATCTGAAGTCGATTATTCCGCACGACGATAAGACCGACCTGTATCGCGCTATATCGGATGTAAAAAAGCAGGCGCGTTCAACCGTTCTGGAGGAGCATCCGGATGCCGATCCGCTGGTTCTTGGAGGCTATGCCGATAAGATCGTGAAGGAGTATGCGCGCGGATACCTGTTGCGCGAAAACGTGCGGGTGGATGGACGGAAGCCCGAGGATATCCGCCCGGTGAGTGGCCGTGTGGGGCTTCTGCCCCGGGTGCACGGCAGCGGCGTTTTCACCCGTGGGCAAACGCAGGTGCTCTCGTCGGTTACACTCGGCACTTTGGCGGACCGCCAAAGGATAGACACCCTGACCACGGAAGCGCAGAAGCGTTATGTGCACCATTACAACTTTCCCCCTTATTCTGTGGGCGAAGTGCGGTTTATGCGCTCTCCCGGTCGCCGGGAGATCGGGCACGGCGCCCTGGCCGAGCACGCGGTTCTGCCCGTTATTCCCGACGAACAGGAGTTTCCGTATTCCATACGTGTTGTTAGCGAAGTGACCGAGAGCAACGCCAGCTCAAGCATGGCCAGCGTATGCGGCAGCACACTGGCGCTGTTGGACGCGGGCGTTCCCTTGACGCGTCCCGTGGCCGGCGTTTCCACCGGCCTGATATACGAATCGGACGAGAAGTGGACGCTACTATCCGACATCTCCGGATTTGAGGACTTCAACGGAGACATGGACTTTAAGGTGGCTGGAACCAGCGAAGGAATCACCGCCATTCAACTGGATGTCAAGATTGAAGGTCTTACGATAGAGATGATCGAGCAGACTCTGGAGCGCTCCCGCACGGGAAGGCTCTTTATCCTGGAAGAGATGCATAAAGTGATTCCTCAGCCCCGCGATGAGCTTTCTCCGTATGCGCCGACACTGATGATACTCAGCGTTGACCCGGAGCAGATTGGGACGATAATCGGCCCGGCCGGAAAGACTATCAGGCAACTGGAAGCGGATACGGGAGCCAGCATTGACATTAACGAGGACGGGACGGTCTTCGTGTCCGGCATCGACCGCGAAGGTGTCAATAAGGCGGTTGATGCCATCCGCGCTATGACGATGGAGATTGAGGTAGGTATGGTCTTTGACGGCAAGGTCGTCTCTATTGTCCCATTTGGCGCATTCATTGAGCTTGCGCCGGGGCGCGACGGATTGCTGCATATCTCCAACGTTGCGGAAGGGAGAATCGACAAGGTGGAGGACGTTCTGAGTATCGGTGACCGCGTGCCGGTGAGAGTGCGTGACGTGGATTCAAACGGCAAGGTGAATCTTGTACGTAACGACCTTGATTAC
Source organism: bacterium (assembly GCA_029932365.1). Taxonomy (GTDB): domain Bacteria; phylum 4484-113; class 4484-113; order 4484-113; family 4484-113; genus JAGGTK01. The sequence goes on along the minus strand of JAOZQG010000064.1, from coordinate 8,220 downwards.
TCCCGCAGGAGTGCATCGCGTGACCCGTCGCGCTCCAGACACGACGGTGGACGGCGTGATGACCGAAGGCGCGACCAGAGGGGTCGGCGAGGCGACAAGCGTTCATCTCACTCAAAAGAGGGACGAGACCGGAAACCTCCGCGTCGGTGATTTGACGCGATTAGGTAGTCGCATTACAATCTTGAACCGTTTGGAGGACCTGAATATGAGAAAGATTATTGCGGTAATTGCGGTAGTGCTGCTGCTTGTGATTAGCGTATTCGCTCTAACTTCGTGCTGGATTGGCGACCGCACACTCAAACCTGGACAAGGCTCGGTGTCATCCGAGCCGGTCTCAACAGCCACTAGCTCTTCAGCGCCCTCCGGTTCAGGCAGCAGCGAAACGCAGCCAGCTGCGCCGGCGGATACTAGTGACGACGAAGATGAGCTAGATATCTTCGGCGACTAGCACGCGCTGCGGTAACGCTAATGCTTGAGGAGCTGTCGCGCCTTCGACGAGTCCTCATCGGCGAAAAACCAAGCTGGTTTTTGAAGGACCCGCGCGGGGAATTGCATATCATCGATTCCGCGGAGGACATCTCACCGCTTAGTCCCGTTGCGCCGGCAGGCGACTACCGCGTCCTCTCTCCCATTGCCCCCAGCAAGATAATCTGTCTTGGGCGCAACTATCTGGCGCATGCCCGTGAAATGGGCGCCGAACCACCGGAATTCCCGCTTCTCTTTTTGAAACCGCCGAGCGCCGTAATCGGGTCGGGCGAGGCTGTAGTGTTGCCTGAAGCCTCGTCGCGTGTTGACTACGAGGGCGAGATCGCGATTGTAATCGGAAAGAACTGCCATGACGCCAGTGAGAAGGAAGCGAGGGAGTGCATACTGGGTTACACCGCTTTCAACGACATCACCGCGCGCGACCTGCAAAAGAAGGATGGCCAGTGGGCTCGGGCAAAGGGTTTTAACACTTTCGCTCCTGCGGGCCCGGAAATTGTGCTGACTCCGCCGGATTTCGCATGGGAGCTGTTATCGGTGACCACACACGTGAACGGCGAAATACGCCAGCATGGCAGCGTGGAGGATATGGCTTTTTCGATTCCTTTCACGGTTTCTTATGTCTCACAGGTAATGACGCTCAAACCTGGAGATGTAATCTCCACTGGCACACCTGAAGGCGTCGGGCAGCTCGTTCCGGGCGACACTGTTTCTGTTGAAGTTAGCGGCCTGGAGCCTCTGGAGAATCCTGTCAGGTCAGCGTGATTAGCGGGTCTTGGCTGTAATGTGGTGCGCAAACGGTAGTAATCTGCAAAAGCACCCGTAAGAGCACCAAAACGGAATGTTATAATCCGTGCGATAAACTATTCTGGAGGTGGGCGTGTCAGAAGTTAGATCATTTGGAGCATTAGCGGTCATCGTTGCTTCCCTCACGGCGCTTCTGCTGGCAGGTTGTGGTGGGAGCGGACAAAAAGCAACCGTGGGTCCCGGGATGCAGGCCAGCCTGCCGGAGCTGCGAGAATCGCCTTCGGCTTCTGTTGAACAAGCACTTGTGGAGCTGGAGGCGCTTGCATGTCCGAACGGAGTGGATGAAGCGCTGTGGGTGGAGTTGAAGGATACGCTGGGGGAGGCGCTTAGATATAGGGCGCGCACCTGTGGCGCCCCGGTGGGCGAGAATGGAAGATGGTGGACGGCGGGGCACAGGTCTGTCCTACAGGAGGGAATCGGTATCGTCTCCACGCCGCCTACTGGCGAGACCAATAAAGTGACTGACCTCGCCGTGCTTGATAACGGTGACGGAACGTTTGACGTAACCTGGCGCTATCGCAACGCCGGCGATTACGACCAGAACGGCACGGTAGGAATCTCAGATATCACACCCATCGCAATACATTACGGCGAGGACGAGTCTTTTGCGAACGAGTGGGTTGATGGCGATGATAGCGGAGCTATCGGTATTAGTGACATCACTCCCATTGCTATGAATTACGGCGTGCGGTGCGCGGGCTATGTTATAGAATCCTGCGGAACCGCTGAAGGCGATTTCACTCCAGAACACACCGAGGATTTCGGAAACGCTGCCGGTGAAGGACGCTTGGAGTTCAGGACTCCGCTGACACTAACGGTCGGTGACTGGGTGCGCGTTGTGCCGATTGATGGCGCTGGAGATCGCGGCGACCCCAGCGACCCTGAGGAAGTCATCGAATGGTGGGATGACTTCACTTATGACGTTACCTATAGCAGTGAGACTACATACATAGATGAGGAGAATCTCGACCTGCTCCAGGATTATGATACTGAAACCCACAGCTACACATTCGACGCCCAGGGCGTAGCGGCAGCCGGTCTGGACATCTCGCCCGGACGCATATTGCTCATCCATGGTGTGGCGCTTGAAACCGTGCTGGATGCCCGGACGGTGGGCGACGACCTGATTGTCGAGGGTGAAAACGCGTACTTAACTGACGCTATCACGGACGGCACCATTGCCTGGGACTACGGCGTGAATTTCACCGCGGACAAGATTCCGTCAATGCTCATTGACGGTAAAGAAGTCTGCGCCGACGAGAACGGCGTCATTGAATACGAGTTCCCGTGGGGCGATTACACCTACGCGATAAAGGTGGAACTGCGCGACGCCTACGCCGCCATGGAGTTCACAATCAGCAAGGACATCGGCGGCGGCTTAGGAGCGAAACTGGTGCTGGAAGGCAATCTCGAGCGCTTCCGCGTCAACGACCTGATGGAGATACATGGAAGCCAGCTAACGAGCTTTGACCATACGTACGAGAAGATGCAGGGCCAGGGCAGCATCTCGCTGGTAGCGGCGGGTTCAATGGAGGATACGATGACGCTGGTGGACTTGCCTGCGCCACTGCTTATAGTGCCGTTCGCTGTTGGACCTGTGCCGGTGGTGCTCACCATCGAGGCCAAGTTCCTGGTGGAAGTGATTGTGCCGCCGATAGACGGCTCGTCGCGGGTCACGGTAAGCTTCAGCTATGACAGCGATCTGGGCTTCAGCTACGATGGTGTAAGCGTTCACAACTCCGGCACACTGGGCTCGCATTCGTTTAACGACGAAGTCACGGAAACCGGCGGCTCGTCGGCGCTGGGCGTCAACTTCGGCGTGGCATTCCCGCGAATCAAGCTCAGCGCATTCTGGGGGAAGATTGTCCCGTGGGCGCATATCCAGTTTGTTATCGGCGGCACGTGGGACCCCATAGCGCCATGCCAGACCGCGGACTACGAGATACGCGGGGTGGGGGACGTAGACTTCACGCTGTTCAAACTCAGCGATGTGGTTGGGAACTTAGAGTTTTTCCGCCAGACAGAGGAACTGTTACGTGCAGGCGAATGACCGTGAGATTTATCCCGGCGTGTCTGGGATCTAAAAAAGCAGGAGCTTTGCGTAAAACTTCCACGGTGACAAACCTCCAAGCTCGCGTTCCGCCTTCCGGTATAAGGATAAAATCTCCCGGTTAAGGTATCATTAGCCTACGCAGACATCAAAGGAGGGTCCAACATGAGGCCAATAAGTTTGCTTTTATTGATCGCGATGGCTTTCCTGCTGTTTTCGTGCGGAGGAAAGCATAAGTCCGCGCTTACACCTTCGCCCGTAGTTCCGGCACCTACAGTTCCGGTAGATACCGACGTGAATAGCGTGCTGTCGGAACTTGAAGCGATGCCGACGCCGGAAGGCGTAGACGCCGAAGTATTCCAAAAGCTGAAGCAAGAGCTTGCCACCCAGCTCGAGTCTCGGGGGAGCATGAAGATTACTTCAGCGCCGCCGTCAGGCGAAAGTAACCGGGTGGACGACCTTTTCGCCTATGACAACGGTGACGGTACGGCCACGCTCGTATGGTACTACCGCAACGCCGGGGACTACGACCAGAACGGCACGGTAGGAATCTCAGATATCACACCCATCGCAATACATTACGGCGAGGACGAGTCTTTTGCGAACGAGTGGGTTGATGGCGATGATAGCGGAGCTATCGGTATTAGTGACATCACTCCCATTGCTATGAATTACGGCGTGCAGTGCGCGGGCTACGCCATAGAAAGCAGTCCCAGTGAGGTTGGAACTTATACTCCGGAAGATACCATTGACTTCTCAGAAGCCTCAGGAGACGCAAGACTGCGGTTTGAGCACACGCTTCCGCTTACCATCGGCCACTGGGTGCGCGTGATTCCCGTGGACAGCGAAAGCGCCCGGGGAACCGAGAGCACCGTGGCCCCCGTCGCGGCCACAGGCGGAGGCGCAGAAGTGTCGCTGGGAACCACGACTGTTGAGACTTCACAGACAATGGGTCCCGATGGCGGCACCATCACCGGGCCTCCGGGAACCGACCTTGAGGGCATTAGCGTTACATTCCCGCCGGGAGCGCTTCCAAGAGAAGTCCTGGTAGAGCTGGGCACTAATGACGGCGCCATTACCCCGCAATGGGGAACGTCCAGCGGCGTTATCATGAGTCTGGAGACGGGCACAGTGCCCGCGTTCAACCAGCCGGTGGATATCAAGATTCCCTATGACGATGACACGGCGATACCGGTACCGTATTACGTTGATGAGGAGGGCGGACTGCACGTGATGCAGCTAGTCGAGGCAGATGCCGGTGCGGGAACCGCGACCTTCCAGACTTTCCACGCCTCGCTGTTTACCTGGATTTTAGACGTTCTTGGACTTAGCCCGCCGGAGAGCGTTTATATGACCGGCTACCGACCGGGCGATGACGGATTCCAGGTAGTCAACAACGGCTCCGCTTACAATCGCGGAGGCGAGTGCTTCGGGATGACTTCCTTCTCGCTCTGGTACTGGGAGCACCACCTTGCGGACGGGGACTTTTTCCCGCGCTTTATGTATACAGTCAACGGCTTCAGGGGCCAGGACATCATCGCGACGCGAACTTTTATCTCCATCGGGCAGCAGTGGAACGTCTACTGGCCGGAAATATCCGCCGAAACGACGATGACCGACGAGCAGAATTACGTGATTATCCGCAACGCGATTCTGAATACGACCAGCCCGGTGTTGATTTACCTCTATCACACGGCAGGCGGTGGCGGCGCGCATTCGGTGCTCGCCTGGGGCTACAATCGAGGACAGATTTCGATGTACGACCCCAACTTCCCCGGAGTGAACCGAACGGCGGTTTATGATACTAGCGCCAAGAGCTTTAACGCGTACTCCGGCTATGACGGCATCATCTACAACGGCGACGGCTCCCTGCATCTGACCGAGCCCTACACGAATGTGCTGAACGACGCGGAAAACAACTTCGGCGGCAGCAACGATGCTACAATCAGGGACATCTATCCCGCGGACGAGAGCGAGATTTACGAGCGGAGCACCAATATCACCGGCACAATTGACAGCGGGGAGGTCCTGGTTGAGCGGCTCAAAGTCTGGGTCGGCGGCACCAGCTTCTCTACAGACGTGCCGCTTGAAGGCAACTTCAGCGTGGAGATTCCCATCGACCTCGGCACCAACTTCATATTCTTCGAGACCGAAGGCCGCGATGTCAACGGCAACTACATTGATGTTCCCAACAATATGGACACCGAGCTCTTCACGCTTGAGGGAGTCTTCGACCAGGCGGTGATTTTGGTTACGCTGACCTGGGACCAGAACGATACTGACGTGGACCTGTATGTGACGGACCCAACGGGCGACTGCTCGTGGTATCAGCATATGGTCACCGCGGACGGCGGAGTACTGGACGTTGATAACACCTGGGGCTATGGTCCCGAGCACTGGACGCTTACCTACTCCGACACTGTTCGCTGGGGCGAGTCGTATGATGTGGACCTGCACTACTACTCGGACCACGGTAACGATATCGGCACAAATTACAGCGTAAGTATTCTCCTTTACGAAGACACCATATACGAGACGCAATACAACTACGGTGGCTATCTGGGTGCCGACAATCCTGATAACTACGCGCCCGGCAGCACTGGACCCGACTGGGTGCATATCGCGACTATTACGCCGGTAGAGCACTGATTGAGGGCATCCGATATTCGCGCATACGCGCGGTAATCGGTTAACCCAAAATGACGGTTGATAAAAGGTTGGGCGGCAGCCATCGCCTTCGGGCCGCAAGACTCCGATGGTTGTGGCTGCCGCTTGTGCTTGTTGTGCTCGGGATGGTCTTCGCGTATGCTGTGCTCAATACGCATTCCAGGCTGACTGGAGACGGTGAAAGGATGGCGAACCGAAACGCAACTAATGCCAACAGCTCGGACGCTGCGACGGTCTGTGCCCGCGCAACCATCGGCTCCGCGGGCGGTTCCATCGGCGTTAAGGACGCCGGCACTCCCGCCGACGGCTTGAGTGCGTCAGTGCCCGCTGGCGCGCTTGAATGGGAAGAAGAGATAAGCCTCGGCTATACCGACCGCAGCGTCAGGATCCGCGCTGGCACGGGCTCGGGGAAGGTCTTATTTTTGCGGACTCAGCGCGCCAGCTCATTTGAGCAGCCGGTGGTACTCCAAGTTCCGCTGGACGGGAAGCTGTTTAGCGATCTGGCGATTCCTTACGAGGTGGACGCCGAAGGCAAGCTGCACGTGATGGATATTAAGAGTATTGACGGGGAGAACTTGCGGCTGCGTTTCTACACCTTCAAGCCCTGCATGTTCACCTGGGTGTATCCCTAGAAAGCCACGCTTCCGTGCGTCTCTGCTACAATCCGCGCTGATGAAAAGCGTCGCAAATCCCTCATCCGACGAAGCCGCCCGCAAGCGGATGGTGCGGTTCCGCAAAGGTCTGGAAGCTGCAAGCAAATACAATTATCTGAACCACGCTTCCTGCGGGCCGCTGCACAATTCGGTCCGCCGCGCCACAGCCAGATTCATCAGGGAACAGAGCCTGGAAGCGTCGCTGGCCGACCCCGGCTGGATTCAGTTTATGGCCCGGGCGCGGCTGTCCGCGGCGGAGCTTATCGGCGCACAGATGAACGAAGTGTGCCTGATGCCCAACACGAGCACCGGGCTGATCCGCGCTCTCTCCAGCATCCCGCTGCACGAAGGTGATGAAGTGGTTTGCCTGCACGACGAGTTCCCCGCCCTTTATTTCGCGCTTCAGGGAGCGCGGCACAAAGGGGCGGTGCTGCGCGAAGTGCGCTCGCGCCCGGAGGACGACCTTACCGAAGCGGTGCTTTCAGCGATAACCGACCGGACGCGCATCGTCGGTGTTTCCTGGGTTGGTTTTTTGCTGGGCAAGCGCCTTGACCTGTGGCGGCTATCGGAGGAAAAGCGGCGGCGCGGGTTTTATCTTATCGTAGATGGGATTCAGGGCGTAGGTGCGGTTCCACTGGACGTTTCGGAGCTGAGTCTGGACTTCCTCTCCGTCGGCACGCAGAAATGGCTGCTCTCTCCTCTGGGTAGCGGCTTTTTATATGCCAGCCCGGAAATGGTTGAAAACCACTTCCCCGACTGGCCCGGCTGGTACGGTATCGATGTGGACGTCAACGAATATACGCGGCGCGACGTGCACGCGCGCAACAGCGCGGTGCGTTTCGAGACGGGAACCGCGCCGTTACCGAGCATGTACGGGATGAAGCGCTCGCTGGACGAATTCAACGTTATCGGGGTGCCGGCGATCTGGTGCCGCATCCAGGAGCTGACGGCGCTTCTGCTGGATGGGCTAAAAGAGCTTCCGGTGAGCATACTTACGCCAGCGGCGGCGGATGAGCGGGCAGGTATCGTGACTTTCGCGGTGGGAAAACCCCGGAAGCTGATGGATACGCTGGCGGGGGAGCGCATCGTGGTCAGCCTTCGCGACGGGCTTATCCGCGTAAGCCCCCATTTCTGGAACACCGATGAGGAAATCCGCCACCTGCTCCACGTCCTTGGAAGGTTGAAACGGTAGCGGTATACGGTGCCGCTCGCCGGGTTTCAATCGAGCGGCTTATACAGGTGCGGCTTCTTGCAGTTGAAGCAATAGGGGGCGTCCGTAGGCAACGCCGTGCCGCAGGACAGGCACTTGGAATTCCGGTCGGTAAGCATTAGCTCCAGGTCCGCGTGGAACTGGCTGGATTCTTCGGGGAGCTGTTCTTCTTCCTCGAACTCCTCTAACTCGGGGCCGGTTTCATCGTCGTCGAGGATGGTAAACTTGTCGGAAGGAACCTCGTCGTCTTCTTCGTCCTCGTCTTCGGGGACCGCGGTCGCGCCGGCGTTCATTTCTTCCAGTGAGCGCAAATGGTCGCTGATGTCTTCGTTCAGGCGCTCGGCTTCTTT
>JAOZQG010000139.1 GCA_029932365.1 bacterium | reverse complement strand
GGGCTTTTGCTGGCCAAAGAGCCGCAGGCGGACTTTTTCCAGTTCTTCGCCCAGGAGGTGCGCTTCCAGCTCATCGAAGCCGGCCTGAAACCGCTGGCGCCGGAGGTGGACGAAGAATTCACCGCCCAGGGCAAGGCGGGCCTGTGCCAGATACTAAAGTTCAAAAATCCCGAAGACGCCAAGCGCATCCCCGCCTATCTTCCCCAGAAGCCGGGCGGGGAGTATTACCTTTACTACCACCACTTCTACCACAAGCCGGATTACTTCTTCTTCGTGGCCATCACGCGCGACAAGCTTGCGCCGGAGCAGCGCGAAGAGATCGTGGCGCTCATCGATGCTACCGAGTTTGACGCGAAGCCGGCTGCGGTGGAAGAGGAATAGACGCCGGTCATTTACTGGTCATCGCCGCGCAAGCGCCTATAATTGGGGCATGGGATACGAGACCAGACCATTTATCGGCGGCGAATTTGTTGACGCAAAGGACGCCTTCCCCGTGACCAACCCTTATACCGGCGAAACTGTCGCCGAAGTCGGGCGCGCGGCCGGCGGGATGCTCGACGATGCGCTGGGCGCGGCGGAAGCTGCGGGAGATGCGCTGGCGGCTCTTGCGCCTTACGAGCGCGCGGACTTGCTGCTAAAGATTTCCCAGCTTATCGCCGAGCGTGCCGAGGAGCTTGCGCGCACAATTACGCTGGAGGCGGGCAAGCCTGTTGCGCTGGCGCGCGGCGAGGCGCAGCGCGCGGTGGGGACGTTTCGCATCGCAGGCGAGGAGGCGCGGCGGTACGCGGGCGAGCTGCACCTGCAGGAAGCCTACGGCGCGTCGGGCGGCAAATACGCGCTCATCGGGCGCTTCCCGCTGACGCCGGTTCTGGCCATTACGCCGTTCAACTTCCCGCTGAACCTCGTGGCGCACAAAATCGCGCCCGCGCTTGCGGTGGGCTCGGCGGTTATCCACAAGCCCGCGCGGTATACGCCGCTGACGGCACTGATGCTTGCGGAAATTTACGTCAAGGCGGGGGTCCCGGCGGGAGCTTACAACATCGTGCCGGCCGCGCCATCGGAGCTTGAAGGGATGATCGCGTCGGAGCGCATTCGCAAAATCTCGTTTACCGGAAGCGCCGAAGTCGGCTGGGGCTTGAAGGCCACCTGCGGGCGCAAGCGCATCACGCTGGAGCTGGGCGGCAACGCAGCGGTGGTGGTGGACGAGGTGGACGACCTGAGGGCAATCGCGGCGCACATCGCGCGCGGCGCGTTCGCGTATTCGGGGCAGGTCTGCATCAGCATCCAGCGCATCTTCGTGCGCGACGCGCTGTATGACGATTTTGTGTCGGCAATGGTTGAATACACGAAGTCAGAGATTCGCTCAGGCGATCCGTTTGACGAGAAGGTGCTCAACGGCCCGCTGATTTCGGCAGGCGACGTGGAGCGCGTGGGCGCGTGGGTTGCCGAAGCCACAGCCGCAGGCGCGAAGGTGCTCTGCGGTGGCGATGCCGAGGGAGCGGTATTCGCTCCGACGATTCTCGCAGGCGCGCCGCGCAACTCCAAGGTTTGGGCGGACGAGGCTTTTGCGCCGATTGCGGTTGTTGAACCTTACGGCGATTTCAAAGAAGCTGTGGCGAAGGTCAACGATTCGCGCTTTGGCTTGCAGGCGGGGTATTTCACGCACGATCTCAATAAGGCGCAGTACGCCTTTGAGCACACGGAGGTCGGCGCCGTGCTAATAAACGAAACGCCGATTGCGCGGCTCGACCACCTGCCCTACGGTGGGGTGAAGGATTCGGGATTTGGCCGAGAAGGCCCGCGCTTCGCCATGGACGAGCTGACCGAGCCGAGGGTGTTGGTGATTAAACCGGACCGGTAGGCAGCGGGGACTCCCGAATATAGGTCAGAATCATCCTTCATCCTATGAACTCAATAATAAATGGCGAACTTGATCTGAATGCCGTCAATGTAGCTAATGGCGGGGCAGCCGTTAACAGTATTAAGGGAGGGACATTGCAAATCCGTATCGTGATCTACGGTGACCGGAATCCGCCAGCTCGCTCCATCGGTGTCATTTGCCCGCAGGTACTTTAGTGAATCGAACGTGTAATCCAAGTAGCAAATCGCTGGGTACCCGTGGATGACCGCCAGCGAGCAGTAGTCACCCACGTCCCCTTCGCTATCCACGGTTAACGGAGTGCCCCAGGAGTTGCCGTCGGCGTCCAGCGCCCGCACGTAGTTGAGAGTTTTTTCGTCACGATTGACGTAGGCGATGGCCGGATTGCCGTTTACTATCGCCATCTGCAGCCACTCCCCGCGGTCCGGAGTAACGCTCACTGGGATTCCCCAGCTCTCACCGTTGGCGTCGTTCGCCCGCACATAGTCGAGCCCCCCCAACCAGCGCCGGTAGCAGAAGGCCGGATGATCGTTGACCACCAGCAGGGCCGGGTCCTCACCCCATTCCTCGCTGGTCGGGTTTATTGGCGTGCCCCAGGTGTCCCCGTTGGGGTCACCGGCCCGAACGTAGCTCCCCCCTAACCGCACGATGGCCGGATAGCCGTTTACGATGGTCATAGAGAGGATATTGTGTTGAGATGAAGCCATATCGCAAACCTTCATCGGAGTCTCCCACGAAGTTCCATCGGCGTCGAGTGCCCGCGCATACCAGAGCTCATCGTGCCGCTGGCTGGGGTACGCGATGCTCGGACTGCCGTTAGCCACCACCAGCTCGTTGTCGCCGGAGCAATGCTCGTATGCATCGTCATCCATCACCAGTGCCGGGTCTCCCCAGCTTGTGCCGCCCGCATCATTCGCCCGA
>JAOZQG010000012.1 GCA_029932365.1 bacterium | reverse complement strand
GGCGTGGGCGGCTTCGCCCGGGGCAGGGAGATTGTCCCCGGAGCCGAACGGAGAGGAGCAGCCCGACTTCGGACCAACCTCGCGCGCAATCGCGCGCCACTTCTCGGGATTTTGCGCCATCTTCTTGCCGATGAGGTCGGCGAGCTTCCTCGCGTCTTCGCGATCAAGCAACATATTTTCCTCCGGCTGCCGGTTGGCTACCGGCTTAAGCTTTACGCCCCGGTTGCGCCCTGGCGCAACTTATTCCTCTTCGGGGCACTCCACGGACGGCGCGGGTTCGTCCTTGCCCTGCGTGGTTGCGAGCTTGCGCAAGCGCTCTTTGTCCTCTTCCCCCAGCTCGCGGAGAATAGCCTGCGCAATCTCGGAAATCATGTGGTACCACTCGAGCTTCTGTAAAACCTTCTCGGCGATGAGTTCAAGTTCTTTGTCCGTAAGTTGCACTATAGCTCCTTGTCCCCGGCCTGAGCCCGCCCTGTCTGCGTGAGCTGCATAAAACATACCATCGATTCCCGGCCTTTTCAACGCGCCAGGGCAAGGGATATGGGCAGGATACAGAGTGGCGATTCGTGAACTTGTGCGCCACAGGCGCCTAAACCTCTACAGATTCAAAAATTACCCGCTATAATCAGAAAGCGATGGATAAGACGACGAAGACAACGCGCGAAACCAGGGCGAATCCTTTAGTTACCGTGCTCATTATTATCGGAGCGGCGGCTCTCGTAGCCGTGCTTATCCTTCTTGCGCGAGCGCCCGGAACCCGCAAAGCGGGCAGCGAAGCCGGATACCGCCCGCCTCCCGTAGTCTCGGGAGTAAATCCGGCGGACGACGACGCTATTGCGGTATTGAGGCTCGCCCTGGAATCGGACGATCCCGAAACCGCGATAAAGGCGGCGCATAAGCTGCCGTATCTGGCAATCCCCGAACTCAAGGACGGGATGCTCGCCCTGAAAGAGCGCGGCCTAATCTGGGACTACATCCAGGTGCTGCCGGAGCTACATCACCTGGGCTACGAGAATGCGGAAAAAGACCTTAGCGAATACCTTAAGGCATCCGACATCCAGATGGTAATTTCGGCGCTGGAAGCGCTGCAGCGTATGCCCCCTATGTCCTGCCGCGAAGCCTTCGTGGATTGCCTCCGTCAGCCCCACATGGATATGGCAATCGGGTGCGCGAAGGTTCTGCGCAAGTGGCGGCAGAGCGACGATGAAATCAACGAGATTCTGCTGAATATAATGCGCAATGCGCCTGTGGACTTCTCGCAGGTCGCCGCCGCTGCGGCGCTCTACGACCTGGGCGTGGAGAAGGAAAAAGCGTGGGAAAAGATTAGATACTGGAGCGAAAGGGCAGATATGGAGCTCGGCCCTTCATTAATCACGTTCCTCAAGTACTCCGGCGACCCGCGCGCCGGCGAGACCATCGCTCTGATGCTGAGAAAGTCGGTTACGCGCGTTGCGGCTCTCAGCGGTATGGTGAACCTTGACTGGCCGGGCAAGCTCGCGACCATAGACGAGTACAGGAAAGGAGCCACAGGGACGGAGATAAATCTAGTCGTCCTCAACCACGAGGCCACCGAAGGCAAAAGCGACCTTGAGGATATCCTTTCGCACCTGCTGGTCAAAATCGAGGAAAAGGACGAAAGCGTCCCGCCCGAACCGCCGGCTGCGGGGACGGACACCGGCGAAGACGAAAACGAAGGCGAAAAGGACGACGAAGCGCCTTTTACGGAAACGCAACGCCTAATGTCCCTCAACAGCATTGTGGTTCTGCTGCGGGAATGGCACAGCCCACGCGTGCTGCCCTACTACGAGCGCATAATCAAGGACGCGCCCCGCCTGCTGCGAATGGAAGTCGGAAGGGGTCTTCGCACCTTCGAGTACAACAGCAAAGCAATCAATATGGCCATCGGCCTTCTGAAAAAAGCGGAAGACGAGCGTGAACTCGGCGAGCACGCGCTGACGCTGGGATACATCGACGGCGGTCGCAGCGTGGCTAGGCTGCACGACCTGATGGTGAACACGGATAATGAAGACGCAAAGCTGACCCTCGCGTGGGCCATCGTGAACATCAACCGGGGACATCCCCACAGGTACCCGAGGAGATAGGTGCATACGACACTGAACATCGTCCTGCTCATCGTCATCGCTGCGCTTGTGGCGATGTTCGGCGACCGGATGGGGAGGATAGCCGCGAAGCGCAAAGTGGCCATCTTCGGCCTGCGTCCCCGTCTCGCGGCCGCGTGGATTGCTATCCTGACCGGAGTGAGCATCGCGCTGGCCACCGTGGCGTTCATCGCGCTTGTCTCCCGCGACGCGCGGGAGATGCTGTTCCACTTCGACGAGCTGAAGCAAAACCTTACACAGCTGGAAACGGAAGTAAGCGACCTGGAATACAACCGAAGCGTCCTCGTAAAAGACAAGCGGGAGCTGGAACAGCACCTGGATAAGGCCAGAAAAAAGCTTGAAGTCAAAGAAGATGAAGCTTCCCAGCTGGAGCTGAAGATCGAGAAAAGCAACCAGCGCTACGATGCCATACGCACGCAGCTAGAGCGGGCGGAGCTGGAGCTGGCCGAAGACGAAAAAAAACTGGCGGAACTGCGCGCCGATCTGGCGGAAGAGGAAGCGGCCAATCAGCGTCTGCAGGAAGAGCAAACCCTCCTGCAAGAGCAGATTGACACGCTGAAAACCGTGAAGTCCGGGCTGGCAAGCGAAGCCAGGGACTTGGAAGAAAGAGCCCAAGCGCTTGAAAACCGAATCGGAGTGTTGCGCAAGGGCAACATCGCCATCGAGGTCAACCAGCCGCTTGCTTACATCCCGCTCGCCGGCGGAATGACGCTGCCCGAAAGCCAGAGGAAAATACTCTCCGCGCTTAACGACCTACGCATACAGCTTGAAGCGGACGGCATTACGATGAAGCCGGTGCCCTCCTCGGCGCTGAGCGAAATCCTCAATACGCTTTCATTGCTAACGGAGGATACCATCCTCGTGATCTACTCGGCGACCAACGTCCTCAGCGGCGAAGAAGCGGAGGTAACCTTCAAGATAGCCTTCGACCGCATAATTTTCCGCAAAGGGGAACTCATATCCCGCATCAACATTGACGCCGATGTCGGACGCGACCAGCTCCCCGAACTCTTCGCCTACGCGTTCGCCGCGGTTAGAGCAGTTGCGCTTTCACGGGGAATGCTTCCCGACATCGTCACCGGCGATGTCGGCAGCATCAGCACAAGCGACGTCGCCAAAGCGGCTGACAAGATCGAAGCGGTGGAAGGCAAGAGGATTCTGGAGATACGCGCCGGGCGCGATTTCCGCACGACGGACACGCTGGACTCGTTTGAGTTCAAAGTCAGGCGCGGCTAGCCGTCCTCGTTGACAAACAGCGAAACGAAGTCAAACTTGCCAACATCAACCAGTCCCCGGTCCGTCAGCTTCAGATGGGGGATGACCGGCAGAGCCAGAAACGATAGCGTCATAAACGGATTGCTCAGCTCGCAGCCGAGTTCGTCACGCACCACCCGCAAAAGCTCGCCCAGGCGCTCCGCGACTGCCGGAGCATCTTCAAGCGAGAGCAGACCCGCCAGCGACAATGGCACATCCGCAATCACCACTCTATCCTTGACCGCAACAAGACCACCCTCCATTGCCGCCACACGGTTTACCGCAGCGACGATGTCCTCGTCACTGGTGCCGACGGATATCACGTTGTGCGAGTCATGGGCCACCGAGCTGGCGATAGCTCCGGTCTTAATCCCGAAGCCCTGCACAAATCCGATACTTCGTCCGGCCTTGCCGCTGTAACGCTCTACAACCGCTAGCTTCAGTATGTCGCGCGAAACGTCCGGCAGAACCATTCCATTCTGTGTCGGGAGCTCCGCACCTGTCGCTTCCGTGACTATTTGGCCCGGCACTACTTTGATTACCCTGACCGGCCCACCGCGATCAGTGACGGCAAAAGCGTCCGGCGTGAGCGCACAGGGCAGCCTTACCGTCTGCAAGCTCTGAACCGGCACCTGGTGCGTCTCCAATTCAGTAACGAGAGAGCCTTCCTCGGCTACAAGCTCGCCGTTCTTATACACCGCAAGCGGGCGCAACAAGCCTTCTTCCAGGTTTTCGAGCACCTGCAGGTCGGCAATCCGCCCGGGCGCAACTGCCCCGCGCGAGCGAAAGCAAAAGTATTCCGCCGGATTTATCGTCGCCAGCCGAATCGCCGTAACCGGATTCATTCCCAGCGACACCGCCTTATGCACCGCGTAGTTTATGTGGCCCAGTTCCATAAGCTCGTCCGGCTGCCGGTCGTCGGTCACCAGGCAGCAGCGGGAGGCCGTGGCGTCGTTAACCAGCGGCAGAAGGTCGGCGAGGTTCTTTTCGGTGCTCCCTTCCCGCAAAAATATCCACATTCCGCGCGACAGCTTCTCGCGGGCCTCGTCTAGCTGCGTGCATTCGTGGTCGGAGTAAATTCCGGCGGCTATATAGGCGTTCAGGTCGCTGCCGGAAACCAGCGGGGCGTGACCGTCAACCGGTTTGCCGTACTCGTGCGCCAGTTCTAGCTTCTTCAGAACCTCCGGCACCCGGTAATACACGCCGGGAAAGTTCATCATCTCGGCAAGCCCCACAATGCGCTCATGGTCAATAAGCACTTCCAGATCATCGGCCGATAGATTGCCGCCGCTCGTTTCAAGATGGGTGGCGGGCACGCAGGAACTCAGAGTGAAATAAAAATCAAACGGGATGTCCTTGGTAAGGCTTATCAGGAGGAGTATGCCGGGCAGTCCCATAACATTGGCTATTTCATGCGGATCGGAAACGGTACAGGTAGAACCGTGGGGAAGAACCACGCGCGCGAACTCCGAGGGCAGCAGCATCGTGCTCTCAAGGTGTATGTGCGCGTCGGTGTAAGCGGGCGCGAGGAACTTACCGCTGAGGTCTATGCGCCGCTTCGTAGCCGCGCCCGAGTAATCGCCCACACCGGCGATATATCCCTCAGCGAGGGCAACATCCGCCGATTCTACTTCTCCGGTGAAAACGTTGACGATTGAAGCATTCGCCAGAACGGTATCCGCCGCTTCGTCTCCGCGGGCAACAGCGATTAGTTTCGAACGGTCCATGAAAATCCTCCTCGCTGCGATTATATCAGTGATTCCACCGCGCAAATGTTAGAATCAAATCAATGACCGGGGACGACGCACTTGCCGGGTTCGCTGAAGCGCTGGCATCGGAAGGGCTAGCGGAGCATACACGCACTGCCTACGCGACCGATGTCCGGCAGCTACTGGACTTCGTCGGCGGAGAATTCGAGCCGCAGACGCTGACGCAGGAAGCGCTGTGCGAGTTCTTCAACCAGAGGCTCGACGAACGAAAGGACGGCGTCAGTATGCGGACCGCTCGGCGGCAGCTTTCGTCCATAGCGCGGTTCTTCGAGTACCTGAACGACCGCGGCATAACGAAAGATAATCCCGCGAAATATCTGGAGCTGGGGCGCACCTTCAGACAGCCGCCGGTGGTGCTCACGCCCGAGGAAATCCACGCGCTCCTCGCCGCGGCGGAAGGCGGCCGGCCGACCGACGCCAGGGATCGTGCCCTGGTGGAGCTTCTGTATTCAACGGGCGTGCGCATCCACGAGGCGCTGGGACTGAGAGTCGGTGAGATAGACCTGGCGGGACGAATGCTGCGCGTTCGCGGCAAGGGTGGCAGGGAGCGCGAGGTTATCTTTGGCGAACGTGCGGAGGTCGCTTTAAGCGAGTACTTGCGGGTAAGGCCCGGCATCATACCCGCCGGCGCACCGGCCAGCGATGCCCTGTTTCTGAACCAAATGGGCAAACCGCTTTCCCGACGTTCGGCCAATCGCATACTGGCCCGGCTAACGAAAAAAGCGGCGCTGATTAAGCCCGTATCGGCGCACAAGCTGCGGCACGCCTTCGCAACTCACCTGCTCGACGGGGGCGCGGATCTGCGCACCGTGCAGAAACTTCTGGGACACGCCAGGCTCGATACGACAAACATCTACACGCGCGTGTCCACGCGCTTGCTTTCCCAGACCTACGACTCCACCCACCCGCGGGCGAAAAAAGAGCGCTGATATGGCTCGCCTGAGACCGAATTTCGCCTTTTGGCGGCTTCTATCGTAGAATGATGCGCGAGCTATGGATTCTAGACGCGCAGGATTCTGGGCGTTCGCTCTGATAACCGGCCTGCTGCTGGGCCTGCTTGTTCGCGCCGTAATCGTGGCTGAATCCGACGGCCGTCCTCTTCTCGCGGGGAGCGGAACGTACGAAGAGATGCAGCGCGAGATTGAACAGCTCCGGGCGGAAGTCGCCACGCTGCATGAAGAGAAAAACGACCTGCTGCGGCAACTGCTTACGGGAGAAATATCCAGCGAGCAGATTAAGGCGGAACTGGACGCGGCAAAATACGCCGCCGGATTCCTCGCCGTTGAAGGCCCCGGAGTATGTATCACTCTGGGCGATTCCTCTCAGTCCAATGGCGCTTTCATAGAGCGCGGGCTGGTACACGACTACGATCTGCTCCTGCTGACCAACGAACTGCGTGCGGCAGGCGCAGAGGCGATTTCTATCGGTTCCGGCAGGATTGAGGAGCGTCTCACCGGGTTATCCTACATACGCTGCACCGGACCGACCGTAGTGGTCAATAACACGCGCCTGACCGCTCCGTTTACCATAAACGCCATCGGCGACCCCGACATTATCTCGCAGGCGCTGGAGATGCCCGGTGGTATCCTCGAAGAGCTTGGGGCGTTTGGCTTGAATATCACCTTGGAAAAAAAGGACAGCATCGTAATACCGGCGTACGACCTGCCAGTGCGTTACCGTCTCCTGGACACCCCTTCCGAAGACAAAAGCCGGGCACCAACCGAATCAGCAAAAACACCTCCCGATAATTCGGAGGCCATCGAGGTGAAAAAGGGGGGGAGCGATGAGTAGCGACCGGAGAGGTGCCCTGCTGAATACTCCAACGCTCATTGTCGCCGTCGTCCTGTTTGCAGGCGGGCTCGCCCTGGGCATACTCGCACCGAGCGAAATCATCCCACATCCTCTGGTACTCCTGCCTGTTGCTCTCGTCCTGCTGGACACGGCCTTGAGCGCCGTCATCGCGGCGCGAGACCGGCGACCATTCAACGGCGCCGCGCATTTTGCCTATCTGGCGCTTTTCGCCGCAGTCCTTTACGCTATTGGCGCGCTGAGCGGTATTCGCCCTGAACTCGTAGTACTGATACCCCTGGTTATCCGGGAAATGCTGGTAATAAGCAGGCTTTACTGATATGCGACGCGGAAGCAGAACAGTAGCGGGCATCGATCTGGGAAGCTCCAAGATAACGAGCGTCATCGCGGACGTTGCCCCCGATGAGGTCATAGTCCGCGGGATCAACTCGACGCCTTCAAAAAGCATAGTCAAGGGCGTCATCCGCGACCTGAACCAGTGCGCCGCCGAAATCGACGCCAGCTTTTCGGGAGCGGTCTACTCCAGCGGCGTCCATCTTGATCAGGTTCATCTCGCGGTAACCTGCAAGGACCTTGTATCCACGCCTCTGACCGGCGAGCTGAAGCTTGAGAGCGCGGAAAACGAAATAACCCAGGAACATATTGACCGTCTGCTTGACAGCGTTCGCACACCTCCGAGGGAGGGCCAGTTCGCTCTGCTTCAACGCATCGTCCAGGAGTACGAGGTCAACGAGACGCGCGGCGTGCGAAATCCGCTGGGGATGTTCGGGGAGCGGCTGGCCGTGAGGGTGCAGGACATAATCGGCCCCGAATGGCTGCTCAACAACTACAAAAAAGCGCTGGACCGCGTCGGGCTTGCGGTGAAATCGCTGATTCCCTCGGTTTTAGCCGCTGGCGAAGCTGTGCTCACCACTGAAGAAAAAAACACCGGCTGCGTCCTTATCGACCTGGGGCACGGCACCACCGATGTCGCGCTTTACCGCGACGGTTCAGCCGCCTACACCAGCACCATCGCCGTGGGCACCGGCAACTTTGATACGGACTTTATGCAGGGCCTCGGCGTGTCACTGGAGGAGGCGCAGCGCATCCGCCGGGGATTCCTCAAGGCCTGGATTAACATCAACCAGGCCGACGCCGACGACGTTATCGACATCAAATTCTACGGCCACACCGAGTATGCAAAGATAAAAAAGCAAAAGGTCATCGAGATTGCGCTCCCCCGGCTTCAGGAATGGGCGCAACTCATAAAAAACGACCTGGAGGATTCGGAGCTTCTAGCGTCAATCCCCGGCGGTGTCGTGCTGACCGGCGGGGGCTGCTATATACGCGAAATCACGGGATTCTTCCAGCACCATCTGGACAGGCCCGTCCGTATCGGGATGCCGCGCGGGTACTCGCACCTGTTTGACGAGTTTCGCGCGCCGCAGTACGCCGGCGCACTGGGGATAGCGAGCTTCGCCGGACGCCAGGAGCGCGACAAAGGATATGAAGCCTCCTTCCTGGAAAACATAGCCGAGGCTTTTCTCAACCTGCTGGCGCGGTTCAGCGGTCGCCAGAGCGAAGACTGACACAGCCGAATCCGGGCCGCCCCACCGGGCCTATATCGCCCGCACGAACCGGCAGATGACCTTACGAGAGCGCGGGCCGTCAAACTCGCAAAACATAATCCCCTGCCATTTGCCGAGAACCAGCTTGCCCCCGGCCACGGCCACTGTAAGGTCGGCGCCGACGATGGAGGCTTTAATATGCGCCCAGGCATTGCCGCCGGTGTGACCGTATTTGGTGCCTTCGGGCACCATCTCGTGAAACCAGGTCAAAATGTCGTCCTTTAGATGGGGGTCCACCTTCTCGTTTATGGTCAAGGCTCCGGTGGTGTGCGGGGATA
This sequence comes from bacterium, assembly GCA_029932365.1. Lineage (GTDB taxonomy): Bacteria > 4484-113 > 4484-113 > 4484-113 > 4484-113 > JAGGTK01. Next base: position 23,645 of record JAOZQG010000012.1, on the reverse strand, counting down.
TCAGATGCACCAGGCCGTCCTTGGCACCCGACTTGCGTACGGCCTCCTGCACCCTTGCCGTAAGATCAACCATCTCCTCGCGCAGGCTCGTTTTGAACCTTATCTCCTCCATACGAGAATAATAACACATAGCGGCGCGCTCTGAACCCACCCGCGGATGCTCGCGCGTAGGCTGGGCAGCCCGCGCGGCACTGGCGCGCGCACGCGTAATGGTGTAGAATCGCAGCGGAACATCTAACGAGGGAGATGGAATATGCCACGAGCCTTTGACGATCCCCGGGAGGAACTGGAGTATCTGAAGCAGGTCAAGGAGGAGCTTGACGCCGCGACCACGAAGGAGCAGGTAGTGGACATCTGGAAGCAGCACTACCTCAAAGTCGGGCACAGGAAGCTCGGACGGCTGCTGATCGGGCGGGAACTCGATACAGTCGTTGGCGGTAGTTGGACACGTGGGCGCAAGCGCGCCGGCGGCCCAGGCGCCTCCCCCACCGGCAGCGAGCCGACGTAAGGCAATAGAGGACTAATCCAAGCGGAATCAGCTTTACTTGGCTAACGGTGGCTCTTCGAGAAACCCGGAAACAGCTTCCGTTACGCGCGAAACGTACTCCTTGATGGTCGTCCCGTGCGTGTAGCTGCCCTGAAGCTCCTTCGCCGAGACGTTATATTCGGTGGGATTTTCCTCGTCGCGCTCGATAACCAGCGTGTATTAGGTTGATCAGCAGTTCGCACGCGTGTCAGTACTGCTCCATTTAGAGGAGTGTCCTCGCGATCATTAGGATCGCCGCGACCAAGGCTATTAGAGCAAAAAGCACCTTGAGATACTTGGGCTTTGTTTTCAGGGCCATACTGCCACCGACAAGGCCTCCGGCAACGGTGACTGCTGCCAGGGGAAGTGCCCAAGAGGGATTAAAACCGGTGTGAATGACGTGACCGAGAAAACCCATAAGTGCCGTCGCCGCGATCATTGCCGACGCGGTTCCCACGGCAACCCGCATAGGCACGCGGCAAGCAAGCACCATCAATGGCACGAGCAACGATCCACCGGAAACGCCAACCATTCCCGCGAAGAAGCCAGCCCCAAGAGTCAGCGGCAGCACCGACCACAGGTTAATCATGTAGGTGGCTGTGGATGTGTGCAATCGCCAATAGCCGAATCTTCTGCTGCTGACAACCGGCTGTTCCCGGATTGGCAGAAGCATAAGCACCGCGGCGATTATCAACATAGCAGAGAATATCAACTTGAGGGCGACTCCGCTGAAACCGTAGGCGCAGAAGCCACCAATAAACGCGCCGCTGGCGGTCAGTCCGCCGATGAAGAACACAAGCTGCCAGGACACAACCTTATGCCGTCCGAAAACAATCATCGCGGCAGATGCGGTGGCGAAGAGGACAAACTGCGCTGTCATCGCCGCCTGATGGATCGGAATGCCGGCAAGTACCAGGGTAAGGACGTAGAAGTTGCCGCCGCCGTGTCCGGCCATCGTCATAAGCACTGCCACCACCGGCAGAACGAGCATCACAACAACGAACTTCATAGTTGAACCTCAGTTTCGGCAGTCGGCAAAACCGGCGGAGCGGATACTCTCAGGACGCTCCTTAATTCCCAGGCACGAGCGATGCATTCTTCAAGCGATTTTCCGTGCGTGTAGCAGCCCGGAAGCTCCTTCACCGAGACGTTATACCCGGTGGATTTTCCTCGTCGCGCACGATAACCAGCGTGTACCGCATCGGCTCCATCTGAGAAAACTATACCACTGGTGGGCGTTAGCACATAAACCGAAAGCTACGCAGAAACTGGACGGCCCCTGGGTTCCGGGATGGGACGCCCCAGTTCCTTAGCTGTCTCAATCCACTCTTGAATCACGACCTCCACATTCGCCAGGGCTTCCTGATAGGTTGCGCCGTCCGCCGCGCATCCGGCGAGTTCCGGCACCTCGGCGATATACGCCTGGTCCTCTTCGCTCCGGGTGACGACCAGCGTGTATCGCATCTGTTTCATCTGGGAGGATTATACCTTACAGGGCGGGAACACCTGTGCTACAGCGGAAGTACAAGCTTCTCCCAGAGGTCATCGAGTTTGCGCTTGACCTCGTCGCTCATCTTAATCTCCTCGGGCCATTCGCGGGCGCTCTCGCCCGCAATTTTTCGCGTGGCGTCGATACCGACCTTGCTGCCGAAGAACGGCTGCGGCGCGGCGTGGTCCAGCACGTCGGTCGGCCCTTCAAAGAACATCATATCCCGGCTCGGGTCGGTATTGGAAAACGCCTGGAACGCCACCGCCGAGAGGTCTTCCACCGAGATGTCCTCGTCCACCACGATTATGCTGCGGGCGAAGCTCATCTGCCCCATCCCCCACAGGCCCGCCATCACGCGTCGCGCCTGGCCGGGATAGCGCTTGGCGATGCTGGCAATCACGCAGTTGTGGAACACGCCCTCCGGCGGGCAGCAGATGTCCACGAGTTCGGGCAGCATCAGCCGCATCAGCGGCAGGAAGATGCGCGTTGTCGCGTAGCCCAGATAGTAATCCTCCTGCGGCGGCTTGCCCACGACAGTCGCGTGATAAATCGAGTCGCGGCGGTGGGTGACACACTCCACGTGGAATACCGGATACTCGTCCACCGGCGAGTAGTAGCCGGTATGGTCGCCGAAGGGGCCTTCGGGGCGTAGCGGCTCGGCAGGATCAACGTAGCCTTCAAGCACGAGCTCAGCAGCCGCAGGCACCAGCAGGTCGTTGGTCTTGCACTTCACAAGGTCAACCGGCTTCCCGCGCAGAAAGCCCGCAAAGAGCAGTTCGTCAATGCCGCCCGGAAGCGGGGCGCTGGCGGCGTAGCAGGTCGCTGGGTCTGCGCCGATGGCCACGGCAACGGACAGGCGCTCGCCGCGCTTCCTCGCCACCTCGTAATGGCGTGCGCCGTCCTTGTGGACGTGCCAGTGCATTCCCGTTTCATTGCGCGAAAACACCTGCATCCGGTAGATACCCGTATTGGCGCGCTCCGTGCCCGGCTCGCGAGTGATTACCAGCGGGAACGTGATGAACGGCCCGCCGTCGCCCGGCCAGCACGTGAGAATGGGAAATCGCGCAAGGTCAACTTCATCGCCCTGCAACACGAATTCCTGGCAGGGCGCGGATTTGACGGTGCGTGGCGGGAAATTGGCGGCCTCCAGGAGCTTGGGCAGCAGCGCGACCTTCTCGCGCAATCCCTGCGGCGGCTTCAGCTCCAGCATCTCGCTGATGCGCTCTGCCACCGCGTTTGGATGCGCCACTCCCAGTGCTAGCGAAATGCGCGTCAGCGATCCGAAGAGGTTGATGGCGACGGGCACCGCGTATCCTTTAGGCTTCTCAAACAGCAGCGCCTTGCCGCCGCTCGTCAGGAATCCGGGGGCGCCGGGCAATATCTGTGCTGCCGGAGCCTTGCTCATCCGGTCGGTAAGCTCGGTGATTTCCAGACGCGGCGAGACCGGCTCGGAAACGCGGACAAGCTCGCCCGCGGCTTCCAGAGCGCGGATAAACTCCCGCAGGTCGCTGAATGGAAACGGCATAGTAAAATGATTGTATCAGAGGAGAAGGCGGCCCGCGCGAAACGATGGCATTACAGCGATACTTGACGCATCCGGAAGATATTCCCACCGAGGGCGAGATCACGCGCTTTTGCGATGTCGACGAACTGACGGAACACTGGGACGAACTGGCGCGCCGGAAGATGATTCGTGGCCTTTGCGGCGGCTCGCCGTTCCCGCGCAAGTTGATGCTGGAAATCGTGCCGCCGGGAAAAGGTCGCCCGCACAGGGACGCAGACGTCATCCGCCGCTCTCTGAGCGAATGGGAAGAGGCTGCCCGACGCTTCCCGGCGAAATGGCTGCGGATACTGAAGTCTGACGCCGAGAGTGGCGGAGGTTTTTCCGCGCGGGAGGCGGACCTGCTGGCAGAACAACTCACCAGGACCGGGCTAGCTCCCGCCCTTCTGGGCGACCTGCTGCGAAGCGGAGAGGATGTTATGCTACTCACAGACGCGCGCGCGGAAACCGAAGTGGCTTCCGTTTTCGCCAAAAGCCGCCTGGAGGGTCGGGCTGCCGGACGGTTCAGGCCGGAGGAATGCGCGGAAACACTGCGGGTTTCCGTCGGCTCCCTCCGGCTGGACGCAATCGTCTCACGCGCTTTTGGGATCGGGCGCACTGAAGCCAAAAAAGCGGTCGTCCGCGGATTCATCGCACTCAACATGCGGCTTGCGCGCGACCCCGGCAGCCACGTGGCCGTCAACGATGTCGTCCAGCATTTGCTGAAGGGGGCCATCCGGCTTGACGAGGTGGCCGCCGGCCGAAGACGGGACCGGCACAGTCTAACCTGTAGAATCGCCACCAGCATTAGATTACAGACCAGGGGCTGATAAAATTGACTTAGCCTTGGGGGCGTGTTATAAAATTATGTTGGGTCCATGAAAAAAGGGAAGTCAGAAACTACTACTGAAGGTGGATCTCTCAGATGAACAAGAAACTTGGTGAGCTTCTAATAGAAGCCGGGATCATTTCCGAAGATAAGCTCCAGGACGTGCTGGAGAAGCAGAAGGAAACGGGCCGCCGCATCGGCGAGGTAATCGTCGATATGCAGCTCGCGCTGGAGGATGAGATTCAGGATATCCTCGCGCGCCAGCTAGGAATGCCCAAGATTGATCTTTACGAGGAGAAGATTGATCCCGATATGGCGCGCCTGGTGCCGCCCGATATGATTAAGCGCCACCAGGTCTTTCCCGTGCGCAAAGAAGGCAATCAGCTCGTCGTGGCGATGGTTGACCCGCTGAACCTGCTGGCCATCGACGACCTCAGGCTGTCCACCGGCATGGACATCCTGCCGCACATTACCTCGCCCAGCGCCATCAACTACGCTTTTGACCAGTTCTTCGGAGTATCGCACGAAGCCCAGAAGTCTATCGAGGAATTCCAGGCGGATCGCATAAAGAAGGGCTATGTCATCGACGAAAGCCTCGTGGATAAGGCCACTCTCAAAGAAATTGAAGACGCGCCCATTGTCAAGCTGGTTGACACCATCCTGAACGGCGCCGCCGACTACCGCGCGTCCGACATCCACCTGGAGCCCAAAAGCGACCATATGGTAGTGCGCTACCGGGTGGACGGAATGCTCCACCGCATTCTGACGGTGCCCAAGAACGCAATCCCCGCCGTGACAGCCCGTCTAAAAATTATGGCCCGTCTGGACACCTCCGAAAGGCGCAAGCCCCAGGACGGCCGCATCGAGCTGGACTTGGCGGACGCCCAATACGATATCCGGTTCTCCACGCTCCCCACCCTGTTCGGCGAAAAGATTGTGATGCGCCTGCTGAACAAGTCGTCGCAGGACTACAAGCTCACCGACCTGGGCTACGATGAAGAAGAGCTCGCCGTCTGGAACTCGCTCATTGAGCAGCCGCACGGCATCATCCTTCTTACAGGCCCCACCGGTTGCGGGAAGTCCACAACGCTGATTACCTCGCTGGCGAAGCTGGCCAAGGAGCAGGTAAACGTGGTGACGATTGAGGACCCCGTTGAGTACCAGCTCGATACTATCAATCAGGTACACGTCAATCCAAAGGTCGGTCTGACGTTCGCGTCAGGTCTGCGCACGGTTGTGCGTCAGGACCCGGATATCATCATGGTGGGCGAGATCCGCGACGGCGAGACCGCAGACCTGGCGGTGAACGCGGCGCTCACGGGCCACCTCGTGCTGTCAACTCTGCACACTAACGACGCGCCGGGCGCCATCCCGCGAATGGAAAACATGGGAGTACCCGCATACCTTATCAACGCCTCAGTAATCGGGATTATGGCTCAGCGCCTTGTCCGCCGTCTGTGCCAGCACTGCAAAGAAGCGTATGAGGCCAGCGAGGAGGAGCTTGAATTTATGCGTGGCGCTTACGACGAGAGCCAGTATGAAGGCAAGCCACCGCTGTTGTACCGCGCCAAGGGCTGCAAGTTCTGCAAGCACGTGGGTTACTCCGGTCGCACCGGTATCTTCGAGATATTCCGGATGTCCAATACGATTAAAGAGCTAATCACCAAAACAACATCTCTCCATCTGGTAAAACGCCAGGCTCGGAAAGAGGGAATGCTAACTCTCTGGGAGAGCGGCGTAAAGAAGGTTATCGGCGGCGCGACCTCGCTCGAAGAGCTCCTGCGGGTCGCCCGGCCGGACTACGAGACGGAGACCGAAGTGGAGGGCGCTCCGGCAGTATCGGGCGCCGTACGCGGCCCTCTTACTGAAACCGCTCCGAAACTCGCTGAAGTGGAGGGATTCGAGGTTTAAAGCCCTGCAATCGGATGGGGGTGGTATAGGCAATGGATTATACGATTCTCGATTTGCTGGTTCACCTGGTGGAGCATGGTGCGTCGGACCTGCATCTGACCGCGGGCGTGCCGCCCACGCTGCGCATCCACGGCAAGCTTGTGCGCCTTGATTACAAGCCGCTGTCGCCGGACGACGTTCGCGAGCTGGCCTTCTCAATGATCCGGGAGGACCAGCGCAAGAAATATGAGCTTGAGCGCGAGCTGGACTTCGGATACAGCCAGAAAGGCATCGGGCGCTTTCGCTGTAATCTGGGATTCCAGCGCGAGAGCTCGTACTGCACGATGCGCGCTATCCCGGAAAAGATCCCGTCGATGGAGGAGCTTCTGCTCCCGGCTATTATGAAGGAGGTAATCCAGTTGCCGCGCGGGCTGGTTCTGGTTACCGGCCCCACCGGTTCCGGGAAATCGACCTCTCTCGCCTCAATGCTCAATGTAATCAACGAAACCAAGGACCTTCACATCGTTACGATGGAAGACCCCATTGAGTACGTCCACCAGCACAAGCGCTGCAATGTAAATCAGCGCGAGGTGGGGCGGGACACATTGTCCTTTGCCGGTGCCATGAAGCGCGTTCTGCGCCAGGACCCCGACGTGATTCTCGTGGGTGAGATGCGCGACCTGGAGACGATTTCGACGACCATTACCGCCGCCGAGACGGGCCACCTGGTTTTCGCCACTCTGCACACCAACAACGCCCCCTTGACCATCGACCGTATCGTTGACGTATTCCCCTCGGAACAGCAGGCCCAGATCCGGGCGCAGCTCGCCAACACGCTGCAGTGCATAATGTCCCAGCAGCTGCTCCCGCTGGCCGAAGGCGGGGGGCGCGTTGCGGCGTTCGAGGTGATGCTTAACATTCCCGCAATCAGAAACCTTATCCGTGAGCATAAGGAGTTCCAGATTCACTCCGTGATGATGACGCACTCCAAGATGGGAATGCAGACAATGGACCAGAATCTTCGCGACCGCTATCTGGACCGTCTAATCTCGCTGGAGGTGGCCATGGCTCACGCGGGTAACGTGGGCAACTTGCAGCGTCTCATCAGCGCGGCCGCCGCCGCGGGGGTCAAGAGCTCCAAGGATTTCAGCGAACGCGAAACGCCTTCTCTGGATGGCTCCAGTCTTGGTGTGTAATCCCCGGACGGATGGATATCAAGCGATATATTCGTCAGGGGGCATTTTGAGGTATAATCAGATAGGAATATTCCACCGGCCCCTATTGAGCCGGCGGTGAGATTATGAGAACATTCGTATATACGGCAAAAGATTCCGCGGGGAAAATCATTCAGAGCACGGTCGAAGCGGACAATCCCAAGGCGGTAATGGATGCCCTCCGTAACGAGGGCTTTTATGTAGTGCGCATAGTAGAGCGGCGTAAGCCCTTCAACCCGATGGTCATTGTCGAAGGGATGTTTAAAGTCGGATTGAAGGAGCTGACGATTTTCTCGCGCCAGTTCGCCCTTCTGCTCAATGCAGGCCTTACGCTCGCTGAAGCTGTGGACACCATCGAGGAGCAGACGCAGAACTCTTCGTTCCGTAACGTGCTGCACAAGGTGAAAATGGACATCCAGGGGGGCGAGACGCTTAATTTGGCCATGAAGAAGCACCCCCGTGCGTTCTCCACGTTCTTTATCGCGATGGTGCAGGCCGGTGAGATTGGTGGTGCGCTCGACAACATCCTGGAACGCGTTGCACAATTCTACGAAAACGAGCTCGAGCTTAAGCACAAAGTCAAAAGCGCTATGGTCTACCCGGTTATCATTTTGATCTTCGCGACTGCCATTTCGCTCTTCATGCTCATGTACATCGTGCCCCAATTCGGCGCGTTCTACGAGGAGTTTTCCGGCGGCGAAGCGCAGCTACCCCAGCTTACGCGAACTATGATCAAGTTTAGCGACTGGCTCGTTTCGAACTGGTACTGGCTGCTGACGATCCCGGTATTCATCATCCTCTTCATCAAGTTCCGCAACTCCAAATGGGGACATATCGTGCTGGACCCTTTAGTGCTGCGTATCCCCATATTCGGCGCTTTGGCGCGCAAGGTTGCCATCACGCGTTTCACGCGCACATTCGGCACGCTGACACAGTCCGGAGTGCCCGTCCTTGAAGCCCTCGAGGTTTCCAAGAACACCGCCAGCAATAACGTTGTGCAACGCGCCATTATGTACGTGCGCGACCGCATCCGCGAAGGCGAATCGATTCACGCACCGATGAAGCGAACCGGGGTGTTTCCGCCCATCGTTACAAACCTGATATCGGTGGGGGAAGAAGCGGGAAACCTTGAAGAAATTCTCTTTAAAATATCCGACTATTACGACGCCGAGATTGACGCCACGATTCGCGGCCTGGCTAGCGTTATCGAACCTATGATGATCGTCCTTATCGGCGGTCTGGTGGGCACCATCGTCGTCTCGCTCTACCTGCCGATATTCAACCTGGTAAACGTCATCAGGTAGGTGAAACTAACTAATATCAATAAAGGGGGAGGATTATAAGGCCGGAGGACTGGCCTAACCTGGCAGGAACGCCGGATTTGTCCCGATTTCTCGTTGACAGGGGTATAACGCTGTGTTATTATTATGTACTGGGCTGGGACCCGGCGAATTTATAAGAATCCGTGAATTATCATCTAGGAGGTGAGACGGTCAATGAACCGTAGAGGTTTTACCCTCATTGAGTTACTCGTAGTTATTGTGATTATTGGCATTTTGGCGGCCATCGCGCTGCCAAATTACATCAAGGTCAAGGACAAGGCCAAGGAAGCTGAAGTAAAGAGCAATCTTCACAATATTCAGCTCTCCGTTGAGCGCTTTGCCGTTGACACCGGTGGTACTTATCCCACCTACCTTATAGGTGGCCAGGGAAAGCACGCCGACGTTCAGGCCGGAGCCAACGCTTTCACCGGGATTCAGGACTGCGACGATCGCACAATCCTCAGCGATCCACTTCTGCGTAAGGGCTACATAGAAGCCTACCCCAAGAACCCGTTCGCAACTAACGGTTACGCCATCCATCAATTCCAGGAGGACGTGGAAGACCCCTTGCGCAACGAGCAGGACGAAGGGAGAGAGCAGGGAACCCGTTTTGGGCCCTACTGCACCCTTTCAGGTAATGTTCTTGCCGACTACAGATTCACCGAATACGTTGTTATCGAGCAAGGCACAGGTAACCAGTCCGTGCTTCGTACCTACGCCAACATCCCCTATCGCTTCTGGGACCTGTGGCGAAGCAACAAGCCTAATCCGTTCCTGCCTGGCGAATTCTTCTACAAGAGCGCCGGCACAATTGTGGTCGCCGATGAAAGCAGCGTCGAAGAAGATGAGCCGATTCAGCCGACGGTAACCGAAATCTACATGCTCGGTGGATACGGCTCCATCCGCACGAAGGGCAGAGATGTTCTCGGCGACGAGCCAGACATCATCTTCCGCCGCGATTCCGGAACCGGCGCAGCTCAAACGGAGTTCAGTATCCCTGCGTGGACACGCTCTATTAGAAACGAGCGGATCGGTAGCCCCTATGGCCCCGGAAGCATCGCTGACGCGGTCGATCAGCTCGGCTACGGCGCGCCTAACGGCATTCGTGACGGTATCATCCTGGTGCTTGTACCTGGCGAGGATACCAAGGGCGGCCGCGACTAAGGCGGTTTAGCTAACGGTCCGATTTTAAACGAAAGGAGGGTCTTTCGAGACCCTCCTTTCGTGCATTTCCCAACCGTCACGGCAAAGGCGCAAGCGCAGTCACGACGGTACTTCGTTCGCAGCAATTAGGAATACGGAAGCATACTTCATTGACGCTACCTACCGTATGGGATAAGATAGGGCACCAAATTGGAGGGAAATGGATGAAAGCGCTCCGCGTCCTGCTGACGGCTTCTCTGGTATTTCTAATCGCCGCTAAAGCCGCCAGAGCTGTGGAATTCTTCCCCTTGTCTGACATTAAGGTTGGAATGAAAGGGACCGGGAAAACGGTCGTCAGGGGAACGAAGGTTGAAAGCTTCAACGTAAAAATCATCGACATCATTCCCGAAGGCGGCTTCGATGGTCGGCAGATGATCCTGGCCGAATTCTCGGGACCGGTTATAGAAGCTTCAAACGGCATCGCCGAAGGCTACTCTGGCAGCCCCGTGTACATCCGCGACAAGCTGCTCGGCGCGATATCCACTGCTGTTCCATTCAGCGATACCCACGTCGGCGGCATCACCCCGATTGAAAATATGCTGAGCGCTCTCCCCAGGCGCCACCGTCCCGACTACACCGGCAATACTGTCATCCCGGAGCCCAAGATTGACCGCAAACTGCGGTTTATGAACTCCTGGGAAGAGGCCATGCGCTTTAACGAAGAACACGCCGAAAACGGGGAAATGGGAGCCGTACCGCTGGTCGCTCCTCTTATGGCCAGCGGCTTCAGCCCGGGCAGCCTGGAGCTTTTGAAGGAGAAGGCCGATAAATATCCCTTTATGCACGTCACTACGGGCGTCCCCGGTGGAGCAGCTACGGCTGGCGGAGCGCTTTTGCACGATCCTGTAACCGAGGGGCCTTTGAAAGCGGGCGATGCAGTGGCGATTTCGCTGATGTCAGGTGACATCGAGCTTTCAGCGATTGGAACAGCAACCTACGTCGACGATGCAGGGCAAGTCCTGATGTTCGGCCATCCGCTCACGATGAGCGGCGACATCGACATGGTGCTTCAGAAAGCGTACATAACTTATACCCAGAAAAGCACGTATCGCGCATTCAAAATGGGCCACAGCCTTTACCCCGTGGGCTCGGCCAGGCAGGACCGCGCGTGCGCGGTCGGTGGCCTGCTAAACGAAGCTGCGGATGTGCTGCCGGTACATGTGACGGTTAACGATATCGACCTGCGCCGTACCGAGGAATTCAACGTGGAGGTAACGCGCGACCCGGACGGGTTTGACTACCTGATAATGATTGCGCTGGAGGAGGCTTTCTATCGAACCACCGACACAGGGAAGGGCGGAACGCTGCGCCTTGAGTTCTCGCTCGAAGGCGCGGGCCTCAAAGAACCTCTGCACCGGGTAAACTACTACTACTCCGAAACGTATCCCACCAGCGGCTCCTGGGACGAATTGCTTCCCCTGACGTCGCTCCTCGTTAACAACATCTACCGCAAGGTCAAGCTAACCCAGCTCGACATACATCTCGACTTCACGCGAAACCGGGTCAACGCGGCAATAGACGACGCGGAACTGCTGCTTGAAGGAGAAGAGCCCAGGTCCGCTACTGAAGGGGAAGACGATGTCAAATCCGAGGTTGAGCCGCCAGGTGCCGGCGCAGAGCCGCAATCCGATGAACCGGACGGTGAAGACGAGGGCAACGGCAGTCAGGAGCCTGCGAACCACCGTGTCCAGGAACCGCCGGTGCCGGCGGCTCCCGAACCACCTGCGGAAGCTGAACCCCCGGCCCCCGCTGTGCAGCCGAAAACGGTCCATTGCGGTGACGCTCTGCGCGTTAATGTCCATCTCCAACCCTACCGCAAAGAGGCTATCGAGCAGATGATTCATTTCACGCTGCCCGAGGATTTCCCCGAAGGCCCCACGTCTCTGACCGTGCATGGAGGCGGAAGCCTCCTTTCAATCTATAACGAGTTCGGCGGGCGCGGACGTATCCTCATGGGCGGCGGCAGTTTTGTAAACCTGCCGCGCGAACTTCGCGACCTTGATAAAATCATTGAGGAAGCCCTGTCCACACCGCTGAATAACGAAATCGTCGTTACCATCCTGAAGCCCGGAGTCCAGCCGGATAGCGAACAGGGCGGCGATTCTGGAGATGAAGATTGGGAACCGGAATTCCAGGTGAGCGTGCCCACGGAGTGGGTGATATACGAGCAGAAGATAATCCCCATTATCGTGGCCAAAGCGGCTGAAGCGGAGGAGGGAACCGCTGAAGACAGCCTTGAAAGCGAAACTGAAGAAGTAGCCGAAGTCAAAGGCTAGCGCGCGATAGAAATGAAAGGCTGGCGCTTGAAAGCAGCCGGTTTCGGGACGGCATGGATAAAGCCTGCGCGAAGCGCCGTCAGATTGGAAACGGCCCGCGGCCAGCCAGAAGGTCGTACATCTCCTTTTGTCTGACTAACGCCCCCGGCTCTAGCGTTACCCGTAATAATCCCGGCTCGGCTTCAGGCAGCTTCGCGAGCACAGTGCAGTCCGGATCCGCGGCCATGCTCATCCGGTAGGTCTTGCCCGCACCGTCGGACCCGCCGTGGTTAACCCCCACGAAGTAGCACTGCGTCTCCTGCGCCCGCGCAAGATGAAGATGATACCAGTGCTCCACCCTTGCGTCGGGCCAGCACGACGGCAGAATCTGCAGATGACAGCCTGCAAGAGCGTAGTTCAGGAATAGCTCTGCGAAGCGAAGGTCGTAGCAGAGCGCGATGCCCACCTTCCAGCCCTTGACCTCGGCAGTCAGCAGCTCGCGTCCCGGCTTGAAGTACCGGTGCTCGTCGAAAAGCTGAATCAGATGAATCTTATCGTAAGTTCCCGCCGTGCTTCCGTCGGGCGCGAGTAGATGCGAGCGGTTCCGCAGATGCTCCCCGTCCCGAACCATCAGGCTGCCGACCAGGACGTGGCATCCGTGCTCACCGGCCAGCTTGCGGAAAGGCTCAAGGTACTCTTCCTCTTCGCCGCCCTTGAGCTGCGATATGAGGTCGTAATGGTAGTAAAGGTTAGATGCCTCGGGAGTGATTATCAGGTCACAGCTTCCCGGCTCAATGGTATAGCATAGCTCAAGCAGCTCCTGCCGGTTTTGGCGCGCATCGCGGCCAAACAGAGCAGCTTGGACCCCACAAATTCTCAGATTCCTGGAGGGAGGCTTCCACTCCGTCATTGGTTACTCCTTGCAGGCGTCCGTATAAAGGCGCAGGGAGAGGTCGAATGTCTCCTCGGCAACCGCGAGTGTATCCGCGTCAAACTGCGCCAGCGGGAAGTTGAATACGTACAAAACCGTTGATGTGGACACGTCAATCGCGAAGCTGCCCATCCAGCACTCCCGGTTCAGTTCGAGCAGAAGCTCGTACTGGCGTTCCGGGTTTTCCCGGTGAAGCTGGTCGATTACAAACATCAAACGCACAAATGTCAGTTCGCCGGATTCATCGGAGAAGATAAGCGCCACAAAACTTCGACCACCATCTGTTACCTTGAAAACATCCAGACCGTTTTCAGTTGAGGAGCGCTCGTAGCGATAATCCATGGATTTCAACAGGGCTTCAAATTGCATCAAGTGGTAAATCCCCTTTCTTTCAGGAATGACGCGAGAGACTGCATATTCGTGCACTCCCGTTCGGTCGCAATATAGGTGAACTTCTGAAGACCTAAACGTTCCTTCAACACGGAGGGCATCCAGACGACCCTTTTCAGGCCTCCGTCCGCGGTTAGGAACTCGCGGCTCCTGATATAGTCGTCGGAGACACCCGTTATTCCTGGAATCTGCCGCCCCACCACCTCGCCCAGAAGGCCGAAGAACGTCCGGCGGTCCGGCGAATACCCGTCATAATCATTGCTGAGGATGATAATGCCGTCCAGCCGGTCGCTGTAGTACGCCAGATTCTGCGCGTACGCTGTAACCGGCGGGGGGAAATCGCGCAACGCCTGAAGGTTTATCTTCGCAATCGTCCCTTCACTTAGAATGCGGGCGAACTTGGACACGCCGCTGTAAAGCACACTTTGCTTGTCGGTCAGTTCGCCGCGCTTGATGGAAAACTGCTCGAGCGAACCCGTAAACAGGGCTTGAGCGCGCAGGGCGTCGTAAGAAAGTTCGCACTGAGGAGGATGGAGCACCGAAATGATGCAGAAGCCGTTCTTGGAATAGCGCTGGCAGAACGTGCAGGCGAACAGGGGGGCGTCAAAATCGCCCCTCTTCTCCAGAGCCTGGCGGCGCTCCTCCTTGTAGGCAGCCACCGACGCTTTCAGGCTTTGCAGGCGCAGGCTGTCAAGGATAAGCTTGACCGACACCCTCGTAAGGTCGAATCTTTCTTTCAGGCGGCGGTATATCTCACCGCCTATCTCCTCGGGCTCCCGCAGCTTTCCTAGGAGAACCAGCTTGAAGAACTCTTCCGTTTCCAGCCGCAGCCAGGGGTGACGCGACAGCATCCGGTAAAGCTCGTCCTCGATATGCGCGGTAAGCGTAATGTCCACGTCGGCATCGCCCAGGTCAATGATAAGCCCGGCCTCGTCTTCCAGCTTCCCCCGCACCTCCACTCCATCAATGCCGCCCATAGCCCGCACGACGCTGAACGAGGAATAGCCGCCCCCGAACTCAAAGCGTTCCGCTGGGCCGGAGCTTGCCTCGCCGTCACCCGACCTTTTCTCTTTCCGCGCGTTGAAAGTGGGACGCAAGCGGTGTATTTTGGCGAAAAGGTCGTCCAGGTCGGCGATAAGGTTGTAGTTGAACATCGGCCCCAGCGACACCCGGCTGAATATCGGGATATTCAGGTGGTGCAGCGCTCTTAGCAAATTGAAATCGAAGTCGTCCGGCTCCTCCATTACCACAACAGCCGCCATCAGCTGCTTGCGCAGCAGGCTGACCAGCGAAAAAAGGTCACGCTCCTCCCACAGGTGCAGGTGATGCGCGTATCTCAGGACATTCTGCACGAACGGTATCACCTGGGGCGGCTCTTCCGCCTGCGAAATATAAAGCCCCGGGTAGCTGTAGTCCCCCAATCCAGGCTCGGGAGTCAGGAAATGCACGAAAGTCGTGACCGGAGGGTTGCGGCGGAATAGCTGGAAGAACTGCGCCCAGTCGGTCTGCCCACCGAAAAGCGAGGCGAAGTTGCTTATCTCCATCAGGCCGAGCAGAATTAGCGGATTGCGCTCGTACGCCGCTTCTATATCTTCGGGCGAGCTCGCAAGCAGCTGCGTCGTGTCGCAAAGCATCCGGTTAACAATGAGATTCGGCTCCCCCGTGCTCACGGAGAAGCCCTGCAACGCCCGTGAAAGGCGTTTGATGCTGAATGTCCGTTGCATCTTAGCCATAACTTACATTTCGTCGGGTAGCTCCATTCCAAGCAGTCCCGCGCCAGCGGTAAGCACCGTGCTGAAGCCTGCAACAAGGCTCTGGCGGAAAAAGCGCACGCCATCCTCCGCCTTCAAAACGGGGCACGACTGATAGAACTCCGTAAACGCTCTCGTCAGATCGTACATGTAGTTGGCGACAATGTTCGGTGCCAGCGTCTGCATCGCCTGCGAAACGCAGTCCGTGAAATCCGCAATTATGCGGCACAGCTCAACCTCTGCCGGCTCAGGCGTGTACTGCGATTTAAGCAGGTGCGGCACATCGGGCGTAAAGCCCGCCAGGAGTTTATTGCCCCGCGCAAAAGCATACTGGATATAGGGTCCCGCGTTACCGTCGAACGACAGCGCCTGCTTCCAGTCGAAGATTATCGTCTTGCTCGTATCCACGCGCAGAAATGCGTATTTTATCGCGCCGAAAGCGACCTTGCCGGCCACTTCCTCGGGAACCGCGCTGATACCGCGCTCGTGCGCGAGCGATAACGCCTGTTCTTTCGCTTCCGCGACGAACGCGGTGTAGGGCACGACCGTTCCCTCCCGGCTGCTCATCTTGCCGCCGGGAAGCTGAACCAGCTCGTAGGATACATGCCGGCACTTCTCCGCAGCCGTGTATCCCCACAATCTAAGAATCTCAAACACCTGCTTGAAATACAGGCTCTGTTCACTGCCGACCACATACAGCGAACGGTCGACTTCGTAGTCCTCAAATTTGGCTTTCGCCAGCGCCAGTTCCTTGGCCTGATAGAGAGTCGTGCCGTCGCTCCGCCGTAGCACCATCTTTCCCAGTTCCGGCGTGCCGTGCGCGGCGAAATCCACCACGACTGTGCCGGCATACTCACCTTCAGCCTCAACTGCCGCTACGCCTGCTTCCAGCAGCTCGTCGACAATTCCGGATGCGCGTTTCTCCACCTCGCTTTCGTAAAACTCAAGGTCAAAGCGCACCCCGAGCTCGTCGTAGATGGCCCTGAAAGTCTCCAGGTCCCGCTGGCGGGTTTGTCTCCACAGCTCATAAACCTCGCTCGCGGGGTCATCCAGCTGCTGCAGAATCCGTCCCGTCTCCTTTTCGACAGTTGCGCGTATTTCGCCAAACTTGGGATTGTCGTTTTCGGCCGTCAAAACACGCTCCACGCGGGCATAGACGCCCTGTGGCGGCGGGCCGCCCAGCATTTCCTCGGCCCTGGCAAGGACTTCGGGATTCAGCCGGCCCCAGAGCGCTTTCGCCACGTGGATGCCGTGGTCACCATAGTAATTCGCCCGCAGCACTTCAAAGCCGCCGAACTCAAAGAGATTGGCCAGAGCGTTCCCCAGCACCACATTGCGCAGATGCCCCACGTGGAAGTCCTTATGGGTGTTAGGCTGGGAAAACTCCACCATTACGCGCTCGTTTTGCGGTTTTCCCCGCCCGAAGTCACTGCCCCTTTCGAGCACCGCGCTGATGATGTCGCGGGACGCCACAGCCGTGTCCAGATAGAAGTTCAGATAACCGCCTTCGGCTTGAGCCTGCGCGACCCCGGGCAGGGCACCGAGCGAAACAGCTTCCGCGAGGTTCTTCGCGACCTGCACCGACAGTTCGCTCATCCGGGCTCTCAGCTTTTTCTTTGCAGCCTTCTTCCCCATCTCGGCTTCCAGCCGCGCCTGTTCTTCAGCCAGCATCAGTCCTGCAAGCTCCTGCGGAAGCGTGGTGGTGTAACCCCAGGCGCGCGGTGGCGCAATCTTCCGCAGAGATACCGGGTGGCCGGGAAGTCCCAGCACACCGCACGCGCGCTCCGTTTCCCGCCGAATCGCTGCTTGCAGGCCGGACATCAGGCTATGATTATTCCCCATAACTTGATATTGCACAAGGAAGCTGTAATCGCCTTTGATGTGCTAGAATATTAGGGGGCAATGGAACTGCCCGGAGCAGAGCGGTGAAACCCACTAAATACTCGCAAACATCCATACAGTCGCTGCTCAAGCGAGTAGAGCCGCGCGAGGTGTTTCGCGTTTTAGGTGTAGACGAGCAGCATTTCAGCGAGACCGAAGATGCCTATCGCACAAACTGTCCCTTTCATCCCGACTCGTCCAACTTTTCGCTGGTGGTGGAAAAAGATACGACGAGCACCTACTGCCTGGACCTGGGCTGCCGGGCCTCGCGGCTCAATGAGGGCGGCGGGAATGTCCTCGAATTCTACGCGATGGCCAAAAACATCACCTACGACGAGGCGCTTGAGGAATGGGCCGAGCGCGTCGGCTTCACACTGGAGCCCCGCGGCGAAGGCGAGATACAGGCCGAGCGGGACATCTCCTATTTCAAGTATATCGAGGTTGCTCGGTTTGTGGAGGAAGAGGACGAGGAAGGCAAGCTGCAAACCAGGCCGGTCCATCTTGTGGTGGAAGGTGAGGAAGTACTCGGGCGCGGCATCATCGTACCGACTGCCCAGTTACCTGCCATCTCCAAGCAGTATCCCAGCGACCTGTATCGCTCGGTGTTCGCCTACGAGCTGACAAACAAGGAAGCTATCCAGCAGGAGCAGCTCAAAAACTCACTGTTTCTTCTGGGGAATTACTACATCATCTTTGAAGCTCAGACAAGCGCCGAAATCGTTCATGCCATCAACCAGGCCATTGAGCTGGTCGAGCGCCTGAACAAGGACTTCAATATCCCGTTTGAAGCCATAAACATCTATTACTCCCACCGACTTATCGAAGTGGAAGTCGACTACACCGTCTTCGGCATCACGCCCCGGGTTGACCTAAGCCGTGTTTTCGCGGAAATGACCAAGGCACTTTCGACCAGTAACGGCGAGAATGGCGAGGCGGCGGCGGCTTCCGGCTTCAGCCAGGTCAACATGGGAGTGTATACTTACGACTTCCTGACGCCTGTCCCCGGTACTCGTATAAGCGTGGGCGGTAAGGAAACATACAAGATACGGTTACCGTATAACCTCTTCAAGAAAACCTCTTACCAGCGCCTGCACGAGCTCTCGCGCAGGAAACCCGAACTGGGTGAGCGCGGTTTAGTCGAACAGGTTTCCGAAGCTGGCCGCCGGCTGTACGAGAAGGCGGTACGTACGGTAGAGGGCGAGGGCCAGGAGGATACTCACGAAACTATTGCCACGCTTTTCTACCGAGAGACGGAAACCCCAAGTCTATTAACCACTGCAGACCAGCTCGCTAAAACCTTGCTTAAGCGCCTGTTTTCGGAAAACCGCCTGATTCTGCGCACGCCCAGCGAACACCTCAACCGGTCTCTTGGCGGAGGATTCTATCCGGGCAATCTCTATATGGTCGCGGGATTCCCCGGCAGCGGCACGACGACCTTCAGCATCTGGCTGTTCACCAAGATTGCCGAAACCCACGATATCCCCTGCGTCTACGTTTCGCTCCAGCTCGGCATCGAAGAGCTGTTTAAGCGCGCGCTGGCGATGCTGGGCGGCATTGACCTGGCCGAAATCTCCCAGAAGCGACTGGAGCCGTCCCAGTTGTACTCCGACAGCAAGTTCCACCGGCAAACCTTCGCGGCTTACGAGAAGTTCCAGCAAATAACCCAGAAGGTGACGATGATAGAGGGTACAAAGGTCGCAAACATCGACCATCTGCGCAAGCTGGCCTCGGAACTCAAGCAGCAGACGGTTGAGACAAACGGCATCTCTAATGTGTTTATGGTAATCGACTCCCTTCAGCTCCTGCTCGCCCAGATGAAAGCCGCCAAAGAAGTAGATGAGCAGTTCGATCTTGATATGCTTACCTCTATCCTGAAATCTATGGCGCGCGAGCTGGACATCACCATCTACGCAACCAGCGAGTATTACACTGAGCACAACTCGTTTTCCTCGGGCATAGACCCCACCAATACCGACCTGAAGCAGCTCCACCAGAACACGCAGTTCGCCGACACCGTCGCCATCTTCACCAATCAAGATACAAGCATGCATAATCTCATCGACTTCTATCGCAGCACTCTCGCGGGCACGCCAAGAGAAGAAAGGACCGACCGCGTGGTGAAGCGCCTGCGGGAAATCGAAGAGGAGCTGCGGGCCAGCGAAGAGACCCGGAGCAAAGGCAGCGTTTTCGCGGTCCTCGATATAATTAAAAACCGGGGCGGGCTGACAAGCAAGGTCGTGTTCATCTATCATCGCTCCACCGCCAGCTTTGAGCCGGTTACCTACGGCGAAGCCGCCGATGTAATCTAAGCCCGGCGAATTGACAGAAGCCGTCGGGCTCTCTACCATACTTATATGTGCGCCCGTAGCTCAGCGGATTAGAGCGTTGGTCTACGGAACCAAAGGTCGTAGGTTCGAATCCTACCGGGCGTATTGGTCTCTCCACCTGCCGGGGGAAGCTGCCAAGCGCCTTCCCGCTCCTCCGTCCGCGCCGCGCCCAGCTTACTTGATGGTCCCCCGTTATTACATTATGATTAAAATCCTTGCCGTGGCTGCCCGGGATTGTCTTGGACAGCGAAGGCAAGGGGGGTGAAACACGGGGATAGCTGCACGGCCTTTCACGGCTGCCGCCACATTATCAAGCTCACTGCCCATCGTATAGTAGTAAGCCAAGCGGCAAAGCTTTGGCACAGAAGGGGCCCGCCCGTGATTCACCACAGATCCCCCCCCAGAGTACGCGGTGTTTACCCGCCATCACGCGCTACACGTGACCGGAGGGTTCACCAGCGCCGCTCTTGCAGGGGTGCCCTCCCCATTGGGTGCGGGCGCCTATCCAGGTTTACCCGCCTATGGAGGGCGTCCGACCTTCGTTCGCGCCGGCTGGATAGTTTACCCGCCGAAATGGAGGGCCGGCGCCACCCGGCTTTTTGCCTGTAGGGATTTATCCGCCTGTGGCGGGCTTATCCGCCCGTGGCGGGTCCCGCGCCCCGCCGTCTTAGTCCCCCAATGAGTACGCCGGGCTCACTAGCCCGGCTCTTCGCCCTTCTCTACGCCGCCCTGCGGGCAGGAGTGAGCGGAAGCGAACGACGGGCGGGGCCCTGGGCGCAGGGCGGAGCTTCTTCTGCTACAATCTGCCTGTGAGCGAAGACGCAGCCCAAATGAGCGTCATCTACTGCGGTGTGAATTAGCGGGAGGAGTTGCGCCGATTCGACGTAGCTCAACGGCCAGCATGTCGCTGGTGTTTTGCAGTGAGGCATCATCTTCTTTAGCCTTAGCCAACTTATAGAGGCTTTCAGCATCCTTAATAACGAAAGGTATGTAGGTATCTTTAGCCAATTTCCGCAGAGATAATAAAGCTAGATCTACGGCCAACCCTAGTTCATCTTGGCCACGCTTCCTTGCGCGACGTAGCAGATAAGCAAAGAGGTCTCGAAGCTCCCAGAACTCTCTTGTTTCAGCTGGTACAGAATCAATAGACGACTTGAGAAGGCTTAAGTAACTACCTATACTTATCGAATCAGGAAGCTTCTCAAGCCAATTAATGAACGCCACTTTAACTAGATAAGAAGCACTTGAGTGTGCCGCCAAATCCCACAAAGGACGCAGGTGTTTTTGCCAGTTGTCAGATGTCCATAAGCTGTCTTGATTGGTGAATGCGCAAACGAGTGTCCTGACATCGTAGATGTCGCTATTAACGAAGTCCTCCACTAATTCACTTGCCCCATCAAAGCCATCACGATGCCACCACAGGTGAGCGAACTGGTATGATAGCGCGTCTTTTAGCCGCTCATGCGGAATAGCCTTTAACGCTCGTGCGTAGAGCGGTCTTAGCAAACTCCAATACTCCTTTACAGGAGAAGCGCGAGAAAGGTATCCGCACGTGAAAGCCCTCCTGAATTCAGTAGATTCATCTTTCAATAGGTATTCAATGACTTCCCTAAATCGCAGCTTATGGTCCCTATCTAGGTCGTTGAAATAGAGGTAGAGCGTATTGAAGTACGCACCAGCTTGAGCGGTTAAGAAAGGATTGGCTCTTGCTGAAATCAGCAGGTCTAACAAATCATCGATATATGGATATAGGAGACTAGCGAGTTTGTGAGCACGCTTTGTACGAGTCTTATGGCATAAGGTGTTAATGAAATAGAGTAGACCTTCAAAGCACCGCCCTTCTGTCGTGTTTATAGCTTGAGCGAGCCATTCGATCGGCTCATCTTCGACTATTGGTCTTTCTTCAGTTCTCGTATGAAGAAAAGGTGTAGTAATATCGAGGTACTTCGAGATAGTTGGCTTCCTTCCTCTGTAGAGCTTCCAACCTATGTCCTCAATAGCGAAGCTAACTGAGTAAAGGATCCCGTTGCGCTCGTTTGTCTTTAAATAGTGGCGTATTATCGCTTCAAGAGCTTTCACATAGGAGCCCACGTCGCTGCTGGACGGTTTTTTATTTAACTGAATAGCGTCGTGTAGTCCCATAGCCAAAGCTTCAATGTAATCTGCATGCAATCCGATAGACTCTTTCGCGTTACATATATCTATAATGAATTCGGGATCACTTGCGCTAGCTTCACGTAGGCTGGGTGAATTATCAGCAGTCTCGCTAAATCTCTCTGGGCCAAATGGCATGTTCCTTTTAGGAGGCCTACTTAGCAGATTGGCAACTACTACATCAACGCCCTGCAGCTTCCATTGTTCTAAAAGGTCGCCAGCCGTATAATCGGGTATTGGCTTCTCCCATTCGGCTTTCGATATAATTCGCTTCCAGTTCACCCATGTACGCTCTTTCCCGTACTTTTTCCGGAGATTGCGCAATTCGGTTAAGAGCGGCGTTAAGTCCTCACGCTTTTCTAGGACGGGTTCAAGAGCAACCATAATGTCACGAAGCCTGAGTTCATCATACTGCTGTCCTTCCTTAGCGCTAATGCTATCTGGATAATTATGAAGTCCTTGTCTTAGAATCCCGGTTATGCGACGTATTTGATCACTAGTTAGCTCATTCCCCCGAGTACGCAGCAATTCCCAAAACTCGTGATACAGAACAAGGTCTGCTCCTTTCATCATAAGCTCTGTCCACATCTCAAGCATGTCTGAAAGCTCATCAGACCCAAACGGCTGGTAGTTAGTAAGGGAATACATGCACAATCGGATCTGATAGCACCATTCGCCCTTACTTAGTTCCCTGATCGCCCGTGTCCACTTGATCTCGTTCAGCTCTCTCAGTTTATCGAGAGCATCCCTTGCCCAAAATAGAATAGCTCCTGGGAAAGTATCATCCATTGTAAAGTTCTGGTCGCTATCTTCTATACTTGCGAGCCAGCTACCAGAACCGTCAAGAATGCTAATGTCTGCGTCCATAGGCCGCGTTATATCAGCTACTCGATTCAGTACGTTGCTTAGGGCTTTGTATGTTTCATAAGGATTCTTCTTTATAAGATTCGGTATTACTTCGCTGGAAAGCTCGTAGCTGATCTCATTCCATGTGTAAGCTGATTCAATGCTAGTCCATTCTGTTTTATCGCACTTGTGTGTTACTTCTCTAGGTGATAATAGCGTGCTTACTACACTAAGCACATTGTTTACATAAGACTTGCTTATTCTCTTTGCTTTTACTATATGTCCGAGATATTGAGTGATTAATCCCACAGGAACGACGTTCAATTTCTGCATCTCACTAACATGATAGATCAACTTCGCCGCATCCTTGGGCTTTAGCTTTGTAGAGAGTACAATAGCGGAATGCTGCACAGGGCTGCTTTGCATTACTTCAGAATGGGAGGCAAGAACCAGCAGTGCTTCTGCTACCTGTTTATGTGTAAGACTATTCGAGTCTTTCCCTTCAATAAACCTCCATAGCCAAGAGATAGCTGCGTGAGCGAATAGCGCATGATTTCCACTTAGCCGAGAAAACATGCCCAACACAAAGTCAAGCCCTTCCTGTGTGTATTCTCTCTTTGGGCTAGTGAAGAAATACCGAGCTGCGTATTCCCTCTCGGAAAGGGTTGTGATAGCTCTTGCCAACTTGTCTTTTTGAGTGGTCATACTATACATTGATAAGGTCCTGTATTTCTCTTTCTTGAATCCTGCTTGCGTATGCTTCTACAAGACGATCTAATACGCTCTCCATGAGTAAGCCTTTGTCTTCTTGTGTATCGCTTCCTGAGGCTACTGCGAATAATGGTCTAATGTTGTAACGGCTCTCATAGAATTTATATATATCTGGTGAAGGACGATATGTGGCAGAACCATCCGTGCTGACTAGATAATGCGCGAACTGTGAATCTCCTATGTGAACAGCATGTCTTATTAGGAAGCGAACGATGTCATCCCTCAGACTGTATCCTAGGAAGAGAACACTCCTTGAACGCAGCAACTGCAATAGAACGCTGGATCTCCTGTTAGCGCCGTCGCTTTCTTCTTGTATTGGGGGATAT
>JAOZQG010000063.1 GCA_029932365.1 bacterium | reverse complement strand
AGCAAATTACTACCCTCACTTACTATTATAGCGACTATTGGCAAAAAGCGGACTCGGCTTTGCCCGTGAATTGGGAAAAATTAAACCCGGTGCCGGCACCAGCTACTTTAAAGCCTCTTCAGCGCCGGCGAAATCGCGGTCGAAGCGAAGCGACGCATGCACTTCGTCGGGAAGCAGCGAGTGCCCCTCGGTTGCCAGCTCGGCGACGTTCATCCCCGTACCCGGCCCCATCATAAACCCCTGGCCGCACATCCCCACCGCCAGCGTAAGCCCGGGAACCGACGCCACATTGTCCACGATGGGGACGCCGTCGGGCGTCATCGGATAGCATCCGCGCCAGACGCGACGGATAAGTATGTGCCGCATCCGCGGGATGAGCGATATCAGCCGCCCCGCCAGAACCGGCAGGAACTCGCTGATTGACTCCCGGTTGTCGCCTTTGAAAAGCTCTTTGGGCGTGTAGCAAAAAATTATCGCGCGGTCGGCAACCTGGCCGAAGTAGAAGTTGGCCGTCTTTCCTTCCGCGCCGGGACGGAGGTCAACTATGAGCGGCTTCAGGAATTCCTCCACCGGCATGGTAATGCCCGCTTCGTGGCTGTCCGGCTTTACGGGGATGTCTATGCCCAAAAGCTCTCCGTGTTGCCCCGCATCAGCTCCCGCGGCCAGCACCACGCGCGGCGCCAAATACTCCCCTCTGGCAGTTCGCACGCCGGCGATGCTATCCCCGTCCCGCAAATAGGCGACAACGGGCTCGTTGAAGCGAAACTCGGCGCCCAGCTCCATCGCCGCACGCTCAAAGGCCACAGTCGCCTTCAGCGAACTGACCTGGCCGTCGCCGGGCGAGTAAGTTCCGCCGCGAAGTCCCTCGCGCACTATCCCCGGCACCAGTTCGGCGACCGCGTCGGCGTCCACCCAGTCGATGTTCAATCCGTAGCTTTTTTGCAGCGGCAAAATGCCTTTCAGCGTGTTTTCGATCTCTTCGCTAAACACCGGGAAGCAGTATCCGCCCGGCTTCCAGTCGATATCCACGCCGTGCGCTTCCTCCCACGTGGAGAATTCGCGCAGCGATTCCTGGCAGATGAGTATCTTCGCGGGATCCGAATGGGTCGCCCGCACACCCCCGATGGCCGCCTTGTTGTCGCCCTGTCCCACCGCCGGGCGTTTGTCCAGCGCCAGCACCTTCAGGCCTTTTCGCGCCAGGTAGTAGGCGGAGGGAACGCCCACGCTCCCGCAGCCGACCACTATCGCGTCAAAGGTCTGCGCCATCATTTAGTCCTCTTCACACCGCCGAACACGCCCAGGGGCGCTTCCGCCACCAGGGGGCGCTCGGTGAATCCCGTCACTTCCGCCAGATCAACTCCCTCCTCGCAGTATATGCGCTCAATCAGAGCAGAACAGGTCTTGCCCCCGCACGCGCCCATACCCACGCGCAGCAAGGCTTTTAGCTGGTTCATATCGCGAACGCCGCGCCTGATTTCGCGCACGATTTCGCTTTTGCGCACGCGCTCGCAGCGGCACACAACCGGGTCGCCTTCGTCAAAAGCCCCGGCCTTCACAATCTCCGTTTCGGGCCGGATGCGAAAGCCCGCAACCTTGAGCTTGTCCGCGTCCGGAACCTCCACCATAACCAGCTTGCGCCGGTCGAGCTCTGAGTGTTCCCTGTAAGCGACAATCCTGCCGCTTCCGACCGTGTCTCCTTCCTGATTCACCGTCGCCACTTCGGTGCCCGGCGGAGCCACGCCGATATCGAATTCAAAGGGCATCATCAGCAGCGCCTTTTCGCCCTTCGGGTCGTAATCGTTGATTACCAGATTAATCGCCAGCCCCGGACATACCGCCACGCATTTGCCGCAGCCGATGCAGCCGTCGGTGTACCGGGGAAGCTGCATAATCGAGCCGGGAATCTCGATGAGATTGCGCGGGCAAACCACGGTGCAGGGATTGCAGGGAATCTCTTCGGTGCACCAGATCATGGGGAATACCCGCGCCGTGACGTCCTCGGGAGGCTTGAAGCCGACGGTTTCGCCCGGCTTGCTCCGCAATATCTTTGCAAGCGGCTCCCAGTCCGGCGGGATGTCCACCTGAACGCCGAGGTCGCGAAGGATGTGCCGGCCGGCGATGCGCCCGCTGAATATCGCCGCGGAAGCTTCGGCTATCTCGTCGGCGTCGCCCGCGGCGTAGGTCGGAATACCGTACTGCTTGATTTTTTCATAAAGCTCGTTAATCGGGTTCAGCCCCACCGCGATGAGCAGCGTGTCCACCTCAAACGCGCGCTCCGTTCCGGCAACGGGCTTGAAGTTTTCGTCTATCTGCGCGACGGTCACCTTCTCCACCCGTTCCTTCCCCTCGGCGCGAATCACCGTGTGGCAGGTCCATACGGGCACGCCCATGCGCTTCAGCTTGTCCAGGTGGACTTTGTATCCCCCGCAGTAGGGTAGCGCTTCCACCACTCCCGCCACGTCAATTCCCGCCTGTAGCGCGTGATAGGCCGCAATCAGGCCCACATTGCCCCCGCCCACCACGAACAAACGCTCGGCGGCGTCTATGCGGTCGCGGTTGACCAGCGTCTGGAAAGCGCCCGCGCCGTACACGCCGGGCAGGTCGCAGCCGGGGAAGACGATATTTTTTTCGCGCGCGCCGCAGGCCACCAGCACAACCTGCGGGGAGATTAGATGATATTCGCCATCTTTGAGCACGCCGATCTTTTTGTCGCAGAACGCGCCCAGCGCCGTGGTGTTAAGCCAGACCTTGACCGAGGGGTGTTTCGCCAGCTCGTCGGACAGGATTTCGCCTATGCGGATGCCGCGCGTTCCCGCCCAGCAATCCTCCACCGAGCCGAAGAAGTAGTGGGTTTGCAGGCTGAGCTTGCCGCCCAGCTCCGGCTTGTCGTCGACGAGAATACAGTCAACGCCGAACCTGCCAAGCTCGACGGCGGCGTCGATCCCGGCGGGGCCGCCGCCGATAATCAACACCTGCGGGTGATGCTCGGGGATTTCGTGGAATTCAACCGGCTCGTCGTCGGGGGGGAGCGCCGGATAGCCCTCGCAGCTCTGAACCACCATCCCCGCGCGCACCGGCGTCATGCAGGCCTTGACCAGCACTCCGTCGGCGATTACCGCGCACTGGGAGCACTGGCCGTTCACGCAGAATATCCCCTGCGCCCCGCCGTCGCGCGGATGGTGCCCGAAAACGCGTATGCCGTTGGCGAAGAGCGCGCTGGAGATGACCTCTCCCTCGCGGGCGGTGAGCACCTCGCCGTTGTAGGTGAACTCCACAGACGGCTCGCCCAGGGGGTCCAGTATAGGATGCTTCACCACGCGATGCTGTCCGGCTCTAGCCATCCCCGCCTCCCCGAATGGCGCGGCAGGCGAGCCGGGCAATCGTCACCGGCACCGCGCAGCCCAGACGCCATGCGCCCTCCCGCTGCATGAGGCTCATCTGCAGCAAATCGCCGGGGCATTCGCACAAAAAATGCGCGACCTCCGGCAGCGCGTCCGCGCCGGTGACCCTTTGACGAAGCGCCCGTAGTGTGTCGGACGATAGAGCGAAGCTGAACTTCCCGCAGTAGGCTTCGCGGTTTACACCGTATTCAGCCCATTCAACGCCGGGAACCGAAGGCACATCAAAGCCCGACGGCACGGCAACGCGCATAAGCGCCGGCGGTTGCAGCTCCGCCGCCTGCCGGGACAAATACTCGTCGAGCCATACGACTTCCACTTCAGGCAGATGCGGCGCGAGATGCTTCACCACGTCCGGACAGACGCAGAGCACGCGCCTGGCGCCGCCTTGCTTGATTTCCGCCGCGTCGGCGGCTATCGCCGCGTCGCTTCCATTACAGCCCGCACGTCCGGAGATAACATCAGCCGGAACGCCAATCTTGCGCAGCACGTTGAGCGCCTGCGCCACCAGTTCTCGAACGTGGTAATGACCGGTTATCGCCGCAGCGAGGTGGTCGAATATGGATATCCGATGGACGTAAATCAGCGTCTCCGCGCCCGCTGTCACCGGGAGACCCGACTTCCAGGCGGTTAGGTCGGGTGTTACGCCGCTCTCGCAGAGAGCCACCAGTTGGCGCGCAAGCGGGTCGAATCCCCCTTCCTCAATTGCGTAACCTGCCTTGTCACCCAGCGGATTGGCATCGTACGAAGCCGCCAGCGCGCCGCGAACCAGCTCAGCCGGCCCCTCGTGCCCGGCTGCGGGTTGGCGCACTTCAAAGCAGTCTTCGCCAAAGCGCATCAGACCTGCCAGGCTCCGGGCGAGTTCCGCCCTGACTCTTGCCTGCGCTTCCCCGGCGCCGAAGTGGCAGCTTCCGGGGTCGCGGCAGATAAGCAGCACCTTCCGTGCGCCACTTAAAAGCGCAGCCATCAGCATCGGCAGGCTGGCGCGGCCAACACACGGAAGCTCAATCACCTTCTCCCGCAGGTCGTCCGGCAGGGGCGACCGCGGGCAGGTCACAATTACCACGTGCGGCTCGTCGGCTGCCAGCTCACGAGTGCGCTTCAGCAGCTCAGGCTCGGAATAAACCTCCTGCTGGATGGCGGCTGTCGGGCAGGCGGCTATGCAGCTTCCGCAGCCCTGGCAGTAGTCTTTCTCAATGGACGATGTGCTCGCGCCGCCGGCAAACAGCTTCACCTGCGCAACGTCAAACTTGCAGGCTTCTGCACAGAGTCCGCAGGCGCGGCATAGCTCCGAATTGACCGCGCAGTACGGTATTGAGAAGTCCTGTTCCCAGATACTCCAGCGGCCTTTCTCGCGGGTAAATTCTATGCATCCGGTGGGGCAGACAAGGGCGCAGGCTCCACAGCCGACGCAGTTTTCAGGCGGTTCGGGCGGCGCTACTTCGCGGTCGGCGCCCCGATTCCGGTGCCCCAGCACTCCCACAGACAGGTCTTCACATACGCGCACGCACAACCCGCACATAATGCAATCGCTGGGCTCCCTTACAGGCTCAATGGTGGCTTTATCAAGGCCGGCGTATTTTCGCGCCACATCGCGCACAACTTCGTTTTCGGGGCACCTTGCCAGCAGCATATCCAGCAGTTCGCGGCGGGTTTCCAGCACTTTCGGCGCGTTCGTTGAGACTTCCAGCCCTTCCCTCACCGGGTAGTTGCACGAGGTTACGATGCGGGCGTGCCCCCGCCACTCGGGATGCGTCACTTCCACGATGCACAGGCGGCACGCGCCGTAAGGCTCCAGCGAGGGGTGGTCGCAGAGGGCGGGAATGTCCAGGCCCAGCTCGCGGATGGATTCCAGGATGTAGCTGCCCGCAGGTGCCTGGACGGCGCGACCGTTGATTTTGAATGTAACCATCAGTAGCGGTGAAACCGTTCACATTATAGTCCACCACCGTCACCAGTCAACGCGGGTGATGGGCAAATCCGCCGGTAACGCGCGACGCGTGATGGCGGATAAATCCGCCGGTAACGCGCGACGCGTGATGGCGGATAAATAGCGAGTAGCGAGTAGCGGGTAGCGAGTAGCGAGGGAAGAACCCAACCGGGTAGGCTGGGCTTCAGCCTGAGTTAAGCCGAACGGCTCACCAGCCCAGCGATTAGGAGCGGCGCTGGTCAGCACCGCGTACTCTTGGGAGGCGGGGCAGGGCCTCGCGCGCCTAGCCGATCCGGGGCAGAGGACAGCTTACGCTAGCGGTAAATCTCCGAACGGTGCCCGACCATATGGACGACTATAAGCTGCCTGGCATCATCCACCGTATAGATGACCCGGTAGCTGCCAATCCTGAACTTGGAATATCCAGCCAGTGAGCCGCTGAGAGCTTCTGGAGTGACGGCCTCGAAGTTATCCGCGAGCCACTGCAGCCGACGCAGCACCCGCCGTTGCAACGACTGATCAAGCTTCCTGAGATCGGATGCGCCTTCGCTAGTGAACTCGACCTGCCAGCTCATTGCTCCGTGACGCCCAGTTCTTCCGCCAGCTTCGCTAAAGAAATAGTGGGCGCGCCCTGCGCCACGGCGGCGCGCGAACGAAGCAGCCGCTCGCGCACGTCGTCGCGGATCTCAAGCCCCGCGTCGGGATCGCCCAGGAGTTCAAGCAGCTTCTCCTCGACGACCTCGGCGATAAGCTCGCGCAGTTTCTCCGTTGTCAGGTCGCTTAGGCTCATCAGTTATTAGTATAACATGGCGGAAGACGGGTAGCGTGTAGCGAGTAGCGAGGGAAGAGGGCTTGTAGGGGCGATGCGCCTTAGGCGCACAAGTTCACGAATCGCCCTTCCTGTCGGGTAGCGCCGGCCCTCCACAGGCGGGTAAATTTTCTAACCGCGAGCTTATGTTACAGGAATCGCGACTGGAAAGCTTGCCAGCCCTACTGGCTGGTTGCGACTCTAGAGTGGGGTCGAATCACGGGCGAGACCCTCCGGTCACGCGCGGCGCGTTATGGCGGGCAAGCGCCCGCGCCACCACTCGGGACGCCCGCGCCACCAATCTATCTCTGGAGCTGGGCTAGTCAGCCCAGCCTACTCGGCGGGGGGCTGGATGGCGGGGCGCGGAGCCAGCCACTGGGGCTGGTAAATGCGCCGCAGGCGCACAAGACCCCGCCCTTGTATATCAGGGGAGATGGGGAGGCCGTCCCCAAAGTCAGCGCAAAGGCCCTGCAATTGTCAAGGCAGATTGTTTCTGGTAAGATAATTGGGTATTCTGTAAGCCACTCTTTCAAGGAGAGGGACCCATGAGATTTACCGGGATAATCCTCATCAGCCTGGCGTTGCTGGCCACACCGGTTGTGGCGCAGGGCCTGACGGCTGACGATCTCCGGCCGCCCGTTCCGTCGCGGACCATGCTGTCCATGGATAAGTTCCTGTCGTGCTATCCCGGCCAGAGAATGACGCTGTTCAGGGACTGCGAATTTGGCTACGAACTTACAGCCTATGTGCTCACCCGAAAACTGGTAAAGGAGCACATACAGAAAGTCATCGACCAGTACAACATAACCGATCCCGACGCGGTTGAAAACCTGATTAACTCCTATCTTGATATGACACCCCAGGAGCGGGAAGTACTGGTCTTCCTGTTCTTCACCGCGCCGAATATCTCCAACCGCTACTTCATCAACCACCTGAGAGGGCTGGAAGATACGGTATACCTGGAGTACGGGTCCCCCCGGGTACAGAAGCACGTGCTGAAGGCGCGCAAGGCTATGAAGAAGGAGCGCCGCGACTACCCGACCAAGGACGAGATGGTCTACGACGAGGGCACACGCCCGCTCTTCCTGGACCTGGACGAGGACTACCTCTACTACCCGGAGAAAGTGGTGCTCGAAGACCAGGGATGGGACTCAATGAACAAGGCTTACCGCTGGTCTTTCGCTTTCAACTTCACGGACGAGGACATCGCCCGCATCGAGGAACTCATCCTGAACGACATTGACGTGGAATTCTCGCTGGTGCTGACCGACCCCGAGTTCTTCAAGTACACAGGCGTTCGCCCGCACATGAAGTATCAGATACTAAGGCTGGTAGACCCCGAGTTCGTGGACTTTATGGAAGCCATAGAGGCGATGAGCCCTCCCAAGGAACGGATTAAGCTGAACCGCAATTTATGGCTGCGCTAGCTGGCGCACCGAAATCGAAAATCCGAGATTCCAAAGACACCGCGGCCAAGCGGTGTCTTTGCTTTTTGTCGGACTGGCCTTCGGTCTGTTAGAATAAGAGAACCTGGCTCAGGCAAAAACCCAGGGAGTGAATACAATGAGATTACTAACGGGTCTTTTAGCCGCTATTCTGGCGGTATCCTTCCTTATTGGGGCTTCGACCTGCAAAATGACGCCCGAATCGCAGCGCACTGTTGAAGAAGAGCTTTCAGTTCCCGGGCTGGAGGAATCGCTTATTGCCCGCGACAGGGCAATCGCGGCGGCCATTGTCATGTCGCTGCACGCTGACGTTGAGCTGATGCAGAACAAGCTCCAAGTTGAATGCCACAGCGGGAAAGTCATACTGCGCGGGAAAGTGCCTTCCGAGGAATTGAAGGAGCGTGCCGAGAAACTGGCGCGAGCCCAGGAGGGCGTAAAGGACGTGCTCAACGAAATTGAGGTGGATGAATCGCTTCAGGACAGCCGCATCTCACTGGACGAATTCTAAGAACAGGAGGAGTTTATGAAGTTCCTTGCCTACGGGGTCGCCGCTATTCTAATAACTTTCCTGGCGCTGGCGTGCAATCCGCCTGTCGACACCGAAGATGAATCCTCCCTGCCAGCTACCACAGGACTCACTCCGGATGGTCAAAAAGCAGAAGTAGCCCCGGGAGAAAAGCCACCGACTGAAGGACGGCCGCAGGAGACTGCGGGCGAAGGACAAACCGGTGGCAGGGATACGGCGAATCTACCTACGAATGTGGAAATCGGCAAACAGCTCCCGACGTTTTCCTTCACGACAATTAACGAAGAGCAGCACTCTATTGAGGAGTACATCGGAAGGCCGCTTCTAATCAACTTCTGGGGCATAAGGTGTCCTCCTTGTCGCGTAGAGTTCCCCGAGTTCGTCAAGTTCTACGAGAAATACAAGGGCGAAGGACTCGAGATTATCACGCTGAACGTGGATTCTTCGCTCCGCGACCAGCGCAGGTTCCTGGAGCACCAGGAGATGCCCTGGGTTCTTGGCACCGACGATTCCGAGCTTTTCCAGAAGTGGAATTACCGGTTCATCCCCACCAGCATTTTCGTAAATCCCGACGGGACGGTTGTGGACGTTCATACGGGCCAAATGGACCTGTCCATGCTGGAAGAGAAAAAGGACGAATTCTTCGGCGAAAGCTAAGCTCCCCACCGCTCCACCGGCTCAAGCATGCTCAGGCAAGGCGCCGCGTCAGGCGCGCCAGGAGATTGGTGGCCACGGCAAGCGCCGCGATTACCGCGACAATGCCCAAAATAAGCTGCCACAACCCGCCCGCGCTTTGCGCCGCGGCCTCAAAGCTGTTCAGCCAGGCACGCACCAGCGCCATATACGAGCAGCTGCCAAGCCGCAGAGCTTCCGCTGCCTGAGGCGTAGCTGCGGACTTCATTCCGTCAGACGCGGCGACCAGCCGCTCGGGGGCCTCGCGAAGGAATAGAAAGAAGGTAACGACGGCCGCCAACAGTATTACGCCGAGTCCTTCTGCCACGTGTGAAAGCCAACTATGGGCACGCGCCAGGCGTCCGCATACTACTATGGCGGTGCCTATTACCAGCGCAACAGCCGCCACCAGCAGCAATAAAACCACGCCTGCCGCAATGGCCGCGCTCCCGTATCCCAGAGTCCGGGCGAATACAGTGAGATAAAAAAGGCCGACCAGAGAGAAACCCACCGCAAGCGCTGCGCCGTTGCGATGAAACGCGCGTATGACTTCCGGCAGAAACCGGCCGAGGCCCGAGCGTCTGCCCGACCGTATCGCGTCGGCTCCCACCGCAATTACCAGGTAGATAACGGCTAGAATTAAAACAAGCAGCAGCAGGCCGTACGGAGTTCCGCTCCCGCCCTCGCTGCGGACGGTGCCGGGCAGAGTTGAAGAGGCCCGCAATAGCGGCTGCGCTAAAGCCCCGACGACAAGCACTGAGGTGAAAAGCGCGAACCAGGGCTTTGCCACAGCTCTCGGCTTCTGCGGTGGCTCGCTGCGCTTGCGCCGCAGGGCCGCGATGACCTCGTTAGTCACTGCAGCCAGCCAGAGCGCAACCGACGTAAGCACCAGAGAGCTAATCAGCCGTCCCACCATCTCCAGCACTATGCGAATCCACAGGATGTGAATCATGCTGTAGGCGTATCTGCCGCCGTCCACCATGCTGATGAAATGCCCGAAGTAAAACGGATAGCCGCCGCGCACGACAATGTCCCAGACAGGTTCCAGCGAAAAAGGAGCGTTAAACAGGATGTGCCACAGGTGGGAAGTCAGCTCCCCGCTGAAGAGCCAGAGCGCGAGCAATATCGCCAGAATGAAGCGGTAGAGAATCAGTGAACGTATCAGCAGCAGCAGGGCCGTGCTAATGCCGACCGCTGCGATGAGGTAAATCATAAACACCAGGTTCACGACCAGTACGTGAAGGCCCCAGGGGAGGATAAAGGTCTCGGTGGGGTAATCTTTAATTACGGCGTCCACCGGCAAAAGCGTTATCAAGGGCATAAGCGCCGCGGACGCCAGGAAAGCGAGCGTTATCACGTTAGCAGCGAGAGGCCATACGGCGCTCCCGAGTGAGCCAACCCGCAGCCGCGGGCTTGACCCGCGCAAAGCCCAGCGGAAGTCCCTCACCATCGCCGGCACGAACCAGACCAGCACAACTCCCGATAGCGCGAATTGCAGCAGCGTCACCTGATACTGCAATACCTGGTAATGCGGATGAGCCGCCCGGAAATAAAGCGCGAAGAGAACTGTGCCCAAAAAAACACCCGCGAAGTAGTTGAACATCCCAGCCCGCCGTGCGGCCCATCCCGGCCAGGTGACCGAAGCGCGCCTTTCGGCGGCGCCTCCTTTCAGCAGTGTCAGCGGACTTCGGGGAGTTTTCATCATTTTAGCCGGTAAACAGCAAGCTCCGCACGTGGCGCGTAAACTGCAGCGCCATCAAGAGTCAGGCGGAATTCGCCGAAACGAAGACCCAGCAGCGTCACGCCGCGACCCTCCGCCACCAGCGTGCGCACGGCTTCGTGCAGCAACAGGTTTGAGAGGAAGCGCGAAGCCAAATCCAGCCTCTCGCCGCCCGGGGCGGCTCGCGCCTTTCTCCTGCGGTCGGCCGAGTAGGCCAGAAGCGCTAACCCGGCGGCAATCGCGTCGCTTCTGACCTGTTCAATGCGGACTTCCACCTCTTCTGAAGGCAGCACCACAGAGCGGGACCGCTCCCCGGAAAGCCGTCCGAGGTACAGCGCGCGGGACCCG
>JAOZQG010000062.1 GCA_029932365.1 bacterium | reverse complement strand
TGAATCGCTTGCGGGCGTTGACCGCGCAGCGCTGGACGAGGTCTACGCCAAGAACCGCAAGTGCGGCGCCGAGATGATCCGGCTCAAGGGCGGAGCGGCCTGGGCGGTCGCGGTGGCAACTGCGGAGCTTCTCCGCGCCATCAAATTCGATGAGAAGCGCCCGCTGCCCGTGTCAGTTGTCCCCGGCGGCGCCTACGGCATCACCGAGGAAAGCTCCATCAGCCTGCCCACCATCATCGGCGCGAGCGGCGTGGAAGGCTTCCTGGACGCCGAATTCACCTCCGAGGAAATCGAAGGGCTGCACACCAGCGCGAAGATCGTCCTTGAAACTTACGCGAAGACCGAGGAGTAGGAGCAACTCTTTTCGCGTCTTGCTCTGGCTACCCAATCTGGACGCCCGGCTCGGCGGCGTATTGCCGCGCGTGCTTAGTGAGTGTATAATCAGTGGCCGGACTTCGGGCAAACACCGGGATGGAGGTTACATCCGCAGATGTCTATCAGACGCAGAATCAAAGCTGTTGAAGAGCGCGACCGCAAAGAGGTTCTCGCTGAATGCGTGGTTCCGCTGGAAGACGCTTACGCGCAACTTATGGAGAGCATCAGGGACTACCAGATGTTCTTCGGCGCGGGAGTGTCCACCTCTGCGGGACTGCCACTGGCGGAGGATATCGTGGATTCCATCGTGGTCCGCGTCTTCGAGAAGAGTAATCCCGCCAGGCGCGGCCAGGTTGCCGCCGACGAGCTGAAAGAATGGGTCGCGCGCCAGAAGTGGTACAACCCGGCCTACAAGTACGTCAGCGCGCTGGAGAAGGAATACCCCAGCGTCTATCTGCGCACCGAGCTGTTCAAGAGCCTGCTGAAGGGCAAGCAGCCGTCGCCGACCCACCTGATGTACGTCATAGGGGTGAAGGCGGGAAAGCTCAGCCCCATGCTCTACACCACCAACTGGGACACGCTGGCTGAGGACGCCTACTACATACTGCGCGGGATCAGCTGCTTTACCGTGCGCTCCATCGACGAGCTGAAGCTGGTCGAGCCCGAAGAGGGGCGCTACGTGGTGAAAATCCACGGCGATTACGACAAATACGACGTGCGCTACATCCGCGAGGGGATGGCCAAGCACCACGACGACCTGAAGACATTCATGCGCCAGTCACTGGCCAACGCGGGGCTCTTTGTCATTGGCTACTCCGGCAACGAATATTCGGTGATGAACACGCTGATCGAGCTGGCCAACGACTACCCCGACGTGCTCAACAGGGGCCTGGTGTGGGCCTACAAGGGCAACATCAAGCAGGTGCCGGAGCCCATCTCTGACCTGCTGGCCGTTGGACTGGAGAAGAACAAGCGCTTCGTGCTCTGCGAAATCGACGAAAGCGATTACTTCTTCGAGCAGATTGCTACCGACCTGGAGCTGCCGTCAATAGAAGAAGAACTGGCATTTTCGTTCCAGCGGTTCAACGTGGTGCCGTACGGCGATATCCGGCGGCGCGAGGGGCCGGTGGTACCCGAGCTGAAGGACCTGGTGCACCGCGATATCCTGGACGAGGGCTTTTTGGTGGCCAACTACGAAGTTATTATCGAGCAGTGGGAAAAGGAAACCAAAGGCCTGTTTAAAAAGAAGGAGGAGAAAGAACGAGCCGCGCGGGAAGCGGAGCGCAAGCTCATCAACCATACTTACAACGACCTTAAGTCGGGAAGTTATGAAGATTCGGAAAAGAAGTTCAAGGATATTCTTAAGCGTTTCCCGGACAATCCTGCGGCGCATTTCGGGCTGGCCTGGGGCTACTATAAGCAGGAGAAATACGACGAGGCGCGCCAGGCGGTACAAAAGGCTATTTCGCTGAAGGAAGACGACCACGGCTACTATATCCTGCTGGGGATGATTAACCGGCAGGAGGAGAAATGGGCCGAAGAAGCCGCTGCCTACGAGAAAGCCCTGGAGATTAAGCCGGACCTGGGATTTCTCTGGTATAACATCGGCCTGTCCTATTATCACCTGGAGAATATGGAGAAGGAGCGCGAGGCGTACGAAAAATGCCTGCAAACAAGTAGCTCCAGCCCCAATGCCTGGTACAACATGGGAATGGTGCTGTACCGAAGCGGGCGGAAGCTTCAGGCGCAGCGGTGCTTCTTTAACGCGCGCGAAATCAGCCCGAAGTTCTTCAAAGCCTGGTATAACAGCGGAATCCTGCTGGGCAAGCTGGGCCAGGACTACCGGGCGATGGCCTATTTCGACAAGTCCATCGAGCTGAACGAGGACGACGATTACGCCTTCAAGAACCGGGGCGTCGCCGAGGTGATGATACGCGACTGGGAGCGGGCGAAAGAAACCTACGAATACTTCCTTGAAGTCGAGCCGGAAGACATCGAGTCATGGTCCAATTTCGCCCTGGCGCTTCACGGTATGGGGGAGCATGACCAGGCGCTGGAGTATATCGACCGCTATCTGGAGAAAGTCCCCGAGGACCCGCGCGTATGGTACAACAAGGCGCTGGTGTTATGGGCGAAAGGCGAGCGCCCGGAAGCCCTTGAGTGCTTTGATAAGAGCATCGGTATAAATCCCAACTTCGACCTGGTGTGGTACCGCAAGGCGCTGCTTCTGGGCGAGATCGGCGACCACGAGGGCAAGGCTGAGTGGATTACTAAGTACCTATCGGAAAACCCCGAGGACGCCAAGGCGTGGTACCAACTGGGCCTGGCCAACGACGAGCTGGAATGCTGGCGGGAAGCGGTGGACGCCTACAACCACGCGCTTAAATTCGACCCCACGAACATCGAGTACCTGAAGCGGAAGGCGACGGGGCAGAACCTTATGGGTGACGCCCAGGGCGCGGAAGACACGTGCGAGCGCGTCTTGCGCCTGACCACCCAGGAACCGGAAATCTGGTATCAGAAGGCGCTTGCCGAAGTGGAGCTCGGCGAGCAGCTCAAGGCTATCAACTCGTTTGACCAGTGCATCAAGCAGGACCCCAAGCACAAGAAGGCTTATCTCAACAAGGGCGTCATTCTGGCTCAGCTGGAGCAGTTCGCCAAGGCGGTGGAGCACTTCGACCAGGCCATCGCTCTGGACAAGGATTACCTGCCTGCCTACGAAAACCGCGCATATTCGCTCATACAGCTCAAAGAATACGAGCGCGCCAGCAAGGCTTATGAGGCGGGCCTGGAGCGGTTCCCGGACAACGGGCAGCTGCTGATGGGATATGCCCATCTTCACATACTGATGCGCGAGAATCAGAATGCCCTGGAGCTGTTGAAGAGGGCGGTGAGCAACGAGCCCGAACTCGCGGAAGTCATCGCCCAGGCGCCGGAGTTCGACCGCCTGCACCAGGACCCCGAATTCCGCTCGCTCGTTGGCAAAGCGGGTTAGCTATGGCCAGGGAGCCTTCGGCCATTATCTGCGCTGTGACCGGTGCGAGCGGCGGCCCGGTCGCGCTTAGGCTTATCACAGAGCTATTCATTCGTGTTACGAAGCTACATCTGGTATTTTCGCCGACTGGTGCTTCAGTATTCCTGCGCGAAACCGGAGTAGAAGCAGCTCCGGCTTCCCTTCAGCAAGCAGCCATAAAATCCTCCAAGAGCAGCGTGAAGGCCGAGCTTGTGGTGCATTCTCCGGACGACCTCGGCGCACCTATCGCTTCAGGTAGCGTGAAGTGGGACGGGATGGTTATCTGTCCCTGTTCTATGGGGACTGCCGGGCGCATTGCAGCCGGTGTGAGCGACAATCTCATTACTAGGGTGGCGGACGTAACCCTAAAGGAAAGGCGGCGATTGGTTCTCGTGCCGAGGGAGATGCCGCTTTCCGCGCTGCATCTGGAAAACCTGCTCAAGCTGTCCCGGCTGGGAGCGATCATCCTGCCGCCGCTTATGACGTTTTATCACCAGCCGAAGGGCGCTGGTGGACATATCGCTTTCATCGCGGGGCGCGTATTGGACATGCTGGGTTTGGAAAACGACCTGGTGCCGCCCTGGGGTAGCGAATGAGATGCGATTACACGTTCCGCGAACTTGGCGCCAACGAGCTGGCGCTGTCTCTCATTGAGGGAACTGATATAGCGAACGAGTTTTTCCCGCCCATCCGCCCGCTGACGGGCTGCGTGACGAAGAAAATCGCCGAACTTGGAGGATGCGCGCAGGATTCGCCGGAGCATCGCGGAAGGATTGCAGCCATTCTACGCCGCCAGCAGCCGCGACCGGATGAAAAGCCAGTAGCGCAGGCGCTGGAAGAAGTCGAGAAGGGAGCCTTTCTGCTCGTTTCGGGCCAGCAGGTCGGAGTCTGCATGGGCCCGCTTTACACGCTGATAAAGGCCGCTTCGCTCATCGCACTGCGCGACACGCTTGCGCGGGAGCTGCCACAGCATCGGTTTGTAGCGCTATTCTGGGCCAGCGGCATGGACCACGACTTCTCGGAGATTAAGTGCTGCTATGTGCACGACCGAGAAAGGAGGTTGCGGTCGGTTTGCGTTATACAGCCTGACGAAACTGCGGGACAGCCTGTCGGGCGCACCAAGCTTACGCCGGACGCCGCCGAGCGAATATCCAAGCTTCTAGATATTGTGCCCGCAAGCGAGCATACTGAAGACCTTCGACAGGTCGTCGCTGAATGCTACACGCCCGGCAAGACCTACTCGCTTGCATTCCGCGAGCTGATGTCAACATATTTCGCCGGTCACGGTTTGTTGTTTTTCGAGCCCGAGGACGAAGAAGCCAAAACGATAGGGAAAGAGCTCTTCGTATCAAGCGTAGAAAATCAGGATGAAGAAGCAAAGCTGCTTGAAGGCCGCAACAGCCGGATTCGCGAGCTGGGCCTGGAGTTGCAGGTTGCAGCGCTAGAGGGCGAAACCAATCTCTTTCTTATCGCGGAAAACGGTGCGCGCGATAAGCTGACGCGCTCAGGCGAAGGCTTCGCCACCAAAGCGAGAAACGAGCGCTTCACTGCGGGGGAGCTTCTGGAGCTGGCGGAAAAGGAGCCGGCGCGCGTTTCTTTCGGCGTGATGCTGCGTCCGGTATTTCAGCAGGCGCTGTTTCCCGTCGCCGTGTATCTGGGCGGCACGAGTGAAGCCGCATACTGGGCGCAGATGTATCCGCTGTTTGGCCTGCATGGCCTGCCGGAGCCGCTGCTGATTCCGCGCCCTGGATTCACCGTTACTTCTCGCCGCGCCGTACGCCTGATGAACCGCTACGAGCTAGAGCTGACGGATTTTCTGCGGCCCTCGCACGAGTTGCTGCGCCATCTTTCAGCCCGCGCGATACCGCCCACGCTGGCGCACCGCATAAGCGAGCTTCAGTCGGTGTTTACCAGCTATACCGCCGAGATGCGGGACGACGCGGTCAAGCTGGATAAAGGGCTGGGCGGCGTGCTGGCCACGCTGGCGGCGAATTTCAACAAGCATCTGGCTACGGTGGAAAAGAAGGTCGCGCAGGCGGCGAAGCGGAAGGACGATTTGCTGGTGCGGCATGTCTGCGAGCTTTACGAGGTTTTGATGCCCCAGGGCAAGTTACAGGAAAGGGTGCTTTCGGCGCTTTCGGTAATAAACGAGTTCGGCCCCCGAGCGATAGACGCCATCCGGGAAGCTTCCGAGTTTCCCCCCTCGGCGCACAAGGTGATTACGCTCTAGCGTTTGACTGCAGGGCGGTTCTCCCAGCGGTGCTGCCACGCCTGATAGTCGTTCACCTGGCGGATGCCCTCGGCGATGATTTCACCGGGATTTTCGCCGTAGATGCGGAAGTAAAAGAACTTCGCGAAGTCGTACGCGCCCGGAGGAACTTCCGGCTCGCCTTTAATCGGGCCAACTGCCTGCTCGGGAGTCTGTTGCAGTGCGCCAATCCCGTCCAGCTCTTCGCCGACCTGATGCGAAATGAGAGCTTCTATCAGGCGTGAACGCTCAGCCTGATCGCTAATCTCCTCGATGTACCCCTGGCCCGCCGTCCATTTTTCGTGCCACGGCTCGAAGAAGCTCAGTGTGACCGGACTGGCGAAACGCGGAAGCCAGTCCCGCCGTAGCAGCCTGCGCAGTTCGTCCGGGTCCTCGGCCGAATTTTGGTATATTGAGAGCAGATGTTTGCGGTCCGATTCCTGCCATAGAAGCGATATCTCATCATAGCCCTTGACAAATGCCATTTCGGCGGCGTTCATCCGCGCTATTAGCAATTGATAAGCAGGCTGGTCCAGGTACTGTGTTCCCAGCCAGTCGGCATAGAGCAGGAGCTTCTCCGGACGCGAAAGCTCGTCGTACGGCTTCAGCGCGTCGTTTAACGGCTGTCCCACAATGGTCTCCAGCTCGGGAAGCAAGCCCGGATAATCGCCAAGCTGCAAGGAGACGATGCGCTCGGGGGGCGGCTCCTCCCTGTGCGGCATTTCCCGGGCCACTTGGTGGATGGTGCGGTAGTCCAACAGTTGCTCAACGCTAAGCGACAGGTCGGGCAGGATGGATTTGATGCGTGTCAAATGCTTGATGTTTTGTGCGGTTTCCGGTGTGCTTTGCGCCCTGACGGCGAGCGGTGCCGGAGGCTGGACTGCCCAATTCTCCGAAAGGTCACCCGCCCCGCGACTCGCCAGCCACAGCGCAATGGCCACGATCAGCATGATGACGGCGAACGACGCAAGCCCGCCGTAAGAGGAAGTTTCGCCGGTTTTGCGCTTTTTCTTCATTGCGTCGTGACCGGTGCGCCCCAGGCGCATGTCTATAGACACATTCGGGCCGCGTAAGGTTTCGCCCGGGTGTTATCTTGACGTACCGGGCAGGAGAAGCGTGCCTATTGAAGCCGCCAGCATGATTTTGAGCGCGTCGCCAATCAGGAAGGGGGTTACGCCAAGGCTAAGGGCGAGGCTCAGGCTACAGCGCGAGCCGAGCATGAGCCAGCCTGCGCCCAAAGCATATATAACAGCCATTCCCGCGACCATTAAGGCTGCCTGGAGGGCGGGCTTCCGCATTTTGGCGCTTCTGTCCGTGGCTATCCCAATAAGCCAGGAGGCGATGATAAACCCAAGCAGGTAGCCTCCTGTAGGTCCCATAAAATAGGCAAGACCCGAGTCACCTCCGGCGAACCAGGGAACGCCGACCAAGCCCAATAGCAGATACAGCACCATGCTGAGAGTGCCGAACCTCGCGCCGAGCAGTATCCCTGCCAGGAGAACGCCCAGAGTCTGTCCGGTAATCGGCACCGGGGTGAAAGGCAGATAAACCCGGATCTGAGCTAGCAGCCCGGTTAGGGCTGCGAAGGCGCAAGCCAGAAAAAGCCCCTGAACCCAGCTGTCGGTCCGGGACCATTCAAAGTAGCTCCAGCGGATTGCTGTCAGTTTGCTTTGTAGCGCGCGTGATGGGATCATCTTATCCTCCTTTTAAACCTTCCGCTTTGTGAGTATATCCTAATTTTGTATCCATTGTGAAAGGTACTCCGCACCGGGCATCAGGCCGAGCCTGAAAGCCGCGCACGGGAGCTGCCGCGTCACGATAGGGCTAGGTAGCCTCCCGGCTGCCCTCCGGTGATTCATCTGCTCCTGCCGGTTCTGCGGAATCGCCCGCGTCGGCTTTCTCCTGCTCTGGATATTTAAGCCGCGAATGGTGCAGGTTCACCAGCACGCTGGTGAAGGCCTCCTCCACTGTGTGAAGGTCGCCGATGGTCAGGCCCGAAGCGTCCAGATGACCGTGGCGCTGCTTTTCCTGAATATTCTCGCGCACAGTCAGCCTGACCTCTTCCTCGGTGAAGGTATCCATGGCCCGAACTTTGGCCTCGCACGAGTCCGCCAGCATGACTACCGCGGTTTCCTTGCTCTGCGGGTCGGGGCCCCCGTAGCGGAAATGGTCGGGATTAAACGTGCTGCCCTCGGCCTCAGAGCGCTTGCGCGCCTCCTCCAGGAAGAACTTCATCTTGGTTGTCCCGTGGTGCTCCGGGATAAACGCCAGCACTCCTTCGGGCAG
Source organism: bacterium (assembly GCA_029932365.1). Lineage (GTDB taxonomy): Bacteria > 4484-113 > 4484-113 > 4484-113 > 4484-113 > JAGGTK01. Next base: position 2,935 of record JAOZQG010000062.1, on the reverse strand, counting down.
GCCGGCCTTGCGTCCTATCTCCATGCCGTCCTGTATGTGCTGGACTATGATATTGAAACTGCTTTCTGGCGGCAGGTGCTTGTGGGGATTGTTCGCCGGGTCGCCGATGTTCTCCGCGTAGAAACCGGGGCGCTTGAGCTTCCCGATGTCGTGGTACATCGAACCGACTTTCGCCAGCAACCCGTTAGCCCCGATGTCGTTGCAGGCCTCTTCGCTCATGGAAGCCATGACCATGGAATGCATATAGGTGCCGGGCGCTTCGTCGAGCAGGCGCTTCAGCAGTGGCATCTCAGGATTTATCAGGGCCTGGAGTTTGGCCGGCGTGAGCTGGCTGGAGAAAGTCTCCAGGACCGGCGTCACGCCCAGCGCAAGGGTCGCCGCGGCAATGCCTGCGAGCAGCGCGTAGGACAGCGCCCACCAGGAGAAAGCTTCGACCGAAAACAGAAATACCGCTACCGCTAGAACCACGTTGAGCAGGCCCAGATTCAGGCCGAATACCGCGAGGTCGCGCGTTGACGAGCGCTGGTTGAGAAATACTACGGGGTAGGTCGTGGAAATCAGTATGTATACCGCAAGGTTGCTGTTGTAGTTAAGGGCCAGTGCCGTGACGACGGCAATGCCCAGTCCCACGTACGACGCAAGGATAGCGTCGTACATAGTTACAATGAGCATAACTGCCGCCGCGGTCGCCAGGGGCACCGCGTAGTGGACGTACTTGAATGGAAGGCGGCCCACTATCAGCGAGACCGCGAGCGCCATAATCAACACGATGGTGAGCTGGCCCCAAATGGAGGGGTTGTTAAATATCTTACGCTTGTAAAACCACAGGTGCACGAACCAGACCAGCATCAGCGCCATTTGCAGCAGGGCCAGGCCATAGAACTTGTAAGTCCTTTGCCTGACCATCCCTTCTTCTACGGCGGCCAGCTTGTCCAGCGTGACCTGGGTTACCACGCTGCCCGCTCCGAGGATTATCTCCCCTTTGGAGATTTTGTGGGTTACGCCCTTCAGGATGAACTCCTGCACCTCGGGCACGTCGGGTGCCTCGGTTATGTTCTCCCGCAAAAAGAAGGTCGGCAGGCTGTCGCGGAGAGTGGCGGCAGTGTTTTCCTCGGTCTGCCGCCTTAGCTCCTTTATTGTCTCGGCCGACCAGGGCTCCTGCATCAGGTCGCTTAAGGTTTCGCGGGCATAGCTTTCAATATCCGCCAGGTCTTCATCGGAATGTGTGAGCAGAAGCGCGATGGCGTCACTGGGCACCGGGTAGCTCGCGGCCAGCCGCTCCACCTGCTGCGCCGGCTCCTTCACTTCCAGCCGGGTGGCGCGCAGTTCGGAGAAGAAGTCGCTCAGGTTCAGCAGCACGGTTTCCTTGACCCGCGTGTCGATAATGCTCGCCGGACCTTCGGCCTGAAGCTTGGAAAGCGCCGTCGTGTCCAGGTACTCCGCGGCCATCGGGGCGATAATGTCGTAGGGAACGACCTGGCCCGGCGTGAACCTTACAGGCCATACTACGATGTGCACATAGAGAACGGCCAGCACGCCCAGGAAAAACACCAGACCCCAGAGGACGCGCCAGAATCCGGCCCGTTGTGCTCGGGTGTTCACTTCGCGTTTTTTTTTAGCGTCCGCGGGCATTACGGATTACCGCTCCTCGTCGCCACGCTTTCGGCTCCGGTCTCTTTCGTACCTATCGTAGGCGTTGATTATGCGCTGGACGATGGGGTTGCGCATCACGTCTTTTTCCTTTAGCTCCACAACGCGCACGCCGGGGTCCAGGTCCTTGAGCAGGTCGAGCACGAACACGAAGCCCGAATTCTCCCGCCGCTCCAGGTCTATCTGGGTGATGTCGCCGGTGACAACCGCCCGGCTGTTGCGCCCCATGCGCGTGAGGAACATCTTCATCTGGGGGTAGGTGGTGTTTTGGGCCTCGTCCAGGATGATGAAGCTGTTGTTCAGGCTGCGGCCGCGCATAAACGCCAGCGGCGCCACCTCCACCACGCCGCGCTCGATGAGCTTCCGCGCGCGGTCGAATCCCAGTATGTCGTAAAGCGCGTCGAACAGGGGCACGAGGTAGGGATTGACCTTCTCCACCAGCGTGCCCGGCAGAAATCCCAGCGATTCGCCGGCTTCCACCGCCGGTCGCGTCAGCACAATGCGGCTCACCAGCCCGCGCTTGAAGTGCGAAATGGCCGCTGCCACCGAAAGGAACGTCTTTCCCGTGCCCGCGGGGCCGTAGCAGAGCGTCACGTCGGTCTGCGCAATCGAGCGCAGGTACTCCTCCTGCCCCTCGGTGCGCGGCGAGACGTGGGGCAGAAGCGGCAGCAAGTCGCTTTCAGAAGCTGCGGCCTCGCCGCGTTCGGCGCCGGAAGCCTCCTCCAGGCGGTCACGCACGTCTTCTTCGGACAGCGCGCCTTCCTTGCGGATGGTGCGCAGCAGTCCGCGTATCACCTCATGGGCGCGCTCCACGTCCGCCGGCGGCCCCACAATGTGGACATCCATCCCCTTGGTGTAAAGCTTCACCCCCAAGCGGTCGCGCAGGGCGCGGAAGTGGCAGTCGAAGTCGCCCAAAAGCTGTTGCAGCTCGTCGCGCCCGCGCACGCCGACGGTCTGGCTGACCAGCGCGTCGGTGGCGGTATCGTTTTCGTTTTCTTTCATACCATTTGCGGCTTTCGGCCTTGGAAGCAAGATTCTACCAGATTGCGGTGTTTGGAGCCTGCTTCGGTGAAGTTCATAGATGATGTCAGGTGGATAGGAGAAGAAGTGGAGTAGCCAGTAGCCAGAGGCCAGTAGCCGGGGGGTATCTACAGGGCACCTTTAAACCTATAGTCGCGGCCCTCCACTTCGGCCGGTAAATTTTCCAATCCCGATTGGCCGCCAGCATGCTCGCGACTGGAAGGCTTGCCAGCCCTACTGGCTGGTCGCGACTCTAGAGTGGGGG
>JAOZQG010000138.1 GCA_029932365.1 bacterium | reverse complement strand
TTGGCAAAAAGCGGACTCTGGATTCTGTGCTATTTTCCACAGACGTGATTAGAACCGACCGCGACTAAAGCCCCGGCGGACAGGCAGCCGTACCGTGAATTCGCACGTGCATCACTTGCTCCGCTATGCCTCGCCGCCTTTGCCGGGAACAGGAGTGCCTCCGCGATGCTTCTTGGCCTGCGACATCATCGTATTGATGAAGCGGATTTTCTCAATCTCCAGCACCGAGACAACCCGCATATCATTGGTCTTGCCGTCGACCTTTACCTCGACGCTCCCGTCGCTAAAAAAGTTGACCGCCAGGCCGTAGCTTCCGATTTTTTCACGGCTTTTCGCCATCATTCCTCCGTCAGATTCTTGCGTATAAAATCCATAATCACGGTAAGCGCCATCGCGCGGTGGCTCACGGCGCGCTTTTCCGCCAGGGAACACTCGCCAAAGGTTTTGCCGTACGGCGGGTAAAAAAACAGCGGGTCGTAGCCAAAACCGCCGGTTCCTCGCGGCTGGGGCGCGATGACGCCCTCGACCTCGCCCTCCACCTGCGCCAGCACCTCGCCGCCTGTAACCAGCGCCATAGCCGAGACGAAGCGCGCCCGCCGGCTATCCTCGTCGGAGTATCCGCCCGCGTGCAATTTCGCCAGCACCAGTCTTCTCCGGACCTCGTCGTCGTCGGCGATGCGGCTGGAGCGTACCCCGGGATAGCCGTCCAGCGCGTAAATTTCCAGCCCCGCGTCTTCCGCCAGCACCAGCGCATCCTTCTCCAGATGCGGCGCCAGCAGCTTAGCGTACGCCAGCGCCTTCGCCCGCGCGTTTTCAGCGAAACTCGCCCCGCTCTCCACCGGCTCGGGAACCGGCGGGAAATCGTCCAGGCCTTGCACGCGCGCCACCTCCCCCAGGCCGGCTGCGACCTCGCGCAGCTTGCCCGGATTGCGGGTGCCGAACACGATTACTGGACGGCTCACGCCTTTCCTCCCGGGTAGCGCGGACACAGCGCACTTGCGCTATTATATCACCGACCCGGCGGCGCGTTTTCGCCGCGCAGTGCCTGAAACTTAAGCCTCCACCGGGAGCGCGCATACGAGTCCCGTCAGCAAAATAGCCTATTCGTTTTACCCGCTGAACTGGTTTCGGCTGGGGCTCATCGACAAGTACACGCTCCACTACATCGGCATAAGCTCCGTGCTGAGCGGCCTGTGGTGGGGGCTAATGTCAGTCGCCGCGTTCGTCCTCAAGAAGACGATGGGCGCCTCCAACCTGGAGATCACCATCTTCACGATGCTCATGCCCGTCACGTCCATCGTCGCCATCTTCGCCACGGAATGGATGCGCGGGCGCGACAAGCGCGGGTTCATCTTCTGGTCGGGGCTCATCGGGCGGCTGCCGCTGGCCGCGATGCTGTTCATCTCGCAGAGCGCGCCGTTCCTCGTGCTTTCGGCGCTGGCGTTCCTGTCCGGCGCGATTATCACGCCGGCGATGAACTCGCTGCTGCAGACCAATCTCACGCGCAACCTGCTGGGAAAGATGTACTCCGTGCTCGGCGTTATCATCACCATCGCGATAATCGGCGCGACCGTGTTCGCCGGATACGCCCTAGAGCACGACCCGAACGCGTACCACTGGCTGTTCGCAGTGGGCGGCGTGCTGGGATTCCTCTCAAGCACCGCGATTGCACGCGTAAAATACAGGCGCTCGCCATTCCTGGGCAAACGCACGCTTTATCTGCGCCACCGCCCGCTCAAGGACGTGCTCTACGACAGCATCGTCGTCCCGCTGCGCAACAACTGGGCGATTTTGCGCGAAAACCGACCGTTCGCGCTTTTCGAGCGCAACTTCATGCTCTACGGGCTGGCGTTTATGATGCTGCTGCCCATCGTGCCCATCTTCCTAGTCGAGAGGCTGAGCATCGAATACAGCCAGGTGGGTGTCGCGCTGGGCATCTTCAGCCAGGTGGGAACGCTCGTGCTGCTACCGCTTTTCGGCTACATCTACGATAGGCTGCATCCTGTGTCGTTTTCCCGCTGGGTATTCCTCATCCTGGGCTTTTACCCGTTGACGCTTTTATTTTGCGTCCCGCTCGCCGGAGCGACCGGCACCGACCCCATCGTCTGGGCCTTCGCCGCCTATCTTATTTTCGGCTTCGGAATGTCGGGGATACACATCGTGTGGATGCTGGCGGCGATATACTTCGCGCGCGCCGAAGATTCCGCACCCTACAGCGGGATCCACGTAACGCTCGTTGGCGTGCGAGGGCTTGTCGGCCCGCCGGCTGGCTACGCCATAAACGAGCTCTGGGGCGCGCATGTCGTCTTCATCATCGGTGCCGCGCTCTTCTGGCTCGCCACCGCGCTGATGTGGAAGCTCTACGCCGACCTCCGGGCCGGCCGCGTGGCGGAGCTGGCGGTGTAAAAAAATGACGCTGGTATCGAACCAGCGTCAAGGGTTTTCTAAGGGCTCCCTACCCCAGGCAACGCTGCGCGTAGCGCAGGCGCTTTACTAGGATTTGGCATCCGACAATATTGTATAATCAATACTGTCTGTTGTCAACTGAGGGGGCAAAAATGAGATCCAACCAACTTACTCTCGGATTGGATATCGGTGTACGCTCAGTAGGATGGACGCTAATTAACCGAGCTAGCAAGAAAATAGTGCGTGCTGGCGTTAGGCTATTTGATGCGGGTGTTGAAGGTGTTGTTAAGAAGGGAAAAGACGTATCCCGCGCTGCGCAGCGCCGTGAGGCTAGGCTGCGCAGACGCCAGACGGAACGAAAGGTACGCCGAATGCTTAAACTCGCGTTAATTCTGCAAGAAGCGCGCCTATTGCCAGAGGGAGACGTAAGAGACCCGCAGGCCCGGCACGAGTTTATCGCCGAGCTCGACCAAAA
>JAOZQG010000137.1 GCA_029932365.1 bacterium | reverse complement strand
GACGTGTGGCGGGAGTACCGAGCGCGGACTAATCCAGCCGCAAGAACGGGTGGCGTCGCCGAGCCCGGTGACGGACAAATCCCTTGACGAAGCGCTGGCGGAGCTTGAGGGGATGGAATGTCCGGAGGGTGTGGATGAGGCGCTGTGGGTGGAGTTGAAGGGGGCGCTGGAAGAGGCGCTGGTCACCCAAATGGAGTCGCGACTTTCCAGTCGCGATTCAATTGGCAATAATTCGGGGCTGGAAAGCCCCGACTCCACTATTAGGGGAACAACCGCGCGCTTCGCCTCCGCGCCGCCGATGCTGGCCGAGGACCGGGTGACCGACCTGACGCTCATTGACCATTACGACGGGACGTATACGCTGGAGTGGCACTACCAGAACCTGGGCGATTACGACCAGAACGGCACGGTAGGCATCTCCGACATAACGCCGATTGCGATGCATTACGGGGAGGAAGTGCCGGAGGGCGACGCCGACCGAAACTCCATCCAGGCGGTGGTGGACGGCTCGGAAAACGGCAAAGTGGACATAGCCGACATCACGCCCATTGCGATGAACTACGGGTCGCAAGTGGCGCGCTACGCAATTGAAGGCGGGGATGCGGCCGATGGGGATTTCACCGAATTTGACACTGTAGATTACGCCCCTCCGGAGAGCGAAGAGAGGAAAGCCTTCATTTATGGCGTTCCCGATACCGAATTCTCGTGGTTTCGGGTGATTCCGTACGACCCGGAGAATGCGCGCGGAGACCCTTCCAATCCGGCGAACGTCCAATGGCGTTTGTATATTGCGGACGGCTCAGAGGATGTGGGCACTGACAATTCACTGCAAATAGTCAATGGGTATCCGGCCATTAGCTATCTGGATAAGGCCAATAGAGATTTGAAATATGTACGCGCCACCGACGCTAATGGAAGCAGCTGGGGCACGCCGGTTACGGTGGACAGAGAGGGGGATGTAGGTGATTACTGCTCGCTGCAAGTGGTCAATGGGAACCCGGCCATCAGCTACTCGGACGGCACCAACAATGACCTGAAGTACGTGCGGGCGGCCGATGCCAACGGCGAAAGCTGGGGAACTCCGGTTACCGTTGATAGCGAAGGGAATGTGGGCATCTATACCTCCCTCCAGGTTGTCAACGGACATCCCGCCATCTGCTACCACAGCCCGACCGGCTTCGACTTGAAGTACGTGCGAGCGACGGATGCCAATGGCGACAACTGGGGCATGCCGGTCATCGTGGACAGTGAGGGAGTAACAGGCTGGTACACCTCCCTGCAAGTTGTCAACGGGTATCCGGCCATCAGCTACCTCCTCTACATTGATTGGGACCTGAAGTACGTTCGAGCGACTGACGCCAACGGAGATAGCTGGGGCACGCCGGTTGTTGTGGACAGCGAGGGCTTTGTGGGCTCCTATAACTCTTTGCAGGTCGTCAACGGGTATCCGGCCATCAGCTACCACGACGGCGGCACCAACAACGACCTGAAGTACGTGCGAGCGACCGACGCCGATGGAAACGACTGGGGAACGCCGGTTACCGTGGATAGCGAAGGACAGACGGGCATGTACACCTCTCTGCAAGTAGTGAAGGGGAATCCAGCCATCAGCTACCTGGATTACACCAACTATGACTTGAAATACGTGCGAGCGACCGACTCCGACGGAGACACCTGGGGCACGCCTCTTGCCCTCGACAGCGAAGGGGATGTAGGCTCGCACACGTTCCTGCAGGTGGTGAACGGAAACGCGGCCATCAGCTACTATGACTGGACCAACGGCAACCTGAAATTCGCCATCTACGACTGACCAAAAAAGGACGGGTTAGCGTGCTACGGACAGTAGCTGGTGTCGCGGTTTCACGGGCAGCGCGCCCGGTGCGGTAGAATGATGGTGCTGTGCGAATGCGCTCAGGAAGCCGGATACGGTGCATCATCGCCGCGTTCGTCGCGCGGGCGGCAGTTCTTGCCACGTGCGTTGTGCTTTGCGCGGCGGCGGGATACGCGCAGACGAGCGTCCCGCCCGTGCAGGGGCCGGGCGCCGGCGCTGGAAGCGGAGCGCAGCAGGGAACTGCGCCCACAGCGCCCATAACGCCAGCTCAGCCTGCGCCGGCACCGCCACCGGCTCCCAAGGCGCGCGGCGTGCGCATCTCGCAGTATGACTTAAGCGAGTTTCCGGTCGTGCGATTGTTCGCGTCGGTCACCGACACGCGCGGCCTGCCGATAAAGAATCTGCTGCCGGAGGATTTCAGCATCAGCGAAAACGGCGAGCCGGTGGACGAGGTGCGTTTCGCCAACCCGGAGGTCTTTGACCTGCCGCTGGCGATATGCTTCGTCATTGACGTGAGCGGCTCGATGCAGGGCGAAGTTGCGACCGGCGTGCTGCGCTTCGGCCGGCCCGTGGGCAGCGAAGTAGAGGACGTGCCGTCGCCGCTGGACTTGGAAGTGGAGGCGGTGAAGGCGTTCATCCGCCAGCTTGAGCCCGAGGACCGCGTGGCGCTGGTGAAGTTCGCCGACGCCGTCGTGACGGTGCAGGACTTCACCGACGACAAAGAAATCGTCACCGACGCGCTGGATCATCTGCGCGCGTTCGGCCAGACGCGGCTCTACGACGCCATCCGCAAGGGCATGGCGCTGGCGCGGCACGAAAGCGGCTACAGGCGCGCGGTCATCGTGCTGTCAGACGGGCTGGACAACGCGAGCACGGAAACTCCCGACACGCTGATGGACTTTTTCCGCGACGAGGTGCTGGCGAAAAACGAGAGCTTCTCCGTCTTCACGCTGGGCCTGGGCGACCAGATCGACGTGAACGGGCTGACGTACGTCGCCGACGGCACGGGCGGGATGTTCTTCGAATCGCCGACGCCCTACGACCTCAAGGAAAA
>JAOZQG010000136.1 GCA_029932365.1 bacterium | reverse complement strand
GCGACGGAGGGCCGCGTACTCGTTCGGATGGAGGATGCAATCCCTTCCGTATGGGTTTATGCGCCTGTGACGCACACAGCATGCTGTGCCCGTCATGCTGGTAGCAGAATGCCACCCGCCAGCCGGCAAGGTTGCCGCGCGGTTAGGTTCCTCGGTTTCTGCTCCCGATAGGTTAGCGGGGAAGAACGGCTGATAGCCCATCCAGGACAAGCAACCCCGACTTGCATCTTCACGGCCGCCTTCGCGGTCAACTATTTTGACACCTGTGAAACGGGCACAGCATGCTGTGCCCCTACAATCGCTCACCCCGGCTACTCGCTACTAATCCCATATTGCCAATACCTGAATTCCTGTTACGCAGAGGCGGGGCGCGGCTTCGCAGTCGCCAGCCGCCAGCTACCAGTCTTTAGCAAGAGCTAAACCCAAGAGGCGCAGAATCTTCTCCGGAAGTCTTGCTGAAAAATGAAAGCTGATAGCTGACCGCTAAAGCTCCTTCCCACCGCGCGCAGGATACTCTATAATCGTCCGGCGCAATGGGACACCAAGTATCGAGCAGGTTGGGGTTATCGCTGGCGGCGATTGCGCGCGGCGCAGCGATGCTGATAGCGCTGATGATTCTCGCAGCGTCGCCGGGAACGGCGCGGGCGGAGATGCGCGATGAAGCGCATATCGTGTTCAACGATGGCTCGCTCATACTCGACTACGGCTGGTGGGACGACGACGAGCTGGCGCTTTACGCGGTGAATCCCCACGGCGCCATTTTGTGGCTGCACAAAATCACCACCGGCGACCGCAAGAAGCTCATCTCGGCGACCGATCTGAGCCGGGTTCTGGGCAAGCACACGGACTGGGAGCGGCTTACCTTTACCCTTTCGCCGCACCGGCGCTACATCGCCTTTTATGTGCCGCCCGCGGGCCCGCTGGAGCCCCCATTTTTCAAAGTGGTGGATCTGGAAGCGCCGCGCATCCGCGCATTCAGCTTCAGCAAGATGCCCGCGGATTTCACCGTGGGCGAAAGCGTGTGGGACAACACTGATAAATACGTCTACGTCGCGGCGCAGGAGTTCAGCTCGCCGGAAAGCGTGGTCAGCCTGGGGAGGCTCAGCCTGGAGACGGGCGCGTTTTTGCCGCTGGCTCTCAAGGAGCAGGTGGACCTGATAGACGATATGGCCTACGACCGGCAAAGCAACTCGATACTGATGACCGCGCGCAGCTTCAATGGCGAGTACCCGCGCGGGAGTTTTCTGGTCAGGTATTCGCTCAGCGAAAACACAATTTCGCGCGTCCACGAAGCGTACCAGTACCTGGGGCTGCAAGTGGTGGAGAGCGGCGAGGTGCTGGCGGGCGCGGTGGTCAAGGAGGCGTTCGGCGGCTCCTTCCCCGGATTCCTTATGGTGGATGAAACGTTTGCGCTGCCCGAAACGCCGGAGGAGGGCGACGCCGCGCGCTTCGCCTCGCGCATCCTGCTGCTGCGCCCGGACGAGGAGCCCGAAGTGCTGCTGGTCAGCCAGGATCGGGGATTTGATTTTGAGCCGAAGCTCTCGCCCGACGGGGATTATCTGGGATTTCTACGGGCGTTTTACCGCCTGCCCTACGCTATCCGCGTGCGCGCGCCGGCCAACGATATCTTTTTGTGCCTGAAAGAACGCAACGGGCCGCAGGAATGGGTGGTGATGCAGGGCGCGGAAAGCTTCGCCTTCAGCCCTCACGCCCGGCTGCTCGCCGCGCGCTACCGCGATAAAAGCTTCCTTACGCTTTTTGAGCTTCCGCAGTAATCGCGCCACGCGCTACGGTAAGCACAATCTTCACAGGACGCAATACGCTGAATGCGCTACTGGAACGCGCTAGAACAGCGACCAGGTGTAGCTTATGCCGCCGGCGAAATCCTCCATGTCGATGAGCCCCATGTCCAGCGAAAGCCCCGACGAGGAGAATCGCGCGCCCAAGTTGATGTACTTCTTCGTGCCCTCGGCGACGATGGAAAACTGCGGATGCACCCTCAGCTCGCCGCCCACGAGCACGCCGTCGCTGTAAAACCCGCCGCCGTAGCCCGCGTTGAGCGACAGCCCTATCTGGTTGGACGCCAGCGGTCCCGACAGGCTGAAGCGCTTGCTCACCAGCACGTAGGGCGTCATCTCCTGCTGGTCGAGCATGTCGATTACGCCGCCGACGAAGGAAAACGGCTGCAGCGAGGATTCGTCGCTGACGATGAGCTTACCGTTGAGCAGCGTGGCGCCGCCGCTGGTGTCGCTGTCCAGCGCGGACACGCCGAATTCCAGCGCCGGGATGGGGCTGTAATTGGCGGCGTACACGCTGGTGGCGCCGTCCACGCCGTAAGCTTCAAGCGCGCCCGTAAGGTCAAAAAAGTGCGCCGAAAACGAAAGGCCCGAGATGCCGTTGGTCTGGGCGTCGGGCGTAAGCACCAGGCCAGAAGGCCCCAAGTAGCTGGGCATAGCCCGCGCGGCAAGGCTCGCTGACAGCAGCACTGCACAAATGGTTAGAACACCCAAAAACGCCCTTCCTCTCATCTGATTCCCTCCAGTAGGTTAAATTATTCTACCGGATAGGCGCACCACGTGTCAATAACTTGTTGATAACTCGGTGACATTTAATAAACCGCTGCACGCCGTCAACGCAGATTCCCACCTTGTCAACAGCGGGTAAACGGGTGATTAGGCCGCGCCGCCTGCGCGTGCTGCCGACCTGCGCGATCGCATACCTGGCTTCTCGCCAGGATGGTGGATAGTGCGGGCGAATTTTCATCTGGCGCTTTGGGCAACGAATCAACACCTCCGTTTGCGGTGATAATCTGTTGAACGCGGGGATAACCACGCGTGGCTAGCGTCAGGTGGGGGCGGCGGGGGAAGCAGCCGGTAGCCCGTAGCC
>JAOZQG010000135.1 GCA_029932365.1 bacterium | reverse complement strand
TACGCGCGGGCCCCGCGTCTTAAAACATATTCACCATGAAGTAGCGCAACGCGTCGAGGGCGTGGTCGGATTCCTTGAGCGGTGTTTCGCGCGACTGCGCAGCGCCCGCGCGCATCGCGTCCTCGTCAGGATAGCGGTAGCTGGAAAACTCGCGCAGCAGGTTTACGCAGCGCGGGTCCACGAAGAGCTTGGGGTTTTCGCCGTCGCCCTCCAGCGCGCTGCGGATTAGCTCAATGCCGTAAGCCAGCGGCGAGGAGCGCGCCTGGGTGAACACGCCCATCGTGCGCAGGTGCGCCCGTTCTCCCGCGCCCGCCGGGTCGCAAAAGTGCACCGTGCACTCGTTGAACTCGTCAACGTTTCGCGGGAAGCGCGGCCCGCCGGTGAGCGGATGGGTCAGCGGCGCTTCGTGGTGCCCGCGCGGGCGTCGCACAGCCTGCTCGCACCAGAACTTGCGGAACTGCTCATGGTAGGGCGCAAGCGTCTGCTTCATCAGCTCGGCGAGCTCGCCGATGGTTTTGGCGCGCAGGTACATCTCGTCCAGCACGCGCACCTCGTCGCCCGGCGCGACCTGAATCGTCAGGCACACGAAGGGATTCGTGTAGCCGAAATCCAGCGCGCGGTAAAGTGGAAGCTGCGGATCGTAGCTCAGGCGCTTGACGTGCTTTTCGTGCGAAAACGCCGCGTAAACGAGGTTTGCGGCGCGGGTGAACTCGGCGTTTATCTCCTGGGCGTAGGCGAAGCGCGAAAGCGTGCGCTGAGCAAGCTTCAGCTCTTCCGCGGGCAGGTAGGGGTTGTTGCTCGACGGCGAGATGAAAGAGTGCCAGTCGCGGTCGGACTTCTTGCGCCCGCGCAGGTAGAGGTCGTAGAGCCAGTTCATGCCCTCCGGCGTGGAGATGAACAGCGCGCGGCCGCGCCTGTCCATCAGCGAGGGCGCGATGTAGCGCTCCCACACGCCGGAGCGCGCCTTCGCCGCCTCGTCGAACACGACGTAGGTCAGCCCTTCGCCCACGAGATTCTCCGGGCGCTCGGCGGTGCGCCCCTCTATGCGCGCGTCCCAGGGGAATTCCAGGTACATTTCGCTTCGGCTGCGCGCGGTGGTGGGCAGCTTCAGCCGCGTCACCAGGTCGCGCCACAGCCGGTCGAACACGCGCGTGCAGAGGTGCTGGTAGGGCGCGACGACATATATCCGCGCGCCGGGCTGCATCGCCGCGTGGCCGGCTTCGCGCGCCGCCGCCAGCGTCTTGCCCCAGCGCCGCCCGCAAATCGCCACGGTGAAGCGCCGGGTGCACTGGTGGATGCGCCGCTGTCCGCGATGGGGCGTGTAGCCTAAAACCTCGAAGAAGTCGCGCTGCGTAAGCCGGCGCAGAAAATCGGGGTCGTAAGCGCCGCCGGGAAATTTACGGGCCGCGCGGATTGTGCCGCGCCGGGAAGTCTTGGTCGTTGCCATCGTCGTTTTCGCTCGCTTCGTCATCGCCCGCCGGTTCGCCAAATTCCGGTGGCGACGGGATGCTGCGGCCGTCGCCCCGCGGCAGGCTCAGGATTTGCTCCGCCGGCGGCTCGCCGTTGTCTCCGGGATCCCACTCCTCCGCGCCACTTGATTCGCGCCAGTCGTCGAGGTCCTGCTGGATGCGCACGCAAAGCTCGTCAATGCGCGTAAGCAGCCGCGCCCAGGGCTCCAGCGCCTGCGTCTCCTCGTCGGCGCGGCAGACGGCGACGATTGCGTCCTCAAGGGAGGAGATGGGCGCGGCTTCCGCCGCACCTGAGTAGCGAGTAGCGGGTGGCGAGTAGCGAGAAGAAGAGCCTGTAGGGCGGGGACCTGTGCCCCGCCGATTGTGCGGAATCACGGGCGAGACGCCCGCGCCACCAATCGAGACGCCCGCGCCACCAATCGAGACGCCCGCGCCACCAATCGAGACGCCCGCGCCACCCGCGGTAAATCCCAATTCCAGCCGGGGCCACTGCGTGTGCTCGTCCACCGACGCGGGCTTGCCGCCCTGCAGGTCGGCCATCATCGCCATAACCGTCTTGGCGCAGGCAAGCGCGTCCTTGGGCGCCAGCTTGTCCAGCGCGTCGGTGTCCTCGGCGCGCTTCAAGTAAAGCGCAAGCAGGCGCGAAAGCTGCGCGAACAGCGCGGCGGGACTGAACCCTCCTTCGCTAAGGCTACGGAGGGCAGGTTCTCCCCGCTCGAGCTTATGGCGGGACTGCCCGCTTTCGTCTCTGAAATCCCGGCGGTCGGGTTTGCCTTTGTCGGTTTTTTCAGTCGTATCCATATGCTGCGAGAGCTTCGGCGGGGACGCTGAAGGGTAAAGTTGCCCCAGCGGATGAATGACAGCCGTCCCGATGAGGGGAAAGCCCGTGTCAGGCGAAAAATCGCCCCGAAACGGGCGGCGTCCCCGCCGCTATTACTACTCTCACTTACTATTATAGCGACTTTTGTCAATAACCGGACTCTGTTTTTACGACTATTTTGGATTTGCGGGTTTCGTATCTGGGCAAAATGGCTATTCTCAGAGATTCGAGGTCTGCTGTCCTAAGGGATCAGTGCTATTCCTTGTAGTCACCCATGATATCATCCATTATCTTACTTCCAGTAGCATTTGGCCCGGCAAACTGCATTGTATACAGCGGTGCTCTTCGCGTGTTGCAGATAAGCAGTGGTTCCGTCGTGAACTTGAAAACACTCTTAAGTCTCTCTCTGAAGAGGGCACCGAATGACAGTGCATCGCGGTATTTCCGAATCTGCACAGTCTCGCCGAAGAGCGTCTTCTCGCTTTTGTACCAGTCGTCAATCCAATCACTCGAACCCCATAGCCTTGTCATCTTGTCACGGGAAGATTGGGGAACTTTAGAGAAATCATGCCAAAGAACTCCCCTCAGTATAGCCATTATGGGGAAGTTCACGAGTATTTCGATGTTCCCTGCTTGACCAATT
>JAOZQG010000011.1 GCA_029932365.1 bacterium | reverse complement strand
CGCGCCACCCGTTCAGCTACGAGGCGGTGACGGCTTCTTCCACTTTCGCGGCGAAGTCGGAGTAGTCCATTTCGGAAAGAGCCTTGTAGAACAGCCAGCGGCGGTGAACCGAAAGCTCCGCCTGGGCCAGCAGCACCTCCCCCTCTTCGGGGAACTCGCGCAGGAGCCGGCGGAAGCGGTTTTCCTTCATCGCATAGTCGCGGAAGGTGTACTTGGGCTCCTTCATATCAAGCTGGAGCGGGTTCTTGCCCTCGTCGATGAGCCGGGGATCGTAGCGGTAAAGCGGCCAGTAGCCTGACTCCACCGCGAGCTTGCCCTGCTCGCCCACGGTCTGCAGCGGGAAGCCGTGCTCAATGCAGTGGCTGTAGCAGATGATTAGCGAAGTCCCGGGGAAGGATTCGGCTTCCAGCAGCGCCTTCACCACCTGCCCCGGCTTGGCGCTGTAACAGACGCTGGCAACGTAGGCCGAGCGATAAGCCATCGCCATCAGACCCAGGTCTTTCTTGGCGGTCTGCTTGCCCGCGCTGGCGAACTTGGCCACCGCGGACATAGGCGTGGCCTTGGAGCGCTGCCCGCCGGTGTTGGAATAGACCTCCGTGTCGAGCACCAGCAGGTTCACGTCGTCGCCGGACGCCAGCACGTGGTCCAGGCCGCCATAGCCGATGTCGTAGGCCCAGCCGTCTCCGCCCACTCCCCAGACGGACTTCTTGACGAAGTAGGGAAGCATCTCCTTGAGGTAGGCCAGCTTCGGCGAGCGTTTTCCATTGGAGCGCTGGACGACCGTCTCCAGCTCAGCGGTGATTTCCTGGTTGGCCCTGATGTTCGCGGGATCCGCGTACTGCTCCTCTATGGTATGCAGCCTGGCCAGCCGGTCTTTTATCTCGCCAGGGATGTCGCCATCGGCGAGAAGCTGCTCGCGCATGGCGTAGGCTTTAACGTGCAGCGCGTTTACCGCCAGTCGCATCCCGTAGCCGAACTCGGCAGCGTCCTCAAACAGCGAGCTGGACCAGGCGGGGCCGTGCCCCTTCTCGTTTGCGCAGAACGGCGAGACCGGCGCGGTGCCTCCCCAGATGGAGGAGCAGCCGGTGGCGTTGGCCTGCATCATCCGGTCGCCGAAGAGCTGGGTTACCAGCTTTATATACGGGGTTTCGCCGCAGCCGCCGCACGCGCCGCTGAACTCCAGGAGCGGGCGCCTGAACTGGCTGCCCTTGGCGGTGGTAATCTTGATGAATTTCTCGTCGGTCTCCGGCAGGCGCAGAAACTCCTTTACCGTCGTCTGGGCGTTTTCCTGCACCTCGCCCTTCAGCACCATCTCCAGCGCCTTGCGGCCGGTTTCCGTCTTGTCCACCGTCTCCTTGCCCGGGCAGTACTCCACGCAGGCCTCGCAGCCGGTGCAGTCGTCGGGGAAGACCTGCACCCGGTAAACGTCGTTTTCGGTGGCCTGCTTGTCCTTGTAGGGAATGGTGACGTAAAGCTCGTCGGAAAGCTGGATTTCGGACTTGGGGTGAACCTTCACTCTTATCGCCGCATGCGGGCACACGAATGAGCACCAGCCGCACTGGATGCAAAACTCCGGATTCCACTTCGGCAGGTGGGTGGCGATGGAGCGCTTCTCGTACTGCGAAGTCGCCGTGGGAAAAGCCCCGTCCGCCGGCATCCGTGAAACGGGAACCACGTCGCCCTCCTGCTTGATTACCGGGCCGATGACTTCATCGTAGAACTCGTGGATTACCGGATCTTCGATTTCAATTGGCTCCAGTTCCGCGCCGGAAACGGTGATTTTGTCGGGCACCGGAGCCTGGACCACCATCTCCTTGCCCTTGCGGAACGCGGCGATGTTCATCTCCACGACTTCCTTGCCCTTGGTGGAGTAGGTCTTGGTGATCGCACCCTCAATCGCCCTGGTATAAACGTCTTCTGGCATAACGTCGGAAACTTTGAAGAACGCGGCCTGCATCGTGGTGTTAATCCTTCCGGGTATGCCCAGTTCCTTGGCTATTTCGTAGGCGTTGATGCAGTAAAGCTTGAGCTTTTTGCCGATGATGGCTTCCTGCTCGCGCCGGGGCAGGCTGTTGAAGAGCTTCTCCGGCGGGACGTAGGTGTTTATCAGCACGGTTCCGCCTTCCTTGATGCCCTTCAATACGTCAATGCGGCCGAGAAAGCTCTCCGCGTGGATGGCCACAAAGTCGGGCTTGGCAATGAGATATGTGCTCTTAATCGGCTCGTCAGAGAACCGCAGGTGCGAGCAGGTCACGCCGCCGGCCTTTTTGGAGTCGTAAACGAAGAACCCCTGCACGTACTTGTCGGTATTTTCGCCGAATACCTTGATGGTATTTTTGCTGGCGCCGACAGTGCCGTCCGCGCCCAGGCCGTAGAACTTGGCGCGATAGGTGGACGGGTGCTCGGAATCAATCTCCTCCGAGAAGTCCAGCGAGCGGTGCGTCACGTCGTCGTGAATGCCCACGGTGAATCCGGTGAAGGGGTCTTCGCTCCAGGCGTGCTTAAACGCCGCCTTGACCATCGCCGGAGTGAACTCCTTAGAGCTCAGCCCGTAGCGTCCGCCGATGACGCGCGGCATGGACTTGAATTTGCCCTGGCGCGTCCCTTCGACGCACGTGTTGCTCACGTCAAGATACAGCGGCTCGCCGTCGCTACCGGGCTCCTTGGTGCGGTCCATCGCTACCACTACCTTCACCGTATCCGGCAGCGCTTCCAGCAGGTGCCTGGACGAGAAGGGTCGGTACAGGCGCACTTTGATCAGTCCGCACTTTTTGCGCTCGGTTTCATGCATGTAGGTGACCGCTTCTTCGGCGGTTTCCGCGCCGCTGCCCATAATGACCATCACGACTTCGGCGTCGGGCGCGCCGTAGTAGTCGAACAGCCTGTACTGGCGGCCGGTGAAGCCGGCGAATTTATCGTACGCCTCCTGCACGATTTCGGGGCACCTGTCGTAGTAGGGATTGACCGCTTCGCGTCCCTGAAAGTAAAGGTCGGGATTCTGCGCCGTGCCGCGCATCGTGGGATTCTCCGGCCTAAGCGCGCGCTCGCGCACGGCGACAATGTCTTCTTCGTCAATCATGTCCCGCATCACGTCGTAGGGGATCTCTTCAATCTTCTGTATTTCGTGGGAGGTGCGGAAGCCGTCAAAGGCCTGCAGGAAGGGGATGCGGCTTTTGAGCGTAGCCCGCTGCGCCACCAGCGCGTTGTCCGTAACTTCCTGCGGACTGCCGGATAAAATTATGCCAAAGCCGGCGGAGCGTGCGCACATAATGTCCGAATGGTCGCCGAATATGGAAAGCGCCTGGCACGAAATTGAGCGCGCCGAGATATGGAACACGGTCGGCGCCAGCTCTCCCGATATCTTAAACATGTTGGGTATCATCAGCAGCAATCCCTGCGATGCGGTGAAGGTGGTTGCCAGCGCGCCGCCGGTGAGCGCTCCGTGAATGGCGGCGGAGGCCCCGCCCTCGGACTGCAGTTCCACTACGGTGGGTATCTGCCCCCACACGTTGGTGCGGCCGTGCGCGGAATATTCGTCTGCCAGCTCTCCCATAACCGAGGATGGCGTAATGGGGTAGATGGCGACTACTTCGTTTGTGGCATGAGCGGTAAAGGCCGCTGCGGTGTTTCCGTCGATAGTTACGTGCTTTCCAGCCATTCCTTCCTCCAAGGCCGCTCCGGGCGGCCCGAGTTTATGTATTGCAGCTTACGCCTGAGGCGGCGAAGCTTTTTTTGCCGAGCAGGGCTTTATAAAACAGCCCTTTGGCACTCCGTCCAGCAGCGTAATTCGTTAGTGACGAATATCACTAACGCCTGCGCAACAGGTTTGCCGCCCTGACATTTGCCAGCTCAATGATAGCACAACGAGCTAACTGATTCCACGCCCCCGAGTCTCCCGCTAAAAGGCTTTCAGGCGGCGAATCGCCTTGTGAAACGCTGCACAACCCGCATTCGGCGTCACGTTATTCGGGCCATCAGGTATAATCAAAGCCGATTGTTCAGGGAGACGCCTATGCTGACCATAAACGACGTTGAGAAGTACAAGTTTGGCTCCGCGATGTTCGGCTACAGCCGCGCGGACGTAGACGAGTTCGTTTCGCTGGTGGTGGACACGCTGCAACACCACGTTGAAGAAATCGAAGCGCTGAAGAGGCAACTTGCGGATATTCAGGTGGAGCTGGAGCGCTACCGCGCCAGCGAGGGGACGCTGCGCGACAGCATCGTTCTCGCCCAGAAAAGCCGCGACGAGATAGTCGCCAACGCCCAGAAGGAAGCGGAAAACATCCTGGCGGAAGCGCGGGTGAAGGCCGTGGCGATGAACGCCAAACATGCCGAAATCCAGGCCGCGCGCGAGCGATTCGAGTACGAGTTTTACGGGCTGCTCAAGGGCTTCATCGAGGCTCTGGAAAGGAAAAACCCGCAGCTCGCCGGACGGGCCGCCGTTGACGCACCGCCGCCCGCCGGCGAATCCCCCGGGGGGCAAAAGGGCGGCGCGGAGGAAGCGTCGCGTGATGACGTTATATTCCCCGAGGAAGAACCGCGCTGAAGAGGGCAAGTGAGAATCTGGCGCTGCGCGGTATCCAACAGGGGAGATAAACAATATGGCTTCAAAACACAGGGCTGAACCGGCGGAGCAAAGCGCAACCGACCTTTACGACAGGCTGCGCCAGGACCCCGAGGTGCGCGAGTACATACGGCTGGCCGACGAGGCGATGGCCGCCATTGGCTACACGGAACACGGTATGCGGCACGTCACCCAGGTTGCCACCAGCGCGGGCAATATCCTGGTGACACTGGGCTATCCCGAAGAAGAAGTGGAGCTCGCCAAGGCCGCCGGCCTGCTGCACGACATCGGCAACGTAATCGCGCGGGACAATCACGAGCAAACCGGCGCCCTGCTGGCGTATCCTATCATGCTGCGTCTGGGATTTACCCCGCATCAGGCGGGCGTGGTGATGGGCGCCATCGGAAACCACGAGCAGATAGGATACCCCCCTATCAGCGCGATAAACGCCGCCGTTACCATCGGGGACAAAGCGGACGTGCACCGCTCAAGGGTGCGCGATTACCACGAAGAGCTTGAAGACATACACGACGACGTAAACTACGCCTGCGTCGAATCCGAGCTTTCGGTGGACGGCGACAAGTCGGTCATTACACTTGAGCTGAAGATTGACACGGAGATTGCCTCGGTGATGGAGTATTTCCAGATATTCACCGAGCGCATGATGATGTCGCGCGAAGCCGCGAGATACCTGGGCTGCGAATTTCACCTGATCATAAACGGCACGAAGCTGAGCTGAGCCTACTTCTTGCGCCCTCGCTTGAGCTTTTTTATTTCGGCTTCCAGAGCCTTAATCTTTTCGGTGAGTTCAGGCAGCTTGTGGGTGAGCGCCAGCACCCGCATGGCCTGCTGATGGGGCTTGGCCGGATAGCCCGAAACGCGACTTTTCGGCGGAAGCGAGCCGAAGACCCCGCTTTGCCCCGCAACGGTACTGCCTTCGCCGACTTCGATTCCTCCCTGAAAGCCGGCCTGTCCCCCCAGGACGCAGCGGGGGCCAATCCTGGTTCCGCCGGCGATGCCCACCTGCCCGGCCACGAGCGTATATTCGCCGATCTTAACGTTGTGCGCCACCTGCACCAGATTGTCCAGCTTGCAGCCCCGGCCGATGCGCGTTTCGTCCAGCGCCGCCCGGTCGATGGCGCAGTTGGCGCCGATCTCCACCTCGTCTTCAATGACGACGCGACCGACCTGGGGAAACTTGCGGTGGCCCTCTTTCGTGGAGACGAAACCGAATCCCTGCGAGCCTATCACCGTGCCCGAATTGATGATGCAGCGGGCGCCAATCTCGCAGTTTTCCAGCACGGTAACGTTCGGGTAAAGCAGCGTGTGTTCACCGATAACCACGTCCTCGCCGACGTAGCATCCGGCGCCGATTACCGCGCCCGCGCCTATCCGCGCTTTTTCCTCCACGATGGCGTACGCGCCGACGCTCACTCCTTTCCCCAGCCGCGCCTTGCCGTGAACCAGCGCCTGCTTGCTTACGGCCTTGCGGCCGGGAGTTTTTTTGCGCCCCAGGAAGTGCTCCATCACCATCACGAAGGCAAGCCGGGGATTGTCCACGATGATGGCGTTTTCGAAGTATCGCGCCAGCTCCGGCGTGGTGATAACCGCGCCGGGATGCGCGCCCTTCAGCAGCCTGCGGTCGCCGCTGGATTCGATGAATCCGATGCGATCAGGTTTCGCCTGTTGCGGCGAGCAGAATCCTTTAATAACCAGAGAGCCGTCGCCTTTGACCTTTCCGCCGACGAACCTGGCCAGTTGTTCCAGGGTCGCTTTCATATCCTCACTCCCACCGATGCGAAAAGTTCATCCCGGAAGTCAGTGGTCACTTTGAATTCGTAGTAGTTTCGGAAGATATACGTAATGCCGTACTCGTTCTCGTCCTTAAGGCGGGACTTGACGTAATGCTCGGCGGAGAAGTAGAAATCCGGCAGGACGTTTAGCCGGCCGCGAAGCACGCCGCTATTCATTTTGAAATCGTAGCCGGCTTCCAGCAGCGCTTTGCCCTCTTTGCGCAGCCCTACGCCCAGCTGTGGGCGCAGTTCAAACTCGGCGGGGTAAAAAGTCCCGTGAAGCCACGCGTCGGCTGAAGGATTCAGCCTAAGCCCCGCAGTGAAATCAAAGCGCGCTTCGTCTTCCTCGCGGTTGAAGTCAACCCGCCCGCCGGCGCTAAGGCGGAAGCGCCGGGATTCCACGTCGAATACTAGCGATAGGTCGTCGCGCACGACAAAAAGCTCCGCCGTCGCCACGGGCTCCATAATCCTCACTTCGGGAGCGAACACGGCTTCGGCGGTCAGGTAGTCGCAGATTTCTTCGGACCTGCTGGCGACGAAATCGGTGGGCAGTCCCCGCAGGCTTTCCAGGTTCGCCCCCACGAAACTGCCCACGTCCGCCAGCTGCAAGTTGAGCATCGTGTTTGACCGCAGCTTGACGAAAAACCGGCTCACAACCGTGGCGTCCTCACGCGGTATCAGAGTCACGTAGGCTCTCGTCCTGGTGTCAGGCAGCACTAAAACGAGCGTATCGAACCCGGCGTACTCGTCTCTAGCGGAAAGGAACTCATTCACCCGGCGGATGACCATCCGCTCTATCCAGTCCGCGTCGCTGTAAGGCGTCCCTGCGAGGCTTTCTGTAAGGGACTGCGCGAGCGAGCTGCGGTCGGCTTCGGTAATCGCCGCAAGAAACGGAGTGTCCGAGGTGAACCTGAAATCCACAACGAAGCTCTCTATAGCCTGCCCCAGAAGCGCGACCTTCAGCCTGACCAGCGTAATCTCGCCGGGCGATATGTCCAGCTCCTTCAGCTCCATACCTCGCTTGCCCAGCACCAAATCAAGCACGTTGAACAGGGTCTGGCTTATCTGCTCCCGATTGGCTTGGAGCTTTTCCAGCGATGCTCCCAGCTGGTCTATTATCGCCAGGTTTAGCGTCCGGCCGATGGCCTCCTCAACCTCCGCGGCGACCGCTTCCCCCGGCTGTCCTTCAAGCCATTCCAGCTCCAGCTTGACTTCGGCGATAACGGGAGGTTCATTCTGGGCGGAACCTGGGGACGTATGCGCGAAAACAACGAGCAGCGCGACCGTTAGGTGAAGCGTGGCTGACTGGATTGCAGTTAACGCTCTAGAACGCATCTTGTTTCAGCCGACCTCAAACAGCCGATACTAGAACATCTCGCCGATGCCGAAATGAAGGCGGGCACCGCCGTCACGGAGGTCCCACCCCATATCAAGCCTGATGGAGCCCAGACCCAGCGCGGGCACGCGGAAGCGCAGACCCACACCGGCGCTGTAGGAAGCGTCGGTTTCGGAGAAACTCTCTCCCACCCATGCAGCATCGGCGAAGACCACGCCGGTAAAGGTTTTCTTCTTGTCCAGCGGGAAGCGGTACTCCCCGTTGAGCAGAAGCATCTTGGTGCCCGTGAGGTCGTCCTCCGGCAAGCCGCGCACGGAGTTTACGCCGCCAACGCGGAACTCCTCGAAAATCGGAACGTTGCCTTCCGCCAGCCCGACCTTTGCGCGAAAAGCTACGGTATTTTTTTCGGCGTGGGGAAGGAACACCCGCCCGTCGGCGACGTACTTGCGGAAATCGAAGTCCCCCCCGAAGCCGGCCACCTGAACGCTGGTGCCCAGGTAGGTGCCGTCGTGGGTGACGAAGACATTGTCGCGGGCGTCGTGGGTCAGACCGAAGGTTACGCTGCGGGTCTGGCCCGTCTGCTCAAGGCGCCGCCGCCTTTCGGGCCCATACTCGCGGAAGGGGTCGCCTTTGATAATGCTGTAGTCGTAGTCGGTGAGCCCCAGCGAGACGCTTCCCGACAGCTCGTCGGTCATACGCTGACCCCAGGTGACCGTGCCGCCCACGCTGTCCACGTCTATTTCGCTTTCAATGGCCGAGTCGGGATTGCGCTGCTGCCGGTAGTTCAGGTCGTAAATGCTGGTGGAAAAAAAGCTCTTTTCGCTTACGTAGGGGTCGGAATAATCAAGCTGATAGCCCGGATTGTTCTTGCTGAAAACCACCACGGCAGTAATAGTCCGCGCCCGGCCCTGAAAGTTCCTCTCGCTGTAGGAGAGCGTGCCCTGCAACCCGTTGATCGTGGAGTAGCCGACGCCGACGCCGGCCTGTCCGGTGGCGGCTTCCACCAGCGAGAATCTGAGGATGACGTTGCCCCCGGTGGGTGCGGGGTCCATCGTCGGCTCCACCTGCTCGAAGATGCCTAGGTTGTAGAGGTCCTGCATGGCTTCTTCTACGGCGCCCTTCTTCAGCACCTCTCCAATTTCCACATGGCGGCTCACTATCATGCGCAGTAGTGAATCCTTGGTCTTCTCATTTCCTTCAAAGACGATATCCTCCACCATGCCCTCGGAGATGGTGATATAGACCGTCCCCGCGTCTTCTTCCAGCGTGCTCAGGGCGAACTCCACAATATACGCCCCTACGTATCCGTCCCCGGCATAGCGACCCAGAATGCCCAGCGATATATCCTCTTCCAGCTGGCGGAGGTTGGTGATTTCGCCGGGAGTCTGGGTTATGAACTCCATCAGCTCCTCGTCCGTGTACAGCGTATTGCCTTCAAACACCACACCGGCGAACGGCGGATTCTCCAGCACGCGAATGAGCAGAATGGTAAGCCCTTCGTGGTAATCAAGCGTGAGTTCCGGCGGCTCCTGGAAGTAGCCCGTTTCGTACAAGAGCTGGCTGTTGCGGTTCAGCTCGCTGAGCACGGTTCCCGTTATCTCCTGGCCAACCTTGATGGACAGGGCATCAAGCACTACTGACTGCTCAAGGTTCACCAGACCCGTTATCTGGATGTTGTCGACTACGACGCCTTGCGCGCGTGCGGGTGAAGCCGGCGCTGCCATCTCAATAGCGAAGACCAGCAGCGAGAACAATGCCAGCTTAAGAACTCTCAGATGCAGGGGTTGACTCGCCATCCCTCCCTCCTGGAATAATTTGAGGTCTAGAAATTATAGCAGTGTGGAGCGCTATTCCTCAAATTCGCTCTCAAAGGCCGAGAGCAACGCGAGAGCGTCAAGTCCGGGCTCACTCCTACCGGCTGTATCCGGCGCTTCAGACGGGGTCGGTGACGGCGCCGTGGCGGGCACCGCCTCCTTTGCCGCCGGAGCGACCTCCTTCGGCGGGGTGGTGGTGGCACGAGCCGGCGTGCGCGACTGGGCAACGCGTTTTATGCGCGGCCTACGTTCATCGGCTTTTGAGGCCGGAGGAGCGTAAGCGGTCGTTGCTTCGCCCGCAGGCAAGCTGGAAGCCGCCTTTACGAAAGCCACATCGCTGCGAGCGGCGACGGTGGCCGCAGCCTCCAGTCCGGAGCGGGACATATCGGGCACGCCGAAAAAGCGCAGCATCCCGACCGCCAGCGCGATAACCGCCACCAGCACGGTAGTCGCCGCAAGATTGCGCTTCCACTGGGGCGAGCCGCCGGCCCTTTCCCGGAGCACGTGCCTGAGCTCCGCCTCCATCAGATGAAGCTTGCGCTGCAACTGTTCGTCGTCGTGCGAATGGGCTTCCACCTCACGCCACCAGTGCGACAGCCGGTTTATCTTCTCATCCCGTTTCATCACCGTGCATCCCTATTATCGTGCTAAGGCAAGTCCGGGTTAAACAGATATCAACAGGTTGCTTGTGCTAGAATGAAGCGCTAGTGTAACGCCTGTGACGGGGGAGCGTATGAGACGACCCTTAATGCTAATTCTGCTGAGCGCAGGGATGCTTGCGCTAGCAGCCGTCCTGCTTTCGGCGATGCCGGCCCGAGCGGAACTGGTGAACGTAACCGTGCTGCACACCAACGATACCCGCGGCCGCATACAGTCTTACTACTATCGCAGCACCAAGCCTCTGGGAGGCTACGCCAAGCGCGCAATGTTCTTCCAGACCAAGCGCCCGCATACCAAAATGAACTGGATTACGCTGGATGCGGGCAACATTTTCGGCTACGCTCCGCTCTCCTACTATTTGCAGGGCGAGGCCGACGCGCAGTTGATGTCGATGCTCGACTATGACGGCTGCGGCCTGGGCCCGATGGATTTCGCCATTGGCAGATCGGAGCTTTCGGCCCGCATCGGCGAGGGCGGCATACCGTTCATTTGCGCAAACGTCCTGGACGAAGCCAGCGGCAAGTACCTGGGCGAGCCTTTTAAGATAGTGACATTTGGCAAGTTCCGCGTGGGGCTGCTCGGGCTGGCGGATCCCGCCACGCCGTCGAAGCTACCGCCGGACCGCACACAGGGATTAGAGTTCCGCGACCCGCGCATGGTGGCCGCGGAGTGGATACCCCAATTGAAAGGACAGGTGGATACCGTATTCATCCTTTCGACGCTTACACTCGCCGAAAACATCGCGCTTGCGGTGGCGCATCCCGAAGTATCGGTTATTGTGTCCGGCGGCCAGATGGCCGAACTTCAGGTGCCGCTCAAGGTGGACGGCACGCTAATCGTTCAGGCCGGACGCTGGGGCGCCAAGGTGGGCCTGCTCAAGCTCACGTTTGAGAGTGATCCCGCCAGTGCGCAGGGCTACAGAATGCGCTACTTTGACGAGCAGCTTATTCCGATGGACGGCGCCTGGGTGGAGAATACGGATTACTTAAACGTCATTGCATCCTATCAGGAGCGCCTGTCGCGGGAGCAGTTCGCGCTGGTCATCGGCAGCCTGGGCACGGATATGCCCGTAACCAAAATCAACTCCTTTGAAACCAATCTGGGCAACCTCTTTGCGGACGCTGTGCGCGAGGCTACCGCGACCGACATCGCGCTGCTGGAAGCCGGCGCGTTCCGCGAAGGTCTCAAGTCCGGCCCCATTACGCGGGGTGACCTGTACAAGGCCTATCCCGGCGACAGCCGCATCGTGGAGGGCACACTAACCGGCAAGGAACTGGCCAGCCTGCTTTCCCAGTCGGCGGCGAACGTGGGGCAGGAGGGGTTTCTCCAGGTGAGCGGTCTTAGCTTCGGCATCTACGACCGCGCAGCCTACAGCATACGCGTCCGGGGGCTGGCCATCAGGCCCGACGCCGTATACGAAGTGGCGGTGACCGAGCGGATGGCCCAGGGCATTGAAGGGCTGACCGGAGTGCATCCGCTGAGCGCGCGCAAGCTGTATCCCCACCTGGTGCGCGACGTGGTCGGGAAATTCCTCGCCGAACACGACGGGTACACCAACGAGCTGGAGGAGCGAATCAGCTACTTCGCGGAGAAGCCCATCGAAGAGCCGCTCGCAGAGCCCGAACCGCCGGTTGAAGAACCGTCCGGGCCGGAGGAAGCTGTTGAGGAAGAACCGGCGGAAGAAGAGCCCCTGCCGCTCGAGGAAACGGCGCCCGGCGAATACGAGGTAATCGCCGAAGAAGAAGTTGACGTGGGGCTGGCGCCCGTTCCTCCCGAGGAACCGACGGAAGCAGCCGAACCGGCAGAAGAAGCCGCCGAGGAACCGCCACCCGAGTCTGCCGCCCCGGAGAAAATAGTAGGCGAACTTGTGGGCTCCACGACCGTGGAAATGGAGGGTATGACCTACGATTTCTCCGTGCGTGAAGTTAAAGTTGAGGGGCAGCCGGCGTATGAATTCACTCTGGTTATGCGCAACTCGGGCGAGAGCCACAAAATGCTCAGCTTCCCCACCGGCCAGTACTACGACTTCAAAGTTTACAAGGAAGACAGCCTGCAGTGGAACTACGCTTATAACCGCTACTTCACGCAGGAGACGGATTCACTGGCCCTAGAGCCGGGTGAAGAGGTGACCTTCCAGGCCTACTGGGACGGAGCAACGAACAACAAGGTTCCTCTGCGGGAGAACCTCTACCGGTTCGTTGCGGTGGTAACCACGACGCCGCAGCAGGAAGTCTCCTTCATCGCGCTGTACACGCCGCTGGCCATTTGATGGCGCCGGGACCGGACACAGTGGTTATCGCCGACCGTGCGGTCATCGTCGTTGCCGTTCTCATCGGCTTCATGGCGATGATAGACACCCTCGCCCTAACCATTCGCACCAGCGGCGCGATAACCCGACGGCTGGCGACTTCGCTTGCGCTGTTCAACCTCATCATTGTCTTCGCGCGCCTGTCCAACCTCATCCAGGCGCCGATCGTGGGCAACATGGCCGACAAGACGGTCGTGCCCGACCCGGTCCTGCAGGACACGCTGATTAACGCGCTTTTATGGAAAATCCACATCATCATTCTCGCCACCACAATCGGCACGGTTATTGGCGCATTGCTCACCCCCACATTTATGCGCATCTTCGTCCGCTTGATCGAGGTCTTCGAGAAGGTCAAGACCCTACCGCGGCTGGTGGTTTACCTGCTCAATCCCCGGCGCTGGCTCAAGCTCCCGCGCTACGTCGCTCCGCCCTTCTCCTTCCGCACCGAAGGCTATTTGAAAGGACTGCGCCGCATTCCGCTGGATTTCATCGTCTTTCACATACTGGTGACGGCCTTCTACACGGTGGGAGTGCTCTCCACCATCTACGCGGCGGCGCTGGAGCCGTCGCTCAGGGCAACGAGCGTGACGCTTTCGGGCATCGTCAATGGAATCGCCACGCTGCTGTTGTTTATCCTGGTGGACCCGCCGGCGGCGATGATTACCGACCAGTGCATCAGCGGCACGCGCCCGGTTGAAGACGTCAAGGTGATGAACACTTACCTGGTGATTGCGCGCTTTCTGGGCACTATCCTCGCCCAGTTTATCGTTGTGATTATGGCTTACTGGGTCATGCTGGCCGCTGGCTGGGTGAACCGGATATTCTGAGTGCCCATGGATGCAGGCAAGTCTTCCGTGCCGGCCATCACCGGCCCTACGGGCTGCGGCAAAACCGAGCTGACGCTGGCTCTCGCCGAAAAGCTCCCCCTGGAGGTCGTATCGTGCGACTCGCGCAAGGTGTTTCGCGGCGCCGATATCGGGGCCGCCAAGCCAACCGCAGAACGGCAAAGGCGCGTCCCGTTCCACCTGCTTGATCTCGCAGATCCTCAAGAGAGCTTCTCGGTCCAGCAGTACGTGGCGGCGGCGCTGACTGCAATTGAGGAGATTCGCGCGAGGGACAAGTTGCCGGTCATCGAAGGCGGAACCGGGCTGTATCTGGAAGCTCTGATGCACGGCTACGACTTCGGCGGCGCGCCGCCCGTGCCGGAGATCAGGGATGCGCTGGCAAAGCTCTGGGAAGGCGACCGCGAAGCGCTGGTATCTAACCTGAAGAAGTTGTTTCCCGGCAAGGCGGGCGAAGTGGACCTGCACAATCAGCGCCGCGTCGTGCGCTTCGTGGAAAGGAAGGTCGTGGCGGAAGTTGCGGACGAAGAGGTGGAGCGGATACTGAAGAAGCTGAAGCTCAAGAAAGCAGCGAAGGCGGTCAAGTGTGCCCGCCGGGAAGCGAAAGCTCGCGTCTCGTCTGCGAAACCGCTAAGGGTGCGCGGCTATACCCTCGCAATTGAGCGGGAAGCGCTGGCCGAACGCATCGCACGGCGCACCGAGGAGATGCTCGCCGCCGGCCTGATTGAGGAAGTGAAGAAGCTGCTGGCAGCAGGCGTTCCGCGCGAAGCCCAGGTGTTTTCCGGCATTGGCTACAGCGAAGTGCTGCTTTTCCTGGACGGTGAGGTTTCGCGGGAGGAGCTAGCCGAGCTCATATCCGCGCACACCCGCCAGTTCGCACGGCGCCAGGATACGTGGAATAAAAACCGCTTCAGCGATTTTGCGCAGGTGCTATATACGACTCCGGAAGAACGCGCAGCCGCCCTGCAACTCCTTGAAGGCGAACTCTCAGCGCTGCTTGAATCTTAGCGAAACTCGCGGGAATCGAGCACGATTGTCACCGGACCGTCGTTTACCAGCTCTACTTCCATCATCGCGCCGAACACTCCCGTCCGCACGACAAGCCCGCGCTCGCTAAGGATGTCGGCCAGGCGCTGAACCATCTCCGCCGCGGGTTCCGGCGCCATCGCCGGCGTAAACGAAGGCCGGTTGCCTTTCTTGATGTTAGCGCAGAGCGTAAACTGTGATACCAGAAGAATCTCCGCGCCCACGTCAAGAGGCGAGAGGTTCATCCTGCCTTCGTCATCGGCGAACACCCGAAGCTGCGCGATGCGGCGCGCCATCCATTCCAGGTCGCGGTCTTCGTCGTACTCAAACACGCCGGTCAGCACGAGGAAGCCGGGCCCGATGGCCGCCACTTTCTCGCCATCAACGCGGACTTCCGCCCGCTGCACTCTCTGGACGACCGAGCGCATGCTACGCCCCACCCGCGCTTTCGTGATGGCGCTGAACCAGTATCACGTCTTCAACCTGGCCGATGGCTTCCAAAACATCACTCAGCTGCTTCGTGTCCCATACTTCCACCATCAAGTAGAAGACGGCGTTGCCGTCCCCGTGGGAGACCGTGGGCTGGATATTTATATTTCCTCCGGTGAGGTTTACCGAAAGCTCTGAAAGCTCCCGCATTATGTCGAAGAGCAATCCCACGCGATTGAGCGCAACGATGCGCAATGTGGCGGGATAAAGCTTCTCCAAAGCCTCCTCCGACCATTGAACCGGTATTGTTGTCAGCTCAACCTCATCGGCGATGGCCGGGCACTGCGCGAGATGGACATCGACTCTGTGCTCCTTGCGATTGTCCAGGCCGAGTATTTCGTCGCCGGGGATGGGCGTGCAGCACGGAGCCAGCTCCACCTTGCGCCGCAGCGGCTTTCCGCCCTTGCGCACGATTCCCAGCTCACCCGCCAGGCCTATCGCGGGCGTGAACGGCGCTTCCGGCTCGCTTTCGGGCCGCACGGAGCGCTTCATCGCCTTCTCAACATAGACATGCTTGAGTTTCTGCACGACTTCCTCAGCCATAAGGCTGCCCGTGGCAATCTGATCGAACAGGTCGTCTATCTTTCTCACCCGCAACGATTTCACCAGCGCCATCAGGTTGACGTTTTCCATCAGGTTCAGCGGGTAAAGCCCGCTTTTGGCAATCTGCTGGCGCAGCAAAAAGCGCCCCATCTGGACGCGCCTCTGGCGGGGCTGGCTGCGAAACCAGCGCTTAATCTTGGTGATGCTCTTCTGGCTGCGCACGATGTTCAGCCATTCCGGCTGCGGCTTGGGCACTCCTTCCTCGTTTTTGACAATTTCCACCACATCGCCGTTTTTAAGCGTGTAGTCCAGCGGAACGTCCTGACCGTTCACCAGCGCGCTCTCGGTTGAATGACCCAGGTCAGTGTGGATGTAATAGGCGAAGTCTACTGGCGTCGACCCCTCGGGCAGAGCCACGACTTCACCCAGAGGTGATAGCACTAAAACTTCGCCTTTGGTCAGCGATTCGCGCGTTTTCTCCACAAAATCGCGGGAGTCAAGCTCCTGTTCCGAAAGGTCGGAGATGAATTCGAACCACGAAAAAGTTTCGCGCAGCTGGTAGGGGGACGCGTGTCCCTTATATTTCCAGTGCGCGGCGACACCGTGCTCCGCGATGTCATCCATCTGCTCGGTGCGGACCTGGATTTCGCAAATCTGGCCACTCTCGCCCATCACGGTCGTGTGCAGGCTCTGGTACCCGTTGCTCTTCGGGGCGGCGATGAAGTCGCGGAAGCGGTTGAACAGCGGGCGATAGATGCCGTGAATGACGCCCAGCGCGCGGTAGCAGTCCAGATCCTCGCCGGTTACCACCACGCGAATCGCCATCAGGTCAAAGACCTGATCGAGCGGCACGCCGCGGTCCCTTATCTTACGCCAGGCGGAATAAGGTGTTTTGGTGCGCCCGAATACCCGTTTAACGTGTATATTCGCGGCGGTAAGCTCCCTCTTCAGCCTGGTTTTCGTCAGCTCGTAAGAGGCCGTCTTGCGCCCCATCATCTTGCCGAGTTCGCTCACGACCCACTCATAGTCCCGGGGGTGCAACAGCCTGAAGCAGATGTCCTCCATTTCGTGAGCCAGCTCGTGCAGGCCGAGCCGGCGCGCCAGCGGCGCGTAGAAGTCCAGCGTTTCTTTGGCATTTCGTTTGGCCCGTTCTTCAGACAACGCTTCAATGGTGCGCAGATTGTGCAGCCGGTCCGCCAGTTTGATTACCAAGACCCGCAGGTCCTGGGCCATGGAAACGAACAGCCGCTGCAGATTCCGCGCTTGCTCGTCGCTCATGGTGCGGCCCACGAAGCGGGAGAAAAGGTCAATGCGGTGTATTTTGGTGAGTGACACGACCAGGTCGGCGGCTTTTTCTCCGAAGGAACGTTCAATTTTTTTCGGTCGCACGCTCGTATCCTCGACCGTATCGTGGAGCAGCGCGGCCACGATGGAATCCTCGTCCATGTTTAAATTGGCGCATATCAGGGCGACGTTTAGCGGATGAAGGATGTAAGGCTCGCCGCTTTCCCGCAATTGCTTGGCGTGAGCGGCGGAAGCGAGCTTATAAGCCTCTTCCAGCCTGGCCGTTTCCGCGCCCGGATTGTTCTGAAGGTAGCGCTCGACGAGTTTGCGGAAGAGGTCTTGTGCCCCCGATTTATCGCTCTTTGTCTGAGACCGCGCTTTCGCCATAAGCCTCTCAGCTATTATACCTGTGCTTTTCAGAAGCCCGCGCTTCGCCCTCGATTCCTAGCAGGCCGAGCTGCAAAACGGTACGATTCTGGTAGTTGTCCAGGTCGAGTTCCACATCAAGCTGGCACGCCGTTCTTTCACCCAGACGCTCTGCCAAATGGGACTTGCGAAAGCCGATTACGCGCAAAGGCGGCCTTGCGCCGCTTCGCTCGACAGTAAGCATAAGATGAGTTTTGTCCTGACCCACAAGTCTTGCATTTGTTACCCGGGCATCACGCAGCCTGATTCGCGGCGGTGGATGACCCTCGCCGAAAGGATAAAGCCGCATCATTGCGGGTACCAGCTCATCGCCCAGTTCGTCGGGCTCCACCTCGCACTCAAAAGGCTCATCGGGTTCCGCTCCTGCCAGCGGCACCACTTCCGCGTCGCGCAGCAGCTCCCGCAATTCGGGGACGGCTGAGCTTGAAACGGTCATACCCGCGGCTGCGGCGTGTCCTCCGAGTTTGGTGGCAACGCCCCTTGCGGGTTCCAATGTCGCCAGCAAATCCACTCCAGAAGGTGCGCGCCCGCTGCCGACGGAAACACCCTCTTCGGTCTCCAGGTCGGACAGGACTATCGCCGGGCGACCGAAAGCCTCGGCGATTTTCGCCGCGACGATGCCGGTGATTCCCTGGTTCCACTCCGGCTTGTGCAGCACCAGCACGGCCGCGTTCTCCTGTGCCAGCGCCTGCCGCGCGGCTTCCTCGTATATTTTCCCCTGCATATCGCGCCGTTCCCAGTTCAGGCTAATGAGCTGCGCGGTCAAGTCTGCCGCCGTCTTTTCATCGGCGGCTAAAAACAGCTCCGCGGCAAGCCGGGGATGCGCCATCCTTCCCGCGGCGTTTAGCGTCGGCACCAGCTTAAACGCAATATCCCGCCAGGTGAGAAACTCCATCGCGCCAAGTTGCAGCGCGAGCAGCATGGCGCGCAGGCCGGAATGCTTCGTTTTGGGCATTTGCCGCATCCCGTTGTGAGCGAGAATGAAGTTGTCGCCCACCAGCGGCACGACGTCCCCCACCGTCCCCAGGGCGGCGAAGTCAAGGAAGTTATCCTCAACCGGCGCGGCGTCCTCCCCTTCGGTGGACAGCCATTCGCGCGCGAAGCAGTAGGCCAGACCCGCAGTGCACATCGGGTCGAGGCTTTTTTCCAGATGCGGGTTGATGAGCGGCATGGAGGGCACCTCTCCCATCGGCGCGTGATGGTCCAGGCAGACGACGGTCAGGCCGAGCTCGCTGGCGAGATTGACTTCTTCCAGGTTGGAGGTGCCGCAATCCAGCGCGAACAGCACTTCGTAGCCTTTTTCTGGGGCGCGTTCAATAACGCGCCGGTTCAGCCCGTATCCCTCGTTGAAGCGGGACGGCAGGAAATAGCCGGACTTCATGCCAAGCCAATGGCTGACGAGATAAAGCGTGCATACCGCCAGGATGCCGTCCACGTCGTAATCGCCGTAAAACAGCACGGGTCGGTTCTCCGCCCGCGCGCGCTGAAGCTGCTCCAGGATTGCCGGCAGGTCACGTGCGGTTCCCAGCCCCTTCATCTCCTCAATCCGGGGCGAAAGGTAAGGGGCGCTTATCGCAGGCTGGCCTTGCCAGCGGGACGCGAACACGCGCGCCAGCAGGGGGGGAAAGCCGTGTTCACTTGCGAGCTCCTGCTCAAGTTCACCTCGCGCTTCTTGGCCGGAGGGCACGGCTGCTCCTAGCGCCTGCGAGGTTTTCGCTTCTTTTTCTTGGTTTTCTTTTTGGGCTTCGCTGGCTTCGGCTGTTCCCTGGGTGCCTTAGCCGGTTCAGCCCGCTTTTGAGCTTCTTCCGGCTTGAGTTCCATCCGCTCCGGCTTTTCTTTTTCCTCCTCCTTTTCTTCTCCCTCTTCGTCTTCGACTATCACTTCTTCTTCGTCAAATGTGCCGAGCGCGGCCTGCTCCTGGGCCGCCAGCAGGTCGATTGTGCGTGGAATGCGCGCTTTTCTCTCCTCGGGCGTGAAAAACAGCACTATGGGCGCGGCGATAAACACCGAGGAATAGGCGCCGGAAATCATCCCGAACAGCATCGCCATGCTGAAGCTGTAGATGGCCGCGCCGCCGAACAGCAGCAGCGTCACCAGCATCACGATAACCGTGCCCACGGTCATGATAGAGCGGGTCAGCGTCTGCGTCAGGCTCAGGTTGATTATGGTCGCGAAGTTCATCTGGGGGAAGTTGTGCAGGTTTTCGCGTATCCGGTCGAAAATTATAATGGTGTCGTTGATGGAATATCCGATGATGGTGAGGATAACGGCGATAAAAAACGAGTTGACTTCAAGCTTGAGTATCGCGGTTCCGGTGAGGGCGATGGCCACGTCGTGTATCAGCGCGATGACCGCAGCAATCGCGAACACGAAGCGGTTGAACCGGATGAAGATGTAAATCATAATCGCCAGCGTGCCCAGGATGAGCGCGATGATGGCGTTTCTGATAAGTTCGTGGCCGACGACCGGTCCCACGTAGTCGCGCGCCAGGACCTGCACCCCGCCGGTTTCCTCAACTTCCTCTTCGGCACGCTCTTCGGCTTCGTCGCTGGCGGGCGCTTCATCTTCTGCCGTTTCGGCTGCTGCCGCGTCCTTTTCTTCAGCCTCCGGCGCTTCGGTGGCTTCTTCGGCTTTTTCCGGGGATTCGCTATCGGCTGCGGCCTCGCCTGGGGGAAGTTCCTGCTGTTCGGCTTCCGTCGGCGCGGCGTCCGCAGCGTCCTCCGCCGGTTCCGGCTGCGGTTCTGCTGCTTCCTTCGCGGGCAACCCGTTGTCGTAAGCCGCGGCGATTTGGGCAATCATCTGCCCGATTTTTTCGTTGCGTACTTTATTCTGCTCGGCTTCGGTGGCGGCGTCGCCGGTGTCGATGCGCAGGCGGATCTCGACTTCTCGCGGGTCTTTTCGCCGCAACTGGACCAACGGCTCGCCCACGGAATACTCACTGGCTATTTTAGCTATCTCCCGCGAATTGCCGGGCTGCTCAAGCTTCAGCGCAACGAAGCTTCCGCCGGTGAAGTCAATGCCCAAGAAAAGGGGACTCCCGATGCTGCGGCTGTTACCCACCATGGCAACAATGCCGATGACAATGACTATGACCGAGATGAGCAGCCACAGCTTGTTGTACTGGACAAAGGGAATTAGCCGGTAGCGATGGAAGTTTTTGAGCATTGGTTCCCCTTATGCGTAAAGGCTGGCCCTCTTCACCTTCTGAATGAACAGTGACAGTATGAAGCGGCTGACAAACACCGCGCTGAACATCGAGACCAGAATACCGATGGACAGCGTTATGGCGAATCCTTTAACCGGCCCCGTGCCGTAGAAGAACAGCACCAGCGCAGCAATTAGCGTTGTCATATTGCCATCCAGGATGGCGATCCACGCGCGGGCGAACGCGGCTTCGAGCGCCGCTCCCAGCGTTTTGCCCCACGCAAGCTCTTCCTTGAGCCTTTCAAATATTATTATGTTGGCGTCTATCGCCATACCGATGGAAAGGATGAAACCAGCGATGCCGGGGAGCGTAAGCGTCACCCCAAAAAGCGACAGAAAGCCGAGTGTCATCAAGACGTAAAGAATGAGCGCGATGTCCGCCACCAGGCCCGGCAGCCGGTACATAGCCAGCATTATCAGCAGGATTATGGCGAATCCCGCGATGCCCGCAACAAGGCTCGTGTCAATGGATTCTTTGCCCAGCGTGGGGCCCACCACGCGGCTTTCCAGTACCATTACCGGAACCGGCAGGGCGCCGCCTTTGAGCTGTTTGGCGAGCAGCGTCGCGCTCTGGACATTAAATCCGCCCTCAATGATGCCCCGGCCTCCCCAGATGGCCGAGCGGATTACGGGGCAGGATATAATCTTCTTGTCCAAAGCGATTGCCATGTAGCGGTTCACGTTGTTCTGGGTGAAACGCCCGAAGGTCTCGGCGCCATCGGCCTTGAACTCAAATCCGACTGCGGGGCGTCCCAGCGAATCCCGCGTGGGATACGCGTTTTGCAGGTCCTTTCCGGTCACCACAACGGGATATTCTGTCTCGGCTTTGGTGATGTCGAATCCGTCGTCCAACGGTTGGTCGCCGACATCTAAAAACTCAAGCAACGCGGTTTCGCCGATTAGCTTCAGTATCTGGTCAACTTCGCTTTCGCCCTCGCCCAGATCCCCCGATTCGGCTTCGCCGGCCTTCCGCTGGCTGGGCACCTGTACCAGCACGCGGTCGGTGCCCACGCGGGTGATGGTCACCTCGCGCTGTCCCTGCGGGTCCACGCGGTTGCGTATTACTTCAATCAGCCCGCTGATGTCGTCGGCGCTCACCGGCTGGCCCGCGGGCGGAACCGCTTTCAGCAGCACCGACACGCCGCCCCTGAGGTCAAGCCCCAGCGTGATGATGTCGAAGTCGTTCGTGTAGCGGTAGAGCGGCTGGATAAGCGCGATAACCAGCACAGCGACGATTAACAGGAGGTTAGCCTGCCGTTGGTTCATATACTCTCCGGGAATTGCTGAACCCCAATAATATCACGACCTTTTCGGCACCACAAGGGAACGTAGAAGTTCATAGCCGACCTCAGGTGGTGGATGGAACCTCCTGCTCCCTCGCTAGCGAGGGATAGGCCTGATGCTTTGTTTCGAGTCTGTGGCTGCCAAGACCGACTGCGCCGGCGACGACACGTACCCGGCGGAATTCGCTTTCGCTGGCAACTACCGGATGTGGACCCGGGCGGGCGCGAACACTGATGACCCGCTCCCACTCGTGGAACTGGGCGTGGGCGTGGATGGGGAGGTTGTAAGAGAGTAGCCAGGGGCTAGTAGCCGGTAGCCAGGGAAAATCCCCAGATGGGTAGCGATGGCAATCCAGTCGGTGGGATGTGTCGAATCACGGGCGGGACGCCTGCGCCACCAGTAACTAACCGGTGTTCCAAACGGTGCGGCACAAGACCGCACACTACAGGAGGAACCCGGGTTGCGCGCTACCTCTGTGATAGACTCTGGACGATGAGAATTACCGGCACCGAAGAAAGTCCCTACAGCGAGGTGCAACTGACGCCCGCGGAAATCGTCGCTGAGCTGGACAAGTACATCATCGGCCAGGACCGCGCCAAGCGCACCGTCGCCATCGCCATCCGCAACCGCTACCGCCGCGCCCGCGTGGAAGGCCAGATGCGCGAGGAGATCATCCCCAAAAACATCCTGATGATCGGGCCGACGGGCGTGGGCAAAACCGAAGTTGCCCGCCGCATGGCCCGGCTCATCCGCGCGCCGTTTGTCAAGGTGGAGGCCACCAAGTTCACCGAGGTGGGCTACGTGGGGCGCGACGTGGACAGCATCGTGCGCGACCTGGCGGAAGTCGCCGTGCGCACGCTGAGAAACGAGCGCATGGCCGAGCTTTCGGAAAAGCTGGCCGACGCCGCCGCCTGGCGCATCGTGGAGATACTCCAGCCGAAACCAAAACGGGCGCATCCCCCAGTCGGCACCGAAGATATCCAGGCCGCGCGCGAGCGCTCAGAGCAGGCGGAGCGCATCCGCGCCAAGCTCCACGAGCGCATCCTGAGCGGCGCGATGGACGGCGAGAAAATCCGCATCCAGGTGCCGGAAAACCAGCCCAAGTTCATGCAGGTCTTCAGCTCCCAGGGGCTGGAGGAGCTGGGGATGAACCTCCAGGAGATGCTGGGCGACGTGGGGCCGAAGTCGCGCAAGGAAAAGGAAGTGACGGTGGCGGAGGCGCGGCGGTTTTTCCTGGAGGAGGAAGTGGAGCGCGAACTCGACCACGAAAAGCTGGTGCGCCAGGCCATTGAGCGCGTGGAGCAGACCGGCATCGTGTTCGTCGACGAAATAGATAAAATCACGCTGGGCGAGGGCAAAGGCGCGGGGCCGGACGTTTCGCGCGGCGGAGTGCAGCGCGACCTGCTCCCGCTGGTGGAAGGCACCACGGTCATCACCAAGTACGGCCCGATAAAGACCAACCACATCCTGTTCATGGCAGCGGGCGCGTTCAGCACCGCCAAGCCAAGCGACCTTATCCCTGAGTTCCAGGGGCGGTTCCCGCTGCGCGTGGAATTCGATTCGCTTTCGGCGGACGAGTTTGAGCGCATACTAACCGAGCCAAAGAACGCACTCACCCGCCAGTACCAGGAGCTTTTAGCCACCGACCGGGTGGTGCTCAAGTTCACGTCCGGCGGGGTTAAGGCGCTGGCCCGGCTGGCGCAGAAAGCCAACCGCATCCTGGAGGACATCGGGGCGCGCCGGCTCTATACGATGATGGAGCGCGTGCTGGAGGACGTTTCGTTTGACGCGCCGCTGGCCAAGCCCACCACGGTTAAGGTCGACCGCAAATACGTGGAAGAGCGCGTGGGCGACATCCTGGCCGAAAAGGACCTCGCGGAATATATTCTGTAGCGCGAAATTATTCGCCTTTGGCCGGTTCCTTGAGCTGGCTCAGGAAATCCTTCAGGCTGCTCCGGTAAAGCTCCTCGGCGACCACGAAGATGTCGTTGTGCCCCGCTCCCGGCATCTCCACCAGCGCTTTCGGCTGCGCGGCTTTCTCGTAAAGCCTATGTGCGTGTTCCAAAGGGACGGTTGTGTCGCGCGTGCCGTGGATTATGAGCAGCGGTGCGTCTACGGACGCTATTTTGCCCAGCGAGTCGAGCCTGGATTTTAGATAGAGCACAGGCGGAATAAACGGCAGGGCCTTTCGCGCCATGTCTTTGGCGGAAGTGAAGGTGGATTCTAATATTGCCCCGCCCACCCGTTCGCGCGACGCCAGGTCGACCGCAACCGCGCCGCCCAGAGATTCGCCCAGAACCACGATGCTTTCCGGCGCAACGCCCTTTTCATCGCGCAGCCAGGCGTAAGCCGCGTCGGCGTCGGCGTAAAGCCCGGCCTCGTGCGGACGCCCCTCGCTGCGCCCGTAGCCCCGGTAGTCGATGATGAACACGTTCGCGCCCAGCGAGCGCAGCAGCGCGAGTTTTTCCAGCCGGTCGGTGAGATTGCCCCCGTTGCCGTGGAACAACAGGATGGTATGCGTCGCGCCTTCCATCGGAACGAACCAGCCGTGGATGCGCACACCGTCGCCGGTTGAAAGGTAAACGTCTTCAACGTGAAGGCCATAAAAGCCCGCGTCCCATCTGCCCGTGGGGTACTTCGACGGGAAGTAGATAAGCGAGTTCTCCATCAGACGTACGCTGACGGCAACAACGACGACGAAAACAATCAGGCAAATGGCCACAGTGGTCAGCATGCGCTTGATACACGGGATTATAGCCCACAGAAGATTCGGGTGTCTGTCAACTCAGGAATGGTGTGCTCCGCGGGCCAGGTAACGCGTGTCAGAGCGAAGGAATTAGGGGCCGGCAGGGAAGCTCTCTTTGCTTGTCCAGATCCATTTCTTCCCTGACCTCAGTCGCGAACTCCTCTTCCCAACAGGAGATCATCACCTCATGACCCTTCCATATGAAGGCCAGCAGGCGGCCGCCATCGTCTTCGATCAGCAAGACGCCTTGCCACGCCTTAGTCCCCGGGGACTCTGGATTCAAATAGAACCTGTCCTTTTTAACAAGCCTGCCGTCGTACTCGTCCACTATCTTCTGACGCAGAGTTCTCACGTAGCTCCAGGCCTCTTCCGGACGGTCACGGAGCCCGTCTGGCACCGTATAGTCCACAAACACGGCCTTCAGCAGACCGTTGCGGAGCACCAGCGTGGTTATCTTGCCCCAAGTGTAATCCCCGGTGAAAACGCCATCTTTGAGTTCATACAACCGGACTTCCGGTTGCGACTTGTCTTGGTGCGGCCCGACAAACCGCTTAAGAATACTTCCGTCGACTGGCTGATTCAGCTCATAGCTCTCGTATCCCACGATCATCTCATGCTTGCCGGAAGCTAGTGCCTGTTCCCGCGCCTGGCTGGAAGAATAGACTTGACTGGCTGTAGAGTCATCTGCCTGCTTCTCCGCCGGGGTCTCGGACGCACGCGAGTGTTCATTATCAACACACGTCATCAGGCATGTGCTCAGGCAGGCCGCGACAAGAAGTACTAATGCAAATCGCATAGCATCCCTATAGGTTGTCACCGATTACAGTCTACTGGTTGAGCAAGGCGGACTTACTTGCGAGCGCCCTATACCCGCTACTTTAGATCCCCGCATGCGGCAAATGTGGCGGTGCAGCCCGCGCAGAGGCAGCGCTTGACGTGAAACAGCGCCGCATACAGCTTGTCGTCCGCCAGCCGGCGCAGGATGCGGCCGGGCGGCTGGTTTTTCTTTTCCAGCTTCGCCAGCTCGCGGTTGACTGTTTTCTGCGCTTCGGCGCAATCAACCGTTTCCGAGATATGCGTCGCAATCCACGTCTTTTCGTCGAGCATCAAATCGCCGAACACAGCCGGCGCGAGTTCTTGCAGCGACTTAAGCACCAGGCCGCAAATGCGCCTGATTTCCCACTGCGCGGCGGCGCTGCACCGGGTGCGGCAGACGTGGCGCCATTCCCGGAAGTTGCCGGAGATGACGATTCCGCTTTCCACCGCGTTGGGCAGCACAAAGCGGGCGTCCTCGTTTTCCAGCCCCAGCTCCTTGAGCCGCTTATACGCTTTGCGCGCGCTCTCCAGCGATTCGACGAATACCTCGCGCGCCTCTGCGCTGTCCGCAATCGCGGGCGGAAGCACCGCCCGGAAATCGTCTTCGCTGACGTAGCGCTGGCTCTGCTGGGAAAACGAAAGCAGCCGGTGCCTGACCTGCTCGTGGGTGTAAGCCCGGCTTCCCCCAAGCACGCGGAATGTGGCGCTGGCGTGCTCCAGGACGCTTTCGTGCCCGCGCAGAATTATGCCGCGGATGAAGCGCTTGCCGCTTTGGGGCGACATCCGCGCCTGCGACTGGTAACACTCCCGCGCCGCGCGCTCAATATGCTCTTCAACGAACCCGCCCTCCGCCGGGCGCGTGTAGCCCATCAGGCTTACTTCGGGCTCGGACAACAGCACGGACGCGGCTTCCACGCGGTCAGGCAGGGATGTCATCTGCGCTCTCACGCGCCTCCAGCCTTTTTTCGTTCTCGTCGTTATAACTCGGCTCCGGGATGCCCTCTACATGGTACATCGAACGGTAGCCTTCGCCTGTGGTCTCCAGCATCTCGAAGAACTTGTTAACAAGCTCCTTGTCGAGCTGCGCCCCGGCCACCTCCAGCATCTTCTCCTTGGCGACGCTGTAGGGCATAGACGGCCTGTAGGGACGGTTGCTGGTCATAGCGTCAAAGCAGTCGGCTATGCAAATAATCTTCACCAGCCGGGGAAGGTCGGTAAGTCCGTCGGGATAGCCCTTGCCGTCTATGCGCTCGTGGTGGTGCCGAATCACCCCCCGGGTGGGGCTGAGCATCCTGATGTTTTGCACTATCGCCTCGCCGCGCTCCGGGTGTTCCATCACGACCGCGAACTCATCGGCGGTAAGCTGCCCGGGCTTGAGCAGTATCTCGTCGGGCAGGCCCAGCTTGCCGATATCGTGGAGCAGGGCGGCGCGCTCCAGGGTCTCGATGTCCTTCTCTCCCACACCCACATATCGCGCCAGCAGAGTGCACCAGCCGGCCACGCGCAGCGAGTGGTTCTGCGTGTATTCGTCACGCGCTTCCAATGTGGCGATAAGCCCGCGCACCGTCTCCAGGAACAGGCCGCGCAGCTCCTTGTTCAGCCGGTGTTCCTCATCGGCCTGCGCCGAGACGACCTTGTTCAGGCTGAGGATTATGTCGCCGGTTTCTTTTTCAATCCGCGCGTGTTCTTCCGCCTGCCCGAGAAGTTCACCCAGGCGCTCTCTGGTACGCCGGTAGTGCGTATGGGTGGCAACAACCGCCGCTAGCAGGAGCACCGCAAACGTCAGTCCGGCGGCGATAAGCGTAATGATGCCTGACGGACTCCCGATAGGCGTGTAGTGCTTAAAAAGCACCGCGTAGATAATCACACTCGCGGTCGCCAGGGCCAAAATAAGAATCCAGACCATTCTCGGAACCTGGATCGTTCCGGCCCAGCGACTAGGGGGTTGGGTGTCCATTACGCCCAGATTATATCAGACTGCGAAGCGAGCGGCATCGTCAAAATTGGGCGTTATAATCTATATGGTGACTTACAGCGAGATGACGCGATTGCTGCCCTGGCTGGCGGTTGCAGCCTGCACGCTGCTATTCAGCGCCTGTCCGCGCCAGGAAGCCGCTCCGGAGCGAACTGTCCTGCAAGAGCGCACAGAGCCTGCACCAAAACCACAAAGGCCCAGCGCCCATTTCCTGTTCGTGGTTCCGCCGCCCGACCCGCTCTATCCCGAACGCGAGCACTTTACTTCGGAATTTAGCGCCGCGGCAAAAAAGGTTTTTCCCGCTGCCGGCTGGGACTACCGCGAATTGCGCCTTTACGAACATCCGATGAACGAGTGGCACGCGATTATGCGCGAAGAACTGGACTCCTATCCCATGATAGTCTTCAGCTACCACAAGTCATATATGTCTCTGTTTTGCGAGCTAGCGGAACATATTGAGGTGCGTTGTGTCAGCTACATGCTTGCGCTGACGCCCGTAAAACCCGACGCGTCATCGCTGATAAACGTGCTTGAATTCCGCACCGAAGAGCTCGGCTATATCGCCGGCGCCACTCTTGCGGGAGTTACCGTCTCCGGGCATCTGGCGACGATATGCCTTGACGACGCAAGCGGGCAACGATTCACCGCCGGCTTCTATCAGGGCATGACCGAGCAGCGTTCCGGAGCCACGCTTTCAGAGATCGTCGTGTCCCGCAGCGATCTGGCTGACCAGCAGGACGGCATCAAGCTGCTCGCAACAAGGCTTGAAGAAGAGAACCGCCGGCTTAGTTCGGGGATGAGCATCGATTCGGTAGGCTCGTTCGCCGGACCGCTGACGGAACCGTTCATTCTGTCTCTGCCGGGCCGGAGCATTAACGCCACTTGCGGCCCGGTGCCTAACTACGATATTCAAACGGGTGTCTTGCTGACCAGCACGTATATCGACTTCGGACGCCTGCCCCAGTACCTGGTGGAGAACGCGGACGACCTGCGCCTACTGAAGCCTGTTCGTAAGACGAGTAGCGCAGACCAGTCAGAATCGCAGTTTCGGATGCAGGCGGGGGGGACGTTAGGGTCGCGCGGCCCACAGTACATATCGCTGGGGCTTGCGGAAGGCTTGCTGAACTACTCGGGATTCAGCCACGCCAAACGCTTCCGCACGCTCCCGGAAGGACTGGCAACCGACGTGGACTACTACTACCGCGCCATCTGCGCGGGGGAGATAGAAGTTTCGGACGAGTTGCCGAAATAATCGGCAAGGCAAACCTTGTGGGGTGTTGTTGATAAAAGTCGCAGGCTTCATAAATACTTGATTGCTCTCCCCGCGCTTCGCGGCGTTTCCGAAAGACATCGGGGCGGTCTTGTGTTTCAAATGCGCCGGCGGGACGGCGTCACGTACTCCACGCTAAGAGGCAGTCCGGCGGCGGCCGTGGCGCACTGCTGCGGATCGAGCATAAACTCCGGACCCAGGCTAATCTTTTTGGGCACGCCCTCCAGCCGGGGCAGTATCAAAAACGCGGGGCAGTTCCCTTTAGCGCTTTCCAGCCGCTCTTTAAGTTCGCGCAGATCTTCGCTGCTGGGAATGCGTGTGAACTTCAGCAGCAGCCTTTCTGGCTTTGCCGCTGGAGCCCCCGTGCCTCCCGCCTGCGCGCCGGCGGGAGCTTCCGCGCCCTCACCCCGGTAGAGAATTATCTCGCCCGCATAAAGTTTCAGCGCTTCCACCATCGATTCAAACGCCTCGTCGGTGGCTTCGTCGACGTTTACCGTCCCCTGGATGACCACTTCGTTGCCTTCCTGAAGCAGGTCGGCGAAGCGCTCGTACGCGGCCGGCCCCACAACAACGTTGACCGAATGCTCCACGCTGCACAGCCGCGCCAGTGCATATGTCTGTTTTCGCCGCGAGACCAGCACGCGAACATCGTCCAGCACACCACCCAAACGGACTTTCGCGTCGGACAGGTACAGGCCGCGCTCCTCCAGCCTCCGGTGCAGGTCCGAAATCTGCATCATCCGCTCATCACGCAGCACCGCGGCCCTCTCGTACGGATTATGCGTGA
Organism: bacterium; assembly: GCA_029932365.1. GTDB lineage: Bacteria > 4484-113 > 4484-113 > 4484-113 > 4484-113 > JAGGTK01. Next base: position 4,884 of record JAOZQG010000011.1, on the reverse strand, counting down.
GATACACGCCGATGCTGTCTTTTTCCATCCGCGCAATTTCCTCGGGAGGTGTGGAGACCGCCACTCTCGCCGCCGGCGACTCCACGTCAAACATCGCGATCTGGTTGTGGTGTGCCCTGCGGGAGAGGTAATTTTCCAGATTACGTAGCAATTCGCCCCGGTCGATGCCGAATTCGTCCAGCGCTCCGGCGCGTATCATAAACTCAAGCGCGGTCTTGTTGACCTTCTGTCCGTCAACGCGGTCGAGGAATTCTTCAACCGATTCGAATTTACCGCCTGTTCGCCGCACCCGAACGATTTCGTCCACTGCGGCGCGCCCAACGTGCTTGATCCCGCCCAGCCCGAATACGATGCGCTTTTGCGCGTCGGACGCGAAATCGAAGTCCGACAGATTCACGCTGGGCGGCACAACCTCAATGCCGAGCTTCTGGCATTCCTTAAGCGCGGCAGCTATCTTGGCGGAGTCGTGAATGTAGGTGTTCATCAGCGCCGCGAGGAAGTGGTGAGGGTAGTAGTGTTTCAGGTAAGCCGTCTGATAGGAAAGATAGGCGTAGCAGGCCGAGTGCGCCTTGTTGAAGCCGTAGCCCGCAAACTTCGCCATCATATCCCATATTTCTATCGCTCTTTCTTCCGCAACTCCGCGCTCCACCGCTCCGCTGATGAAGCGCTCCTTGTCCCGGCGCATCAGCTCGAGGATTTTCTTGCCCATCGCCTTGCGCAGAACGTCCGCCTCGCCCAGGGTGTAACCGGCGAGACGCTGAGCTATTTGCATCACCTGTTCCTGGTAGAGAAGCACCCCGTTCGTGGGCGCGAGCACGGGCTCCAGCTCGGGCGACTGAGTGCCCACCCGCTGCGGCTCCTTGCGATTGGCGATGTATATCGAGACCATCCCGCTCTGCATAGGGCCCGGGCGGTTAAGCGCATTCAGCGCGGTCAGGTCCTCCAGCGATGAAGGATGGGTCTCGCGCATTACCCGCACGATGTGCGGCGCCTCGAACTGGAAGACGCCAAAGCAGTTCCCCGAAGAATATATGTTTTCGTACACCTCCTGGTCGTCGAAGGGGATTTCATCGATGTCCAGCTCAACGCCCTCCACATCGCGCACATACCGCACCGATTTGTCTACGGTCGTGAGTGTTTTCAGCCCTAAAAAGTCGAACTTGAGCAGGCCCACTTTCGCGAGAGCACCCATCTCGTACTGGGTCACGAGCATATCGGAATCTTTTACCGCCCGCAGGGGAACGTATTCGTTCAGCGGCCGGTCGGCCAGCACAACCCCCGCCGCGTGAACTGACACGTGGCTTGCCAGGCCTTCCAGCTTCTCCGCGTCCCCCAGCAAGTCCTTCGCCGCGCGGTCGCGCCGCAGCAGCTCGGCCAGCTCCGGATTGGCCTCTATCGCCCGGCGAATCGTCGTGTTCAGGCCGGTAATCAGCTTGGTGATGCGGTCCACGTAGGCGTACTCGTAGCCCTTGACCCGTCCGACAGCCTTGACAACAGCGCGCGCCTTCAGGGTGGAGAAGGTGATTATCTGCGCCACGTTGCCCTCACCGTAGCGCTCCTTGACGTAATCAATCATCTCTTCGCGGCGCTCGTAACAGAAATCCAGGTCGAAGTCGGGGAACTCCACGCGCTCCTTGTTCAGAAACCGCTCGAAGTACAGGCCGTGCTTCAGCGGGTCCAGCTTGGTTATGTACAGGCAGTAGGATACGAGAACGCCCGCGGCGGACCCGCGCCCCGGGCCCACGGGAATCCCCCGCTCGCGCGCGTGGCGCATAAGGTCCCACACAATGACGAACAGGGCCGAAAAGCCCGTCGTAATGATTACGGAGAGCTCCTCCTCCAGGCGCTCCACCACGGCCTGCGGCAGCTCCTGCCCGTAGCGCTCGCGCGCTCCCTTATACGCTAGCTGGCGCAGGAATTCATCCATCGAAGTCCCGCTGTGCTCCTCCGGCAGCACAAAGGTGGGGAAGTGCACCTGGTTGTCCGTTATGTCCACGTCGCACTGGTGCGCAATCTTTACCGTTGTGGAAAGGGCCTGCGGGTGTTCGGGGAAAGCCCGCGCCATTTCGTCGTGAGACTTGATATAGTAATGCGGGCCGGGGAAGCGCATCCGGTCCTTGTCCTCCGCTTTGCTGCGCGTTTGCAGGCAAAGCGCGATATCGTGGGCGCTGGCGTCCTCCGGTTCAACGTAGTGGCTGTCGTTGGTGGCCACCACCTGCAGACCGTTTTGCTTCGCTTCGTCGAGCAGGAACTCGCGGGAAACGGCTTCTTCTTTTAGATCGTGGTTTTGCAGCTCCAGGTAGAAGCATTCGGCACCGAAAAGACCGGCGTAGCGTTTAATTTCGGCTCTTGCGGCGTCCTCGCCCTCGTGCAGCAGCACCGCGTTTACCACGCCGGAAAGGCACGCCGAAAGCCCGATAAGTCCTTCTTTATACTCGCGAAGTATCTCGAAATCTATCCTCGGGCGGTAGTAGTAGCCCAGGGTGAAACCGAGCGTGACCAGCTTCAGCAGGTTGCGATATCCCTCGTTGTTCATGCACAAAAGCACGAGGTGGCGGTTGTAGCGGTCCACGTCGCTTTCGCGGTCGGTGCACTGCCTGGGCGCCAGATACATCTCGCAGCCGATGATGGGATGCAGGTCCGCAGCCTTCATCTGCACGTAAAAATCCACCGCGCCGTAGAGATTGGCGTGATCGGTCAGGGCGAATGAATGCTGGCCCAGCTTTTTTAGGCGCTCGATAATCCGGGGAAAGGTAGAGATGCCGTCAAGCAGCGAGTACTGCGAATGATTGTGCAGATGTACGAAATCGGCCATTTTCGGTTCAGCGCCTGCCGTGCTTTAAAAACTCCCGCGCCACCCTAACGTGCAGCTCAACGCCGCTGGGAAGCACATCCTCGTCAATGTCGAACCGCGGATGGTGATGGGGATACACAATTCCCTTCGCCGGATTTTTCGCGCCCAGATAGACGAACACCGCGGGCACCTTATCGGCATAGCGGGAAAAATCCTCGCCGCCCATTGAAGGCTCCGCGTCCACCACCTTGCGCTTGCCGATGATGTCGCGCGCGATGCCGCGCACGAATTCCGCCTTTGCTCTGTTGTTAACCGTAGCCCCAAGCATCCGGCGGAAGTCAATCTCCACCTTGCAGCCGAGCGCTTTGGCGGTACTGCTCGCGATGGATTTGAGCCGGCGCTCCACCAGGTTGCGTACGTCCTTGTGGAACGTGCGGATTGTCCCCTTCATCGTCGCCTTGGGCGGGATGATGTTGAAGGCCGTGCCCGCGTTTATTGAGGCCACAGTAAGCACCGCGGGCGCGAAAGGATTGACGTTGCGCGAAACCACCGTGTGCAGGTTGCCGACGATCGCCGCAGCCGCCACTACCGGGTCGGCGCTCTTGTGCGGATACGCGGCGTGCCCTCCGACGCCGATGACATCTAACGTGAACTCGTCCACCGCCGCCATGCACGGGCCGTCCAGGGCCGCGATCTTGCCGGCTTCCATCGGCAGCCACACGTGCAATGCGAAGGCGAAATCCACCTTTGGACTGTTCAGCACGCCGGCCTTAACCATCGCGCCCCCGCCGTCCGCGCCTTCCTCGCCGGGCTGGAAGCAGAGCTTCACCTTGCCAGCGGGAAGCCCGGCTTGTTTCAGCACCTTCGCAGCGCAAAGCAGCATCGCAACGTGCGAGTCGTGCCCGCAGGCGTGCATCCTGCCGGGATTTTTGCTCGCGTAGGAGTGGGTATTCTCTTCTGTAACTGGCAGCGCGTCCATATCGGCGCGCAGCATTATCGTGGGGCCGGGCTTTCCCGAATCGATGAGTCCGACGACGCCGGTCTCGGCCAACCGCTTCGTGGGTATCTTGAGCCGCTTTAAGTACTTTTCGACGAACTTGGCGGTCTCGTACTCCTCAAACGCGACCTCGGGATGCTGATGGATGTGCCGCCTAAGCTCGACGACCTCGCCGGCGAGTGCGGCGACTTCGGGCGACAGCTCAGGCTTAACCGCAGATACGGGCCTGGATTTTCTTCGCGGCATAAAACGGGACTCCTGGCACTGGAATATGCCCATAATACCACGCCCGCGGGCGGCGCGATATGTCTGATTCGCCGGCGAAAAGGAATAGTCGCGACGGCGTGGCGGTATAATCTGTGGGCATGTCTCTTATGGAAATAGTCACGTATCCGGCGGAGGTTCTCACGAAGACCGCGCGTAAGGTCGGGCGCGGGGACATCGAGCGCGTCCGCAAGCTGGTCAACGACATGGCTGAGACGATGATCGAAGGCGAGGGCATAGGCCTGGCCGCCAACCAGGTGGACGAGCTCCTGCGGGTAATCGTAGTCAGAGACCTTGAAGCCAACGAAGTCCACTACTACCTTAATCCGACAATTACTAAGGGGCAGGGGGAAGCACTCGGCGAAGAGGGTTGCCTGTCGTTTCCCGGGCTGGCGGGCCTGATTCCACGCTACGAGACGGTAACGGTGAAATTCCAGGACCTGGATTTGAAGAGCTACAGGGTCGAGCTGGAGGGCCTCGCCGCCCGGACGGTGCAGCACGAGATTGACCACCTCAATGGGATTACCATCAAGGATCGCAGCACGGTAGAGCTATACCACCGCAGGGAAGAAGAGGAAGAAGCCGAGCGACCAAGCAAGCGGCACGCTGTGCTAAACTAGGCGCATGCCGCGCCCCGGTGGGGGGCGCGGGTATAATACAGGTGAGACCAGGTCACGAGGGGGCAAGATGTCCGGGAAAAGGGCAATTCGCATTACGCTCACAGTGTTGGCCGTCGCGCTGTGCGTCGCGCTTGCGACGTGCGGGAGCAGCCATCGGGTAGCGCCGGCTGACCAGGTTTGCCCGCCTGGGCGGGCGGCAATTTCCCTTG
>JAOZQG010000061.1 GCA_029932365.1 bacterium | reverse complement strand
GACGGCGCGCTTTGGACTGGGCTAAAGGCGGAAATGCGGGAATGGCTGCTTGAGACATTCGGCAACAGCAAAGAGGTCAGCAGATATCCCGGAGATGACCGCGAGCCGTACGAGTATTTGGGAACAACCGATTACGTCAAGGCACGTGACCTCTGCTGGGAGTCGGAAGGTAACTACGGGAAGCTCGTCTGGCGATATGTGAACGACAGTGACTATAACCAGGACAGCCAGGTGTCTATCGCCGACATCACCCCGCTGGCTATCTACTACGGACAGCAAGTCGGAGACGAGGTAAACACGATTCGTGAGCTCATCGACGAAGACGATTAGCCTGGGCAATATTTAGGTTAGCCAGCTTTCATTCCCACTCATCTTTTTACCCCTACCCCCGGCCCGCGGGCAGGTGGCGGTCGAGGCTGGCGAGTATGCCGCAAAGGGCCCACATGGTCACCATCGAGCTTCCACCGTAGCTCAAAAACGGCAGCGGCAGGCCCGTAACCGGCATCAGCCCTATCGTCATCCCCACGTTGATGAACAGCTGGAAAAACACCACCGCCAGCACGCCATACACGATAAGCCTCTGGTAGTCCCCCGGCACGCGCTGCGCCAGCCTGAGCATCTTCCAGAAAAACGCGCCAAACGCGAAAAGCACCGCAAGCGACCCGATGAGCCCCCATTCCTCGCCCACCGTGGCGAAGATGAAGTCCGCCGCCTGCTCCGGCACGAACTGCCCCTGCGTTTGCGTGCCCTTTAGCACTCCCTTGCCCCACACGCCGCCGGAGCCCACCGCAATCTTGCTCTGGTGCACCTGGTAGCCGCTTTCCAGCACGTCGCGCGTAGGATGCAGGTAGGTGATTATGCGCGCCTTCTGGTAGTCGTTGAGCACGAACCATCCCGGCACTGCGACGATTACCAGCGCCGCGAGTATCCCCGCGAGATACCGCCATGGAAATGGCTTGACCCACAGTACCGTCAGCAGCAAAAACAAAAACACCATCGCGGTGCCCAGGTCGGGCTGCAACACGATGGGCACGGCCAGCGCCAGCAGCACTCCCACAGCCGCGAAGAAGCGCCGCGCCTCCTCGCTGCGAAAATACTCGGTGAGGAAATACGCCAGCAGCAGCACGGCGAAAAACTTGGCGAACTCCGACGGCTGCACCGTTATCTCCCAGATTTTCAGCCATCGGCGCGAGCCGTGCGCCGCCCAGCCCACAAAAAGCGTCAGCAGCAGCAGTGCTTCAATGGGGAAAAACAGCAGGTAGAAGTTGTTCGGGCGCACGCCGAAACGCACGCGCGAAATCAGGAAATAACCGATGATGCCAGCGATAACCCACAGCGCTTGCATCCACACGATGCGCGAGGGCATCCAGCCACCGGTGTAAGTGGTCGAATATAGCGAAAGCAATCCCAGCAGGGAAAAGACCAGCGGGAATGCGAAGTGCCAGGCGCCGATGGCCCGGAATGCCTCCTCCCGCCGCTTCTGCATGCGCAAGATGATAGCAGATAATGAAGCTGTAGGGCTGCGTCTTACCGGTCCTGATGGCTGGCTCCGCGCGCCGCATTCAGCTCAAGGGCATTTCCCTTCGCTGTACCGAGTGCAGCACGTGCAGTGATATGTCTATGCGCTAAGGCAGCCCGCTTTCCTCCACGATAGACCGCATCTTCTCAATAACCACATCCACCGCCGCGGCGACGTCTGGATGCATCTCCTCCGAAACCGTCAGGTTGTCCGCAATCTCGACCGTGAAGATGCGAATATTATCGTCGTCAGGCATATCCAGTCCGATGGTGCGGCCGAACTCCACCGCCGATTTGAAGCTGATACCATGGCTTGTAACCAGACTGGTCGTCGATTCCAAATCGTCCATGCCGATTTCGCGGACGGTTCCCACGGCGTACTCCCCCGTCTTGATGGAGTCCACTACGATGGCACCGTCAAAGCCTACAAGCTTTTCGGCAAACTCTAAACCGGCCTGTGTCGCGATATCCACCACGATCTCAACTCCGGTCTGAGCCTGGAGCGGCTCTTGCTGCAGCTTTTCGGCGATGACCAGCCCTACCCGGTCGTCGGACAGCACCGGATTGCCCACCCCGAGTATCAAAGTCCTTACCATTTTGCTACTTCGGTTTCACGCCAGATAGCGCTCTCAATACATTTCGTTACGGAAAAGGGAGGAGCTTGCTCCTCCCTTTCATGCATCTTCCGAGGGAAAGCCGGCGGCGCGTTTCGTTACTCCCGGCGTATGCTGTCCAGCAGGTTGTGCTCTTTGTCGTACAGGCGCACTTCCAGCGGCATCTGGCCCGGCAGCGAGTGCGTCGCGCAGGCAAAGCACGGGTCGTACGCCCTGAACGCCATCTCCACCATATTAAGCACGCCTTCGGTCAGCTCGGCGCCCGGCTTAATCACCCCCTGCGCAGCCTTCTTGACCGACATACAAATCGCCGCGTTGTTATTCGTGGTACCGACGATAAGGTTGGCTTTCTTGACGATGCCCTTTTCGTCCGTAATGTAGTGATGCGTGAGCGTTCCGCGGGGGGCCTCAACGATGCCCACACCTTCAGTTGGCCTCTCGCTGGGAATTACGCGGTAGTCCGGGCCTGTAATATCGGGGTCCTGCGCCAGCTCCAGGAATCGCTCGGCCGCATAGAGAATCTCAATAACGCGCGCCCAGTGCGTGGCCAGCGTAGCATTCACCGGCTTGCCGCCCAGCGTGTCGTAGAAACGCTCGTACTGCTCCTGCGCCAACGGAGTAGCCATGCCGTCCGCGGCGTTCAGGCGCGAAAGCGGCGTCGCACGGTAGACTCCTGAATCCTGTCCGTCCACAATTCCCTTCCAGCCGATAGACTTGATGTACGGGAACTTGAGGTAGGACCACGGCAGGACGCGCTCTTCTACCACATCGAGGTAATCCTTGGGTTCGTATTTAACGATCTCCTTTCCCTCGGTATCGGTGACTCTTACTTTGCCGTCGTAGAAGTTGACGTGGTTGTTCTCGTCCACTATTCCCATGTTGTGGCAGTTCAGCGCGTAGGGGTCGGAAAGGATAAGGTCCAGGTACTCCTTGTTGGCCAGCACGATATCGTCCACAATCTTCAGCGTGAATTTAGCGAATTCAAGCTTGTGCTTGGCAATCTCCAGGATGCGGTCGTGGTCTTCTTTGTTCGTAAGGCCCTTGCTCATTCCGCCAGGGAGCATATTGACCGGGATTACCGGCTTGCCCCCCAGTATCTTTGCGACTTCGTGACATTCGATACGCGCGCGGATGACATCCTTTCCGATTTCGACGCCAACCTTATGAATCACGCCGAGAATATTACGCACCGCGGGATCGGCGTCCGGCCCCATCACAAAATCAGGTCCGCCCAGAGCGTAGAAATGCGTCGTATGGTCACCCAGCACGAAGGCGCTGTATTGCAGTTCACGCAATTTCTTGGCAGTTGGCGGAAGCGTCACATTGTAGACCGCATCACCTGCTTTGGCCGATGCCGCCAGGTGAGCCTCGGGACACACGCCGCATATCCTGCTAGTTATGCGCGGCATTTCCTCCACCGGTCGGCCTTCGGCGAACTTCTCGAAGCCGCGCAGCTCCGGCACCTGGAAGAAGACGTTATCGACGCTTCCATCGTCATTGAGGAAAATCTCTATCTTGCCGTGCCCTTCAAGGCGTGTGATCGGGTCGATGGTTATTCTCTTGGTCATTTCATCTCCTCCTTAGCCCCAACAAGACGCCGCCTTAATAGATACGAATGTGACATGCTGAAGCGATAGAAAAGTCCTGCTGGATCCATGATTTCGTCGATGACTCGCTGGATCTCTTCCCCGTCTTCGCTCTCAAGAACCGAGCCAATGGCGGATATCATCTTGGCTCCCTGGTCATAGACATCCGCGCACGGCCCGTAGCAGCCTCGGCAGGGCATTCCCGAATCTATGCAGCGAGCCTCGCAGCCACTGCGGGTCGCCGGCCCCAAGCAGATAATTCCCTGCTCCAGCAAGCACTGATCGGGATCTGGCGCGACATATTCATGCGGGCGCTTGAAGCGCTTAATTTTTGTCTCTTTCCTTTCTCGGGGGCATTCGTCACACACGGACTTGTTGCCGGCACCGATAATGCTGCCGGTGGGAGGAAGATTGCCCGAAACAAGCGCTTCTATGGCGGACCACGTCGTCTTTTCAGCGGGGGGACAGCCCGGAATGAAGTAATCCACATCGACAATATCCGACAGCATCCTGACCGTCTCCCAGAACTCCGGCAGGTAAAGCTCGTAGCCGTTTTCCGTGTGTTTCGTCTTCGGCTCGATTCTATCGGCATTCACCGTGCTCTGACTCTCATGGTAGGCGCGGTCAAATATTTCCTGTTTGCTGTAGAAGTTCGCGAGAGCGGGTATGCCGCCTTCGTAAGAACAGGAGCCGTAAGCGATAAGTATCTTGGACTTCGCGCGCAGAAGATGAGCGATTTCTTCGGCTTCAGAGTTTCGTATCGCGCCGTTGAAAAACATCACATCAATGTACTTGTCCGGGTAGGCCCTTACATCCTTGTACTTGAAGTCGGCGATGCACGGCCACAGGACTATATCGGCAAGCGAATCGACGGTCAGTATCTTCTCGCCGATTTCCAGCATACTGATATCGCAGCCCCCACAGGAAGCCGCCCAGTAAACACCAAGTTTCAGCTTTTCTTTAGGTTGCTCCATAAGGAATACTCCACATGGTTTCCATATCCGGCGCTCCCGTATTCCGTCGTTTATAAACAACGGAAGCGCTTTTGTTCAAGGTAAAATCACTTAGGTTCGAAATTTTCGCGCCAGTTTAACGGTCCCAGCTTACGCACCTTCTCCGTCATATCGGTAATGACTTCTGCGAATTTGCGTATCTCTCCAGCGGAGATCCACTCAAGCCGCAACCGGTCATCTTCCACACCAAGTTGCGAAAACGTCTTCTTGAGGAGGGCGATCCTCGCTGCGGTTTTATAATTTCCGCTCACGTAATGGCACTCGCCGAGGTGACACCCGCCTATTAGCACGCCGTCGGCGCCTTCCGCGAAAGCCCGCATAATGAAGGACGGGTCAACCCTGCTGGAACACATCACCCGAATAATGCTGACATTGGGCGGGTATTTCAGGCGGCTTGTCCCGGCCATATCGGAGGCGGCGTAGGTACACCACCAGCATAAGAAACCGATTATCTTCGGCTCAAAGGGTACAACCTTTTCTGCCGTATGTTCGGCGCTTTTTTCGGTAGTTGTCGTATCAGCCATGAATTCCACTCCTTCACGACATCAAAAGAGCAGCGAGTTCCGCTTCAATCTGAGTATCGTCGAAGCCTCTCTGGGAAATGGCCCCACTGGGGCAGGCGGCGACGCAGCAGCCACAGGCTTTGCACAGCGCATCGTTTATCACGGCGACTCCCTTTTCTTCGTCACGGGTTATAGCCCCGTAGGGGCACACTACAAGACAGGTCTTGCAGCCCGTACATACGTCCTCATCAACCACTGATGTGATTGGTTCGAGCGCCACTTCGCCCGCGTCGATCAGACTCACAGCAGCCGCGGCGGCCGCCGCGCCTTGAGCCACGCTGTCGGGAATGTCCTTGGGGCCCTGGGCGCACCCAGCAATGAATATCCCATCCGAAAGCGTATCGACGGGCGCGAGCTTGGGATGCCTCTCCATAAAGAAACCGTCGCCCTTGGCGTTGATCTTGAATATGCGGGCTACTTCCTCAGCGTCCTCCGCCGGTTCGAGGCCCACGGATAGGATTACCATATCCACCGGTAGTTCGCGCGGCATTCCGAGCAATGTGTCTTCGCATTTCACATACAGTTTCGAATTTGACGCTGCCGGCGTTGTAGTCGCCAGCGTGGGCATTTGGCTAACTTCCACGCCCTTGCCGCGGATGAAGTGCACCCCCTCCTCCAACAGTCGGTTGTAGAACTCCTCATAACCGCTGCCAGGACAGCGCATATCGATATACAGCTCGTAGATGTCGGCGTCGGGGACCTTCTCTCTTATCAGGTGCGCTATCTTCAGGCTATACATACAGCAGACGCGCGAGCAGTATTCGTTATAGTTCTTATCACGGGAGCCGATACAGTGAAGGATGGCAACGGATTTAGGTTCCGAACCATCGGCCTTCACGAACGCCCCTCCTGTTGGGCCTGAGGCATGAGAAAGGTGCTCAAACTCCAAAGAAGTAATAACATTATCGAATCTCCCGTAGCCGTACTGCTCAGCCCTTGCAGGATCGAAGGTTTTGTATCCCGTAGCGAGAATAATGGAGCCAACATCTACTTCTTCGAACGTGTCTTGCATTTCATAATTAATCGCGTCGGGTTCACACACCTTTGAGCAAATCCCGCATTCACCGGTTTGCATGTGGATGCACGCATGGCTGTCGATGACAGGTATGCCGGGGATAGCCGCCGCGAAAGGTATATGTATCGGCGTGGTCGGCCCCAGAGAAAGCTCAGAGAACACGTATTTTCTGTCGCGTATATCCTCCACCTTTATGTAATTGGTCGGGCACACATAAGCGCAGGCCCCGCACGCGATGCAAGTGTCCGCTTTGCCCTCAAAGGGTGTTGAGACATAGCGGTCTGTTCCGCGCTTCACAAAGGTAAGCGCGTTAGCGCCCACGACCTCCGAACACACGCGCACACACAGCCCGCAGAGAATGCACCCTTCGGAAGGCATCTCTTCAAAGCGGGTTGTATCCACGCCGTACTCATGCGCCAGTTTGCGTACAACCTCGACCTGCGAGTGCCGTGCCATCATCAATTCTAGAAGCATCTTGCGGTGCTGGATGACTTCTTCGGAGCGCGTCTGGACTTCTATCCCATCCCTCACCTGATAGCTGCACGCAGGAACGAAGCGCGACTTGCCCCGTATGGTCACTTCGACCGAGCAGATCCGGCAGGCGCCGTAGGGCTTGACGAACCTGTAGTGACACAACGTCGGGATATCGATATGGAGACGCTCGGCAACCTGCAGAATCGTCTCGCCTTTTCGCGCTTCGGTTTCAATGCCGTCAATGGTAAGTTTCACGAGTTTTTCGTTAGTTTCTTCCATTTACCGCTTCTCCGTTACGTTCTCGCGATAATGCTCTAGCGCAATTGCCGGTGATTCAACCAGGATGGCTTCTTCCGGACAGACCTCTCTGCACGCGTCACACTTGTCGCATACAGCCAGGTCTATAATCCGCAGCAGGCCTTCCTCGCGTTCTTCGCCTGCCACGGGCTGGATGGCTTCTACCGGGCACACCTTTTCGCAGGTGCCGCAGCCGGTACAGGTATCAGGATCAATGTGATATGAGATGAGCGCCCGGCATACGCGCCCCGGGCATCTGCGCTCGTTGATATGAGCCAGATACTCATCCTCGAAGTACTTGATACTCGACAAAACGGGATTGGGGGCCGATGTGCCCAGACCGCAAAGCGAAGCCACCGCGACCGCGTCACCGAGCCTCTTCAGGCTTTCCATGTCCTTTGGCTCGCCCTGCCCCTCGGTTATCCGGTGCAGGATTCGCGACATGTGCATCAGGCCTTCCCTGCACGGCAGGCACTTCCCGCAGCTTTCCTCAATCAGAAAGTCGGTGAAGTATTTGGCCACGTCCACCACGCAGGTGCCCTCGTCCATGACAATCATCCCGCCCGAACCCATCATTGAGCCGGCCTCGGTCAGCACGTCGAAGTCCACCGGCAGATCCAGCTGGGACTGCGAGAGCATTCCTCCAGAAGGTCCTCCTGTCTGCACCGCTTTGAAGTCCCGACCTTCCTTGATGCCGCCGCCAATCTCAAAGATGACCTCTTTCAGCGTAATTCCCATCGGGACCTCAATGAGGCCGGTGTTCTCCACCTTCCCCACGAGCGAGAAGACTTTCGTTCCGGGGCTATCCTCAGTCCCGAGGCTGCGGAACCACTTCGCGCCGCGGTTGATTATGTGCGGCACGTTCGCCCAGGTTTCCACGTTGTTTAAATTAGTCGGCTCGTCGTGATATCCCCGCTCGACGGAATGAATGTACTTCGCCCGGGGTTCGCCAACGTCGCCCTCCAGGCTGCGGAATAAAGCGGAGGATTCGCCGCAAACAAACGCTCCGCCACCGCGCGAGACCTTGATATCAAAGTCCATCCCCGAGCTTAGAATGTTCTCGCCCAGAAAACCGTATTCACGAGCCTGCTTCAGCGCATTGCTGAAGGCTCTCAGCGCCCTCGGGTACTCGTTACGTACATAGATGAAGCCGTCAGTTCCGCCGATCGCCCACGCGCCAATGACCATTCCTTCAATGACGCTGTGCGGATTGCCCTCAAGTATGGACTCGTCCATAAAGGCGCCAGGGTCGCCTTCGTCGGCGTTGCAGATGATGTGCCGCCGCTCTCCGGGCGCGCTCCGGCAGCCCTTCCACTTGCGGCCGGCATCGAATCCGCCGCCGCCGCGACCGCGCAGCCTGGCATCCACTATCTCTTGGAGCACCTCGTCGGGGGTCATTTCAAGCAGCGCTTTCGCCAGCGCGCCGTATCCGCCATAGGCCATGTAGTCGTCGATGCTGTACGGGTCTATGCGGCTGTTGAGAGCGAGCACAACTTTGCTCTGTTTCGCGTAAAACGGTATTTCTTCTTCTTTCGCGTATACCTTGCCGTTGCCTCTGGGACGGTAAAGCAGCCGGTCAATCACTTCGCCCTTTTTCAGTGACCGCTCAACGATTTCCGGCACGTCAGACGGCTTCACCCGCTGATAAACGACGTCCAGCGGTCGCACGACAACCAGCGGTCCGACCTCGCAGAACCCGTGGCAGCCGCTTTTGATGAACTTAACAGATTTCTCGCCGTTTAGCGCTTCTTCAAACGCTGCGGCGAGTTCTTTCGCGCCAATGGCACAGCACGCGGTGCCGTGGCAAAGCGACACTACCAGCGGGAACTTATCGAGCGCGGTTTTGCACTTCTCCTGGAAGCGCTTTACCTGCTCGATTGTTCCCAGCTTAGGCATTCGCAGCATCCTCTTCGGTCGCTTCCCGCTTAAGCCGCTTGATAACCGCATTGGCGCGGTTTGTCGTCATATTGCCTTTGTAGTCGCCGTCAACGACAAGAATCGGCCCGATGGCGCACGCTCCCAGGCAGTTGACTCTCTCAAGAGTAAACAGCCCGTCGTCAGTCGTCTCACCGAAATGGATTCCGTGCCGCCGCGACAACTCGTCCGCAATCAGCTTCGCGCCGCGAACGTGGCACGCTGTGCCCATACAGAGCTGAAGAATATGCTTGCCCCGCGGCTCCAGGCTGAATACCTTATAAAACGTCGCGATATGATATATGCGCGGTTTGCGGACGTTCAGGCGGCGGGAGATGTAGTCCAGGGCTTGCGGCGGAAGCCAGTTGAACTTTTCCTGAACCGCGAGCATGGCCGTTACAAGGTCCTCCGAGCCGACTACCCAGTCTTTGAGCAGGTCTTCGACCCGCTGTTCGACAGAAGCCGCCGCTTCGTTATTGCCCGCCAGTTCAATAGCCTCGGTTGCGATTATTAGTCTCCTATACGGCCTTCGTGAGTTTCCGCTCTTGAACGAGCTTGTCTCCGAGCATTATCCTTCGTTCCGATGGATAGAATGACGCGGGACAGACGGTCCAGCAGAGCTTGCATTTGGTGCATTTATCCACATCTACGTAGCGCGCCTTCTTGCGTACCTTTACGTTGAAATTGCCCACGTAGCCGCCGACTTCGGTGACCTCCGAGTAAGAAAGCAGCTTAATATTGGGATGCCTGCCCACAGAAAATATCTTGGGTGTAAGGATGCAGGATGCGCAGTCCAGCGTCGGGAAAGTTTTATCGAAGTCCGCCATGTGTCCGCCAATGGACGACTTCTTCTCTACCATATAGACCTTGTGCCCGCCGTCCGCCAGGCGAAGCGCCGCTTCGATACCGGCAATGCCGCCTCCGATAACCATCGCGTTGGGATTGACCGGCACCTTTTTGGGCTCCAGTGGTCTCTGGAATGCCACCCTGGTTACCGCGGCCTTGAGCAGTTTCTTCGCCTTCTCTAGGGCCGCTTTCTTGTCAACGGTAACCCACGAAACGTGCTCGCGGATATTCGCCATCTGCATAAGGTACTCGTTCAACCCGCTGGCTTTGCTGGCAGCACGGTAGGTGGGTTCGTGGAGCCTGGGCGAGCAGGCCACTACGACTATCCGGTTCACCTCGTTGTCTTTGACGCTTTCTGTTATCTGATTCTGGCCCGGGCTGGAGCAAAAGAACTTATTGTCTTCTGCAGTTACAACTCCAGGCAGAGACTTCGCGTATTCCATCAGGGCGGGAATATCAACAACACTTGCTATGTTAGCTCCGCAGTGACAGATGTAAACACCTATCCGCACCTTCTTCAGGTATTGCCGGAGATACTCTTCCTCACCGAAAGTTGGGATGTGCTTTTTTCCGTTACCAGATACTTCTTCCATTTATCTCTCCCAGATCAGGCGTATTTCCCAAGTAACTTATCAGAAGGCACAAGCTCAAGTCCGATTTCCAGTTCGCGCTGTGAAAGCCCCATCGCCAGCCCCATAAGCTGCGTGAAGTAGACTATGGGAATCGTGTAATCTCCGCCGAGGTACTCATTAACCTCAGGTTGATAAAAATCCAGGTTCATATGGCACAGCGGGCATGCAACGGTTATACAATCGGCTCCTACGGCTTTAGCCGACCGGAGCAAACCGGCCACCACCGGAATGGTCTTGCTGGATTCCGTATTGGTAACCATCCCGCCACAGCACTTGGATGTCAATGGAAAGTCCACTACTTCCGCTCCTAGAGCCCGAATAATGCGGTCCAGGACAACCGGTCTCTCCTTGGAGTCGAATCCCCCAAACGGGCGGGTCAGCATGCAACCGTGGTAGCTCGCGACTTTCAGGCCTTCCAGTGGCTTGTTAACTCGCTTTTCAACCTCGTCCAGCCCGATAGTATTGACAATAACATCCGTCAGATGGCGAATCTTTAGTCCACCATCGTAGTCCAGCCCAGCGGCCTGAAGGCCCTGGCGGATCATATCCGCGAATTCCGGATTCGTCTGGAAGTAGTCGTTGGTCTTGTAAAGAACAATGTAGCATGCTGGGCAAACCGTGACCATCTGGTCTGCACCCTCGCGCCGCGCCAGCGCCAGATTCCTCGCGCTGTTACCGTGCGAAACCAGTTCGTGAACCGACATGTACGTGGTCGCCCCACAGCAGTTCCAGTCTGGAAGCTCCTTCAGCTCAAGGCCAAGCTTCTTGCATACCGCTTTTGCCGATGTATCGTACATCTTCGCGGTGTATTCGACAGAACATCCTGGGTAGTAAAGCATCTCCATTAGTGCTTAACCTCCTCGGCCACCTTCTTTTCCTCGAGGCGCATCAGGGCTTCGCGGATTTTACGCATTTCATCGAGCCCCGCGACTTTACGGCCGCTGATGGGCATCGGCAAACGTCCGCTGAAAAACATCTTGGCTCCGCGCCAGGCGTTCTTCAGCGCATCGCCCCATCTTCCCGCCAGGTAGAATCGCATCATCAGCTCCGATTCGTTGTTCCA
>JAOZQG010000060.1 GCA_029932365.1 bacterium | reverse complement strand
AAAGACCGAGAAAAACTTGCTGACGGCATTCAGCGGCGAATCGCAGGCGCGAAACCGGTACACCTACTTCGCCAGTCAGGCGAAGAAGGACGGCTACGTGCAGATACAGGCCGTCTTTGAGGAGACGGCCAGCCAGGAAAAAGAGCACGCCAAGCGGCTTTTCAAGTTCCTGGAAGGCGGCGAGGTGGAGATTACCGGCTCCTTCCCCGCAGGCGTTATCGGCTCCACGCTGGAAAACCTCAAGGCTGCTGCGGCGGGCGAGCACTACGAGCACACTCAGATGTATCCCGAGTTCGCGCGGATCGCCCGCGAAGAAGGATTCAATGAGATCGCCGACGTGTTCGAAGCCATTGCAGTCGCCGAGAAGCAGCACGAGAAGCGCTACCTCGACCTGGCGGCGAACATTGAAGCCGGGCGCGTGTTCAAGCGCAAAACCCCCGTTGTGTGGCGCTGCCGCAACTGCGGATACCTCCACGAAGGCACCGAAGCGCCCGACGAGTGTCCGGCCTGCGCCCACCCCCAGGCTCATTTCGAGCTTCTGGGAGAAAACTGGTAGGAATCACTCGCCACAGGCTTTTTCATGGTTATGCGGCGGCGTGAATCGCCCGCTGCATAACAACACAAAGGAGGAAGAATTTATGGCGAAGAAAATGGAAATCTACAAGTGCGAAGTTTGCGGGAACACTGTGGAAGTCCTTCACGGCGGCGCTGGACAGCTAGTCTGCTGCGGACAGCCGATGAAGCTGATGACGGAGGGGCTCATCGACGCGGCGCGGGAAAAGCACGTGCCGGTGATTGAGAAAACGGACGCCGGCTACAAGGTGAAGGTCGGCAGCGTCCCCCACCCTATGGCTGAAGAGCACCACATCGAGTGGATCGAGCTAATTGCCGACGGAAAGGCTTACCGCGAATTCCTCAAGTCTGGGGACGCGCCGGAGGCCACATTCTGCATCAGTGCCACAAGCGTCACCGCGCGCGAGTACTGCAACCTGCACGGTCTGTGGAAGGGAGAGTAACGCGATGAACGAAAAGATCGAGCAGGCGTTCAACGACCAGATTAACGCCAACTATGCTGATTCTGGCGCCGATAGGGATGGCTATTGTAATAGGATATACTATCTGGGCCTATCGCACCCTCGGGGCAATGGTGAGATCACCGATACTGGATACTGACGCAACACATTGGCGATGCTACCCTATAATGGCAGGAGGCTAAGGTCGGGCCCGGAGGATGTCCTGATTTATCCTGTGCCATTAGCTATCTGAACAACAGGAGGATTTTATTGTGGTAACCCAACAGGTAGGATTTGAGCAGGCGCTGAAATTCGCCTTCAACAAGGAGGAGCAAGCGGCAATGCTTTACTCCAGAATGGCCAACATGGCTCTGGACGTACAGGCCAAGTCTTCCTTCGTCGATATGTCCAAGGAGGAAGAAAAGCACAAGGCCATGCTGGAGGAGCTGCGCGAAAAGGGCGCAAATGAGAGCATCGAGTTCTCCAGGCCGCTCGACATGCAGATAGTCGAATACCTCCAGCCGTCCAAGCTTTCCGACGATATGACCTATCAGGAGGCCCTGGTGTACGCCGCCAACCGGGAGAAGGAGGCCGCCGAATACTACCGGCATATGAGCGGAGTGGTGACCGACGATACGGCCCGGCAGCTTTTTACCACTCTGGCAGAATGGGAGCTTACGCACAAAGCCTTCGTCGAATCCGAATACGAAAAGCACTTCATGCAGGAGAACTGATCATACCGCAAGCACTCGCGGCATTATTTCTACAACCGCAATATACACATGCGAGGGTAACCAGCGATTTATTGTAACCGAGGATTATGAAACCAAGAGAAATCAAACCTGGAATATTCAGCGTAGGTGCCATTGATTGGGACCGCCGCCTGTTTGACAAACTTATTCCGCTGCCGGACGGCACCAGCTACAACTCGTACCTGGTCATTGGCGGCGAGAAAACGGCGCTCATCGACACGGTCGACCCGCCTTTGCAGCACGTGCTGGAACAGAACCTGCAGGCAGCCGGTTCACCCGCAGTTGATTACGTGATTTGCCTTCACGCAGAACAGGATCACTCCGGCAGCATTCCCCGAGTGCTTGAGCTGCACCCCGCTGCCAAAGTGGTAACCAACCACAGATGCAAGGGAATGCTCATCGACCTGCTGCACATCCCCGAAGAGCGCTTCATCGAAGTGGCTGACCGGGAAACGCTCTCCCTCGGCGGCAAAACACTGGAGTTCATCTACACCCCGTGGGTGCACTGGCCAGAGACGATGAGCGCATATTTGCAGGAGGACAAACTGCTATTTAGCTGCGATTTCTTCGGCTCGCACCTGGCGACCAGCGACACGTTCGTGGCCGACGAAGCGACAGTTTACGAAGCCGCCAAGCGCTACTACGCCGAAATTATGATGCCCTTCCGCAAGTTCATCCGCAAGAACCTGGCAGCTCTGGAGGACTTCGCAATAGACATCATCGCGCCCAGCCACGGTCCGGCGTATGACAACCAGGATTTCATCATCAGCGCCTACCGGGACTGGGTATCCGACGAAGTCGCCAACGAGGTAGTGCTACCCTACACCTCGATGCACGGCAGCACAAAGGAGATGGTTGAGTGTCTTACGCGCGCCCTGATGGAACGCGGCGTGACCGTAAAACGGTTCGACCTAGCGCGCACTGACCTGGGAAAGCTGGCGATGGCGCTGGTTGACGCGGCCACCATCGTCCTTGGGGCGCCCACTGTTTTGGGCAAGCCCCACCCGCTCGTAGCGTATGCCGCCTACGTAGCCGGAGTGCTGAAACCAAAGGCGAAGTTCGCCTCCATAATCGGCTCCTACGGCTGGGGCGGACAGACGGTTGAAACGCTGGCTTCGCTCATCTCCAGCCTGGACGTGGAAGTGCTGGAACCGGTAATGGTGAAGGGATTCCCCCGCGAAGCCGATTTTGCGGCACTGGATAAACTGGCGGATAAAATCGCGGCGAAGCACCAGGCGCTCTGAAGCAGCTTCCGGGCGGCGCAGGTTATGGCAGGTAGTTGGTGAAATCGTAACACTTTGCGCTCTTGCGGCGCAGCTGGCGGACGTCGGATACGATCAGGAATACTGCAACGAGAATTGTCCCTACCGAAGCGCAGGCGTCCGCGAAATTGAATACGGGGAAGTCGTAGTTGAAGACCGGGATAAGCACATCCACAAAGTCCACGACTTCCCGCAGGCGGAAACGGTCGACCATGTTCCCCAGCGCGCCGCCGAGTATGAGTCCAAGCGAAACAGTCAGGAATATATTGCGCGCGCCGTACTTTCTCCAGATAAGACAGATGACCCCGACCAACACCAGCGAAACAAACGAGAGCAGGAGCGAATGTCCGTGCAGCATACCCCAGGCCATGCCGGTGTTTGTGGCAAAGTTGAGCTTTATCCAGGGAGACCATAACACGTACGGCTGGCCCGCCGAGTACGGAAATTCCCAGAAATGCGTGAAGTAACGGCCCGCAAAGCTGAGGAGCGCGCCCCCGCCCTGTGCGGACAGATAGTACGTCGCCAGCAGTTTGGTCGCCTGGTCGGCGGCAGCCACGAGAATAGCCAGCGTAATGAAGATTCGGCGATTCCTCGCTGCCATACCAGTAAGACGGGGATTCAGGCTACACCTTTCTCCACGTCTTCCAGCTCAACCTGGCACGTATAGCAATACTTGGCCCAGGGGATAGTATTGAGCCGACCCTTATCTATCGAGTTGCCGCACTTCTGGCAGATGCCGTAGTAGCCCTCGTTAATAGCCTCAATGGCATCGTCAATCTGCTCAATGGCGGATTCCAGCTGGTGGACCAGCATCTCGTCCTTTTCGATTTCCGAACTTTCGGTGATGAAGTCGCTGTCGGGGTCACCGGAATTCCGCTCGAAAACTCGGTCTTCGTCCAGCGACTTCTTGATTTTCTTCCGGAGCCCGACCACCTGCTTTTCGATTTGCGCGCGCTTGTCCTCCAGCAACTGCCGGTACTTTTCGATGTCTTTTTGGCTAAGCGCCATTACTTTCTCCAGGTATTTGGAACAGCCCGCGTGAGTTGCGGGTCACAGTGATTCTAAGCATATTCGCCGATTTTGCAAGTCTGCCCGCAATGAAATCCAATGTGTAAACAATATCTGCGGGCTCACTGCCACGTTTTCCGCGTATCGGTGCGGGAGGCGTCCACGGCGCATCTGTCTCGACAACCAGCTTGGACTCCGGTATCCGCTCCAACTGCGAATGCAGATTGTGTGCGGTTTCGTATGTCACATTCCCCGCCAGCGAGATGTAAAAGTCATGGTCCCGAGCGTAATTTAGCAGCTTCTTGCTCCCGTCATAGCAGTGAAACACGCCGCGAAGCTGAGAAAAGCGCTCAAGCTCGGCCAACAGGGGGCGCCCCGCGTCCCGGTGATGAAGAATCACCGGCAAGCCACGGTCGTCAGCGTACTCCAGTTGTGCACGCAGAATTGGAAGCTGCCGTTCGACCGCTGACCGGTCATGGTACGCATCCAGGCCTATCTCGCCCACGGCAACCATCCTGGAATCGCCCGCGAAAGGCTTGAAGAACTCTTCAGCACCAAAATCCTCGGCGCTTTTTATCTCGGTAGGATGCAGGCCGGCTGCAAAGTACACTTCGGGGAATCGTTGAGCCAGGGCTTGCGCCGCCAGCGAGGTCTCGCGGTTGATTCCGGGAACTACGATAATGCCCACCTCCGCTTCCAGCGCGCGTGCCACGACTTCGTCGGCCTGTTCGGCCAGGCCAGGCCAGTACAGGTGGCAGTGCGTATCAGCCAAAGGGGCGGTATGCTCGGATGTGTTAGGGGTCATTACGCCGTCAGTACTCGCAGCGCGCTTTCCTGCTTCAGAATCTCGTAAAACGCGCTCTGGCGAACTCCCCGGGCCAGGTCTACCAGTATGTTGCTCAGGTCTTTTACGTCCTTAACGGTCGCCGTAACGAGCGAAGTCTCCTCGGCGTCACCCGCGGGGCCCTTGTGCTTTATCACCAGCATGGATAACGGATTCCGGGTATCGATCTGCGGGCAGTGGAAAACGTAGCGGAAATCATAGCCACCGATAATGTCGTCCATGAAATCGTGGCCTTTGAGAAGCTGCAGCAGGTCGCGCAGCACAAATACGCAGGCGACGCCCTCGCGGTCAAGCAGCCGGAGTACTTGGTCAATGTAGTTCGCCGCGAGGTTATGCTCCTTAATAAACGTAAGGTTGCTGAAAACAAGGTCAAAGCGTACCGAGACCTCGTTGTTTTCGTTGGCGCGCTCAGAGAAGACCTCTGGCAGCTGCGAAAGGAAGTCCTTCGCCGTCACGTATACATTGGGAAAGCCCGAAAGCCGCATATTGTACTGGGCGGCCCGGGCAAGCAGTTTATCGCTCTCTATAACAGCGAGATTATTCAGGATGAAATAATCCACCAGGTCGTTCTGGCTTATCAGGAAATCTTCCTGGGATTTCTTGTGCAGTGGTGTTCCCTGGACGTGTATCTTGTAGCGGACCCCGTCGCGCTGAACTACTTCAATGTGGGTGCCGTAGGGCGCCCAGGCCGCGCCTTCAAGACGCTCGAATACCACGTTCAGCATCTGTGTGGCGAACGCCCCGGCCTGCGCCGCGGGATTCAGCACAGAAACGCCGGGATGCGGGGCCACCAGCTCGCCGGCGAAACGGTAATAGTCGTCGGGAACGATAACGCGATCTGTTATGTAAGGCAGATACTTCAGCTTCAGCAGGCTCACGATTTTGTGCAGGGATAGCGGTTCCCGCAAAACCTGGCTAACGCCCGCAGCAACGCTTATGTCTCCCATTTCGACAAGCTGTCTTACGAAAGCAGTAATGCTTTCCCTTTCCTTCGCGCTAAGGCTTCTTTCCTTCATTGAAGGCTCGACCTGGTTGTACGAAGTGGCGTCAAGGTCGGAATCGAATTCCTGTTCCTGCGAGAGTTCGTCTGCGAGATCGACTTCAACCGGCGTCACCAGGGCCTCGCGGTCCTTCAGCGCCCGTCTGGCTTCCTGTTGCATCATCTTGCGCAGTTTGACTTTGCCTTTGCCGCGGTTTGCGCGGGTGCTTCCTCGTGCGCTCGTCTGCGCTTGCCTGAACGAGCCTTCAAGCTCCAGCTCCACCGGTTCCTGACGGACTTTCACAGAGGCGGCGGCGCTCTTGTCTGACTTAGCCTTATCCGCCAGTTCACGCAGCCACCAGGCTTTCCTTTCCTGCACAAACCTTCGGTCCCCGCGGGGGTCGAAAACTATATTGTTGATGTCTTTTCCGGTATGCTCAGCCACCAGTGCAAGTATTTCTTTAGGGGTCAAAGGCTTGTCCTGTTTCTTCATCAGCTCATAGGCGGTGTCATTGACCAGCTCCCATTGCTTCAGACCCCACTTGCCGTCCACCTTTACTACATTAGGGTCGCGATCCAGGCTAATACACACTGCTTTGACCTTCGTGCCCAGCGCGGCGGCCAGCCGACTGTGTAGTTCACGCTCGGAAAGCAGTCGTTGCTCGTTGCGCATAACCTCAGGCAGAACGGCGTGTTCCGGGACCTTTTCTACGACAACATCCCATTTTTGCCCGTCCTTTGTGTAGTAATCGCAGTTATTTAGTATAGGTTTGATGAACTGCTCAATGCTCTTCCTGTCCGGCTGGAAAGAAAGCATTACTTCCGCCATCTTGCTAGCGATGTCCTGCATCGTAACCGGACCGAGGTAGTAGACAATATGCTTAATAATGTCTACATTGCTGCTCAAACCCGCCAGTTTTTTTTCAAGAGCCGACATACACCGCACGCCCTCCGGACGCGTCAACCACCGATTATAGCATAGCGTTTTAGCTCGTGTATCCGGCAAACGGTGCGCCGATTACTCCATCATGCCAAATTTCCGTCCAAATGTGGGCAGAAGACGTGTCCGGGTGTAGATTCCGGCCCCAAGTTAGTCCGGCAAAACCTTGACATGTCAGCCAGCCGGACTTAACATACATAAGTCTGGAGGTTTTATGGCGGAAAAGAAGTCCAAACGACCCAGGGAAAAGCCCACCCGGAAAACGAAGGGCGTAACGAAGGTCAAGGCCACCAAACCCAGGTCGACAGCCAAAGCGAAAACTGCCGCTAAACGTACACGACGCAAGAAATCGGCCAAGACCATGGTCAAGGGCGATTCGCAGTACCCGGTTTACGACCCAACAGCCTCCAGGGATTCTTACAAGGTGGGCGATGTCGTTAAATTCGACAAGGTACGGGACTGGGCGAACCAGGGCGAGACCGTAGAAGCCTACGGAAAGGTCGTGGGCATCGGCATTTTCGACAAGACCATCCCCTACCTGGAAGTCTCTTTCAGCGACGTTAAGAAGCTCAACTCGCGCGACCTGGGCGTAGACATCCGGCGCTTCATACTGGAGCAGAAGTAGCCCGCCTTAGTCTTCGTCGCCCGTAATCCTGCCGGCAAACGAGCCAAACAGCGAAAGCCGTCGCACCGGCCGTCGCTCATCTATATCCCATAAGTCTATTTCGTTATTTTTTTGCTTGTAAGACTTAGCGGCTTCCACGGAGTAATTTCCCTGCAAAAGCGCTTTCAGCGCCATCAGAATGCCCTGATGGGCCACCACGGCAACATCACCGTCTTCAGACACCCCGGTCATTGCCTTAAACGCCCGCGAAACTCGGTCGCTAACGGATTCGATGCTGTCACCGCCCGGGGCGGGCAGCGTGTAATGCGATTCCCGCCAGCGCATAAACTCCGCGCCGTATTTTTCCTGAAGGTCGGCTTCAAACTCCCCCTCGTATTTCCCATAGTTTAGCTCTACAAGCTCCGGCAGAATCCGGACATTTAGGCCGATTCGCTCACCGATAATCTCGGCTGTCCGGCGCGCGCGCACAAGCGGGCTGCTGAAAAGCGCTCTGACGTGTTCCCGCAACAGCGCTCCCGCCAGAAGCTCTGACTGTAAAATCCCGCGCGCGTTGAGCGGGATGTCACTGCGACCGCCCTGGAAACGCTTCTCACGATTCCACGCGGTCTCTCCATGCCTGATGAAGATAAGAAAGCGCACAGCTACCTCACATGTTGAACAACAGTACCGCGTGCCCTGTCCAACAGGCACGTCAGGCAATATAATGATAGCAGCAGATGCTTATTAACCTCGCAGTCAGCATTCTCGCCGGCATCCTGCTGGCCGCGGCGTTCCCTCTGTCGTTTGCGCCGGATGCGCCACAATGGGCCTGGCCCTGGCTGGCGTTCTTCGCGCCGGTGCTGCTGTTTGTGGCGCTGCGCCGCGCGAAAAGCGCGCTGGAGGCTTATTTGCTCGGATTTATCGCCGGCGGCGTGTTGCATCTGCTGGGTGTATACTGGATAAGCTCGTTCGGCGCGCCCGCGCTGGTCTCCCTTGTAATCTATCAGGCATTTATCTTCGGCTTTCTGGGCATCGCGCTTCACATAGTGTTGCGCTTCCAGAGCGACAGCTACAACTACGTCCTACTGCCCGCGGTATGGGTAGCGTTTGAGTATCTGCACTCCATCGGCGCCGCCAGCTTTCCCTGGCTCCATCTGGGCTACACCCAGTACGAAAACGCGCCGGTGCTCCAGCTGGCGGGATATGGCGGAGTCTATGCGTCCAGTTTTTTTGTGCTGCTCGCAGCCTACAGCGTATTCCATCTTTTCTGGGGCCGCTCCCCAATGCGGCTCAGGCTGAAGTCCACCGCCTTCGCCGCCCTCGCGCTGCTAGTCCTCTACTTAGGGGGCTGTTACACCTACTGGGCGTGGAATCGGGCGGAGAAGTTAATGCCCGCAACCACAATCGCCGTGGTGCAGGGCGGCCTGGCCAGCAACGAACCGTGGAATCTCGACGAGTATGTCACGGCGGCGCATCAGGCCTATGTGGGCACCACGCTGAACCTGCTGCAAAGGCGCCTGCAGCACAGGCCGGAGCTCGTTGTGTGGCCCGAAGGCGCGCTGCCCACTTTCTATAACTTGCACGGCTTACAGCTTGACCCCGATGTCAGAAACCTATGGACCCAGCGGGAAGATCTAAAGCTTCTGATGGCCTCCCTTCTGCGCACCGACAAAGGCCTGGAAAACGCGGCGCTGCTATTCACCGGCCCTAACACGCTCGCGGGCAAATACTCCAAGAACCACTTAGTGGGCTTCGGCGAATTCGTTCCCTTCGGCAAAGCTTTGCGGATGCTGGACTATCCCTGGGGCGCGGAGGATCTGCACGAAGGTGAAAGCCTGGACCCCGTGCCGTTCAACGAAAGCTCGGTGGCGGTGAACATCTGCTACGACTCGGTGTATCCTTCGGTTACGCGCGAACAGGTGCGCCGTGGTGCAACGCTCATTTCCGTGCTGGCCAACAACTCCTGGTACAAGCTGCCTTCGGGAGCCGGGCAGCACGCGGTATTCGACTTCTTCCGCGCGGTGGAGAATCGCCGGACGCTGGTGCGCGCGGCCACGACCGGCATTTCCGGCTTCATCGCGCCTTCGGGACGACAAATAGCGGCGATTGCACGCAATAAGTGCGCGTGGCTTACAGAACAGGTGCCGGTGAACCGGGCTGTCTCGCTGTACACCTTATGGGGCGACACGTTCGCCATAGTAATGCTGATTATCGCTGTAACGGGAGTGGCCTACCGGGCCTTCGTGGGCGTCGGCGAGGATATATTCTAAAGTTCTGCTAAAATCAGCATATGCAGCAAAGCGAATTCAGCGCGCAACTGAAGCAGGTCGGCGAAGACCTGGAGAACATGCGGAGGTATCTTTGACCTCGCGGGCAAGCGCGCACGCCTGGACGAGCTGAAGCGCAAGCAGTCCTCGCCCGACTTCTGGGACGAGCCGGAGGAAGCCAAGCGGGTAAGCCGCGATATTTCCCATCTGGAAGACGAACTCGCGCGGTTCAGCCGGCTCGAAAACGAGCACCGGACAATTTCCGAGATGTTCGATTTAGTCGTGCAGGAAGGTCTTGACGAGGGCGACAAGGACTACGACGACGCCGTGGAGATGCTGGAAGCGCTGGCTGAAGAAGTGGACAAGGAGGGGCTTTTGGCGCTGCTTTCTGGCGAGCACGACGGCGCTCCGGCCATCGTTACGATACACGCCGGTGCCGGCGGCACCGAAAGCCACGACTGGGTGGATATGCTGGTGCGGATGTATTTGCGCTGGGCGGAGCGAAGCGCCCATCCGGTACGCATCCTCAGCGAAACCCCGGGCGACGTCGCCGGAACGAAGTCCATCACGCTGGAATTCTCCGGCCCCAAGGCCTACGGGCTGCTTCGCGGCGAGCACGGCGTGCACCGGCTGGTGCGCATCTCCCCCTTCGATGGCGCCAACCGGCGGCATACCAGCTTTGCCTCGGTGGACGTAATTCCGCGGGTCGAGCAGGACACGCGCGTGCAGATCGACGAAAACGACCTGCGGATAGACACCTATCGCGCCAGCAGCGCGGGCGGCCAGCACGTCAACAAGACCAGCAGCGCGGTGCGCATCACCCACCTGCCCACGGGCATCGTCGTGTCCTGCCAGAACGAGCGCAGCCAGCACTTCAACAGGGAAGTGGCGATGAAGGTGCTGCGTTCCAAGCTGGCGGCGCTGCTGCGAGAAGAGCAGAAGGAGCGGCTGGAAGACCTGCGCGGCGCGGTGAAGGACATCGCCTGGGGCAACCAGATTCGCAGCTACGTGCTTCACCCCTACCAGATGGTCAAGGACCTGCGCACAGGTTACGAGACGGGCAATACCCAGCGGGTGCTGGACGGGGATATCGAGCCGTTTATGTTCGCTTACCTGCGCTACGAGAAGAAACAGCAGGAGACCGCGGCTCCCGGCAAGGAAAACAGCTAAAATCGGGTAGAATTAAACTGAGTATGCTGAAACGACTGATAAATAGAGCCTGGCTGCTGGTTGCGTTCACCGCAATTGCGTTCGCGCTTCTCACGCTCGCAGCGCTGCCCGCCGAGAAAAAAACCCCCGACCCGCTGGTGCAGGAGACCGGCTGGGGACAGGCCTGCGCCCGCGGGATGCTGAAGTTCTACGAGGGCAAGGTGGACATCGCGGTTATTTCCGGCGGTGAGCTGGCGTCGCTGGGGCCGGCACCCGAAGTCGGCGAAACTCCCGACTGGAAAAACCTCAAGGACCTGGACTTCGTGCTGGTGAAAATCTCCGGCGCCGACCTGCTGACCGCGCTGGAGCGCTCCGTCAAGTATATGCCGCGCAAAAACGCGAACTTGCTCCATATCCAGGGCTTGACCGTCTTTTGCGAGCGCACCGGTGAAACCAACAAGGTCAGGGCCGCCACCATCGGCGCCAAACCGATAATGCCCGACGAAACCTACCGCGTGGCGACGACTAAGTTTTTGGGCGAAGGCGGCGGCGCGTTCGTGGGCCTGAAGTCGCTAGAGCTCGTAACCAAGGAGCCGCACAGTCTGCACCGCCAGATAAGGTTCTTGTTCTTCCCCAAGGGGAAAATCTCCCCCCCGAAACCCAGCTACGTCTTCCCCGCAACCAAGGACGCCTGATCCCGCCCCTGCGGAATATGACGCCCCCCCACTCTAGAGTCGCGACCAGCCAGTAGGGCTGGCAAGCCTTCCAGTCGCGA
>JAOZQG010000059.1 GCA_029932365.1 bacterium | reverse complement strand
CCGATGAACGGCACCTGCCGCGCGGCTTTGTGACCGCCACAGCCAATGGCGCTCAGGAGAACCAGCACCGCTCCTGAGCAAAGAACAAAGCGCAGGCTAACTCGTAGTTTTCTTGCACTCATCGTCCTCCCCTTTACGGTCATTTAGAGTATACCACCGCAAAGTAAGCTGCGCAGTAGGCTGCTTGCGCCGTCATTAGCCGCCTGAACAGCGCGCCGTATTCCGCAGTAATCGCGCCCTTCACGCGCGACTGCGGATTGGACAGGTCGGCTTCCTCCAGCGTGTCCTCAGCTTTGCCTGACATCCGGCGGGAGCTTGGCTAAAGGCTCCACGCGCGCCTTTTCCTTGCGCATCAGCTCGTCGGCCTTTTCCACGGGCACTATGTCCTTGGGGGCTTCCCTCTCTTCCTCGGGCGCTTCCGCAGCCGATGGCGCAGCTTCTTCCTCTTCCCCCGGCTTCACCCGCTCGATAGTTATTTCTTCCAGGCCCGACGGCCGGTGTTCCAGCCAGTATTTGAACGGCCATTCGCCGAATATGAGGCACTCCGAGGCGATTTCATTGAGCTCTTCCCGGATGGGCTGGCCCAGCTTCTCCAGCGCCACCTCGTCTTCTTCAGCGAAACCCGCTTCTATGGCCTCCGCAGCCTGTTCGAAGAAGCGCCAGGGCTCGGTTTCCAGCAGCGCCTTAACCCTGTCTCCCGCGACATGCCGCACGTGGTCGTTGGCCGCCCACTCCAGGAATCTTGCCAGAAGCGCCTTCGGGTCTCCTTTCCCCATCCACAAGAGGTTAACTCCCATCGCCAAACGCTGCGTCTCGCTGCGCGCATCACTACGCTCGCGGGCGAATTGGGCGTATAGCGCGGCGTTGTACCACCAGTCGCTGGAAACCCGCCAGACGCGGTAGGCGACCCAGAGCATCGCGGCCACGACCAGCAGGACCACCACTCCGACCCAGTATCCCCAAGCCATAATGCTTATTTTACACCTTTAGCGCCTGCAAATTCCACTCTGGCGCGTTATGATGCACCACGCGCGGGTATAATTAAGTGAAGGGGTGAGGAAAGACCAAAGGAGGTCGAGCGAGTTGAACCGAGCGAGAACAAACGGCGCGAAGGGTTTAAAACTGGAGCTTACGATCCACGAGGGCAAGCCCTATCTCAGATTCATCTGCGGAAGCTGCGGCCACGCGGAATTCTGCGACTGGCACCGGCTCAGGCCCGGCGCGTCGCTTACGTGCTGCCGCTGCGGGCATCGCGTGGCGCTAACGCGCAAGATGTTCACGCGCATGCGCAATCTGCTGGAGAGCCGCCTGCGCGCGGTGCAATGGGAAACCAGCCATCCGCCGCACCCGCGCCTGTGGATTCTGTAGGCTGGCGCGCGCAGGCACGTCGTCCTCGCCGCGACCCACGTAAGCCACGCCGGCGCGTGCTCAACATCCATCGGCACCCTGACCGCCGTCAATCCCATTATCATTCCCCTCCTATGCGAGAGATTATGAATTTGCTAATGGCACTGTAAACCCTCTCCGCATCCACATCCTCCACCAGCACGTGCCATGAATTCGCCGCGGTTTCCATATCCAGCGTCTTGTCCGCAGAACTCGTGCGGGCAAACACAAACTCCGAACTCTTCGGCGGCACGGTATGGTCAAGCGGGCTGTGCAGCAAGAGCAGCGGCTGCGTAATCTGCGCAAGCTCCGTCCTCACGTGCGCCGCGTATTTTAGAAGCTCAAGCACGCCCCTTGCGGGATTAAACTTGTAGTAGATGTGCTTTCTGCGCGCGTCTTCGTCGCGGATGTCGGCGTGCAGGAAATGCGGCACGGCGTCGCTCGGCTCGCCGTGGTAAAGCTTCGCCAGACAAGGCATCCGCGAAAGCACCCACAGCTTCAAATCGCTTCTCCTGCGCCAGAACCTTCGCTCGTCCAAGAACACCACCGCCGGCGGCGCCAGCGCGACCACGCCCGCAAGCTCCGGATGGTGCGCCCCCAGATGCAGCGCCTGCAAGCCGCCCAGCGACATCCCGACTGCGAATACCTGCGGACATTCCGCCTGCAATTCGGTAAGCGCGCTCTCCACCGACGCGTGCCAGTCGCGCCAGCTCGTCTTGGCAAGCTCACGAAGCGTCGTGCCGTGCCCGGCGACGACCGGCGCGAAAACTCTCAATCCGTTTTCCGCTAGATGCTCCGCCAGCCCGCGCATTTCTTCGGGCGTCGCCAGATATCCGTGGATGAGCAGCGCGCCAATGTCCCCCGAACCCATCCGGATAGCGCCAATCTCCCGTCCCCCGGCGTTCTTTAGATCCGATGCCCCGCTCATGCAGTAATCCTACCGCACTGAGCGATATGGCACTAACGCCAACCGCTATCACTCGCCCATTTACTTAGCTGAAAGCTCTGCCTGAAGATATACTGTTCACGGTACGATGAAACTAAAAGTCATTATTCACGAAGCCGAAGAAGGCGGGTACTGGGCCGAAGTTCCGTCGATACCTGGCTGCGCGACTCAGGGCGATACGTTTGAAGAACTGCTCGTAAACATCTACGAAGCTGTGGAAGGCTGCCTGCTATCTGAATAGGCAGCGTTTACGCGCCTATAGAGCGCCGAAAGGCGCCACTCTAAAAAGCGGGGATTGCACCAAATTACCTAAGAGCCGGGCTGGTTAGCCCGCCTGCACCTGCGGTATGGCGGACAAGCCCGGCCTACCCAGCAGGGGGCAGGTCGTGAACTGCCCTTACAAACGGTCTTCCAGCTACTAGCTACTGCTCTTCCCTTACTACTTACTACTTCCTACTCGTTTCCCCGGCTACTGGCCCCTGGCTACTGGCTACTGCTGTTTGTCCGCTACCACGCGCCGCGCTCGACGTTTCTTTTGCGTATCCTGCGCGCAACCTGCTTCTTGCGCTGCTTGACGACGCGTTTCAGCAAGTCGTCCTGCCGCACCGCAAGGTGCGAAAGCTCCCGCGTAAGCCTCAAGTAGTTGCGCACACGCCCCGCGTCCAGCTCTCCGGCCTCCACGGCCGCCTGAACCGCGCATCCCGGCTCGCCCCTATGCCTGCAATCCCTGAACCGGCACTGCCGCGCAAGTTCCTCGATATCGTCAAACGTGCGGCCTAATGCCTCCTCATCAGTCCACGGCTGAAGCTCGCGCATGCCCGGGCTGTCGATAACCAGCGCGCCGTCCGGCAGCGGTATCAGCTCGCGGCGCGTCGTCGTGTGCCGCCCGCGCCGGTCGGATTCCCGCACCTCGCGAACTTCCTGGCGCTCAGATCCCAGCAGCGCGTTTATCAGCGCGGACTTCCCCACGCCCGACGAGCCGATGAACGCAACCGTTTCCCCGCAGCCCAGGTGCTCCCGTAGCGCGTCCAATCCCAACATCTCCTTTGCGCTGACCGCGCAGATAGGCGCGTCCGTAGCGATGCGTCTCACCTTCCGCACGTGCTCCGATACCGTTTCGCACAGATCCGCTTTGTTGAGCACGACGACCGGCTTCGCGCCACTGTCGGCGGCCACGGTCAGGTAGCGCTCGACGCGGCGCAGGTTGTATTCGCCGTCCAGCCCACTGACCAAAAACACCGTGTCCACGTTGGCGGCGACGACCTGCTCCTGCGTCTGCGGGCCGGCGACTTTGCGCTCCCGGCTCCTACTCTATGATGATAATGGCTGTGCCAGACCCGGGTGATTAGGCCTGTCGTCCGGCTGGTGTATGGATAACGAAGTTCATTGATATCGAGGAGGGGAGCTAACCGTGAAGAGGATTGCCACAATCAGTCTGTTCGTAACCTTTTGCATTCTATGGCTCTTCACTCTCACCGCGTCCGCAACTGATGTGGACTACGATGCGGTTGACGAAGCTGCTGTGCCGATGGTCGCCCAAACAGAACTGCCTCAAGCTGCCGACCAATTCTTCAGGGCTTATCGCCAGCTCCTGATTTACGACCATGAGCAGTACTCAGCGGATTATAACTACGATAACCTCGTTGGCTCGCTGACCGCTTCTTCTGTCGTGGTTATGTTTGACGAAAACGACATTACAACTGATTACCG
Organism: bacterium; assembly: GCA_029932365.1. Classification (GTDB taxonomy): domain Bacteria; phylum 4484-113; class 4484-113; order 4484-113; family 4484-113; genus JAGGTK01. Next base: position 7,678 of record JAOZQG010000059.1, on the reverse strand, counting down.
CTTGTCGGCTATGTATCTCGCTGGCTTGGGTTTCATGGGCTTGGGGTATGATGAGGGCACCGACAAACTGGCTGGGCTTTTGAGCGCTCGAAGCGCCCTAGGCAACGCTGTTAGCAGGATTTGCCACGCAACAGGAGCAGCCTGGGACGCCATATTCGAGTGCATGAGTGGCGCCGTAGCCGCTCCTGCTAGCTGGGCCAGCGCACTCGGCGGGATCTGTGGTATGGGGCTGGGTTGGGCCGGCATAGTTGCAGGTTTTACTGTAGCTGGATGGTGCACTGTAGCTGGCGGTGCCATTGCTGTGCTCTGCATACTTATAGGTGACATAAACGGCTTAGGTGCTCTATACTACGGGGAGTACTGGTAAGTGCTATGAACTGGCTATCCCAAACAGTCTTTGTCGTTTACTTGCTGATGTTCACGAGTGCGGCATTGTGGCCTATACGAACTGTCAGGATACTGCGTCAATTCGCCAGTCCTGCGGAGGCACGGAAAGCGACTCTTGCGTTGTGGGCCTGGGCAGGTCTTGTCAGTCTCAGCGGTATTGGCATGACGCTGGCAGGCCGCTTAGCCCCAGGGGAATTAGCTCCATGGCCTCCGTGGTGGGTGTGGTTGCTTGGGCACATATCGCTCAATTTGAATTTCGACAAAGCGCTTAAAGCGAATCAGTTGCCTATGGGATGGGCTGTGCTTGGTGTGTCAGTAGGGGTGGTCGGCCTTGCATGCGTACCATTGGTTTACTTGGGCTTTGGCGAGTACATAGTAATGTTTATAATGATACCTTTTTTGTTTGTTGCACTCACATTGCAATTCATATCGAGTCTCAACCAGCGCATAAAAAAGCCCCGGGACGATTCCGCGGCATCGTAGCCACCGGGCGGGCTCGAATTCAGCAACCAGCGCCCAACGACCAGTTACCGGTAGGAGCGCCAAGTGACAGGGAAGTTTCACCTGCTTCTAGGGATTTGACTTCTCCTGCTGGCGACCGGCACCTGGCAGCTGTCCGCCCCACGTTACCCGGTTGGCTCTTTCCCCCATACTACTTCCTACCATCCTACGCTCTTCCCTCGCTACTCGTTATTTACCCGCCATAGTCCTGAGCCTGTCGAAGGGCGACGGCGGGCCCGCTGCTCGCTACTTCCTTCTTCTTCCCCCTCATCCTCCAGCTTCTTCAAGATAATCCCTTCACCCTCGCTTTCTTCTTCCTCTTCAGCTTCTTCCGCTTCAACGCCTTCTTCCTCCGGCACCTCGCGGATAATCACCGCAGGCTTTTCGTAAAGCGGGCTGCCCTCCGGCGGGATGGGCGGGTAAAACTCGTATTCTTCCTTTCCCGAAAGCTCGCGCGCAATCTTCCTGCACCGCGCCACCCGCTCCTGGGGACGCGGATGCGTGCGCCACAGATCAAATATTTCCAGTTGCGACAGCTTGTCCTCCAGCTTGGAAAACAGCCGCATCGAGCGCGCCATCCCGTAGGGGTCGTAGCCCGCGCCGTAGGCCAGCTCGATGCCCCAGCGGTCGGCGTGCTCCTCGTCGTCGCGCGAATACTTCAAAAACACCAGCGACCCGCCGATGCTCAACGCGTCCATCACCTCCGCGCCCTCGCGCCCGCCGATGGCGATGCCCACCACGATGATGCCCAGCTGCGCCTTCAAATAGTCCTCGTACATCTTCTTGTAATGCCTGTCCAGCACGTGGCCCATCTCGTGGCCCAGGATGCAGGCGAGCATCCCCTCGTCGTAGGATACGTAGTCGTAAAGCCCCTTGTTCATGAAGATGTAGCCGCCGGGCACGGCGAACGCGTTGACCTCTTCGTCGTCCACCAGCGTAAACGTAAAGTCGTAGTCCACAACCGCGTTTCGCTGCACGAGACGCTGGCCGACGCGCTTGAGATGCGCGCCTTCGGGCGTTTCGTCAAGGTAGTCGTATTCGCGGGCGTACTGCTCGTAGAAGTCCCGGCCCAGCGCAATCTCGTTGCTGCGCGATATCTTGAACAGCCCCGCCTGGGCGGGAAAGGCCCATAAAAGCGCCGTCGCCAGCAGCGCCAATACCGCCGGCAGTGCCGCAAGAGGCCTTTTGCGCCGCGCCCAGCCCATCGCTTCAATCATAACACTTATTGGACGCGCCCGCCGCGGGATGGTTCACTATTCATTTGTGACCTTTACATTGCTTAACTACGCGGTATAATAATGACAGGACTATGAAGAGCGGTGGTCACGTTTTATTCGTCGACGACGACCCGGAGATACGCAGGTTCTACGAGGACGCGGTCGCCGACGAAGGCTACGAAATCTCTACCGCGCCCACGGCGGAGGACGCCGCCCGTTTGGTGCGGGAGAAGCCGCCGGACACGATTATCCTCGACCTCGAAATGCCCGGTATGGGCGGCGTGGAGTTCTGCCGCCTGCTGAAAGCGGGCAAGGAAACACTAAGCATTCCCGTAGTGGTGGTCTCCGGCCACGGCGAACGGGAAGCGCGGCTGGCGGCACTCGGAGCCGGCGCCGACGAATTCATCACCAAGCCCGTCACGGCGGGAGAACTGCGGCTGCGCATACGCAATATGCTCAAGCTCAAGGCCTACACTGACCGCCTGGCGAAGGAGCAGGAAATCCTTGACGGGATGGTGCGCGACCGCACGAAGGAACTTCAGCAAACGGTGCAGCAATTGGAGAAAGCCCGGCTGGAGACGATATTTCGCCTGTCGCGCGCCGCCGAATACAAGGACGAGGGCACTGGCGCCCACATCCGGCGCATTAGCTTTTACTGCGAAATCCTGGGGCGGCACCTGGGCTTTGAAGAAGCCGAGTTGCGTGTGCTGACTCACTCCGCGCCGCTGCACGACCTGGGAAAAATCGGCATACCCGACGCCATTCTGCTCAAGCCGGGCAAGCTCACCGAAGACGAATTCGAAATTATGAAAACCCACACCACCCTCGGCGCGGAGATTCTCGCGGGCTCCGACGACCCCTACCTGAAGGCCGGCTCGGTCATCGCGCTGAACCATCACGAGCGCTGGGACGGCAAAGGCTACCCGAATGGCATTTCAGGGGAAGACATCCCTTTGCACGGCCGAATCGTCGCCGTGGCCGACGTATTTGACGCCCTCACTTCAAAGCGACCATACAAGGACCCTATGCCGTTTGAGCAGGCGGTGAGCGTAATTTGTGAAGGGTCGGGCAGCCAGTTTGACGCGCGCATTACGGGCGCATTTAGCGGCGGTCTCGGCGAGTTCGAGCGCATCTACCGCACGGTGCGCAATGACGCCCAGTAGCTAAAACGACGTGTTCTCGCCCACGACTTCCTCCGGGTCGGGCTCCGGCTCGGACATTCGCGCCAGGTTGAGCGTCAGGTCCAGCCCCTCGGACTTGAACCTGAGATCAAAGTAAAGCATCGCAGCCACGATATACTCAAACGGCACCACCAGCACCGTCCCCAGAGTCTGCAAAACCATCTGGACTGAAAGTACCCACAGCGGCGGCTGCCACATCCCGATCGACCAGAAGCTCACCTCTCCCTGATCCAGCCACAATCCCAGCAGCATCAGTATCCATATCAGCGGCTGCACCAGCACGTAGCGGGCCACGGACATCAGTATCCAGGTGATAACCATCACCAAAAATACGTGCCAGAAGTTTCCCCGCGTAAGGCGGAAGGTGTGGGTCAGGCGGCTTCTGGCGCGGTGGTACATATTGCCCGCCGGGCGGTCGAAGGCCACGGCGCCGCTCAGGGGCACCACCCGAAACAGCAGGTAGATGAACGCCAGCGACACGAACAGCAACATCACGAACGACGCGGTGATGGCGCCCATCTCCATTCCCGGCACCAGCGCCAGCATGGATACAATCAGCGGGAGCAGGTAAAGCGCGATGACGATGCCGCCGAATAGCGCATACGCGCTCTGCGTGTCCCACCAGTGGCGGCGCGTGTAGTCTATGCTTTCCTTGAGCGTGACCTCGCGCGCCATCAGCGTCTTTCCCGCCAGCCGCGCGGGCACGATGAGAATGAACGGGTAGATGAGCAGGTAGTACACCAAAAATCCCAGCCCCACCAGCGCCAGCTCCGTCCAGCCCACACCCGGCGGCAGCGCCATGCCCGTCGTCCACCACTGCGGGTTCTGCAGCCGCTCCACCACGAACGCGTAGTAAAGCATCACCAAAAGCGGCGGCAGGTTGAGCAGCGCGAAAAACGCAACCAGCATCCCGAAATGCTGCTTGTAGACGCCGAACGAGCCGGTGAGCAGCGTGCCCAGGTCCAGCGGGCTGTATCTGCCGGTTTCGGCTGCGGATTCTGCTCGCGGGATTTGCTCCATGGCAATGTCCGCGCCCGGGGCGGGGTCGCAATACTCTAGCACACCTCATCGTGTAGAATAAGCGCGTTGGTTGCGCCGGGAGCGCAGCCGGTGAGAGACGATGCGTGCAGCGAAACTCGATCCCGCGGTCTGGGTGGTCATAGGCCTGCTCGGCGTCGCCGTCATCAGCGTCTTGATGGTGCTCGCCACCAGAAGCTGCGCCCAGGCGATGCGGGATGCGTTCAGCTCAACCGCCGAGGAATCCGCGAGCCACGAGACGAAGCAGTGGGCGGATAAAGCGGTCAGGCTCAAACCCGAGGAGTACGCCGCGTTCGCAAAAAAGGCACGGAGTATAGGTCTGGGCATTGGCGTCCATCTCGGCCTGGATATGGAGCAGGTGGAATCGATTCTCGGCGCGGCGGATTCGGCGGCCCGCGCTATGGGCGGCGCTTACGAGTACACCTACCTGTTTTTTGCCGATGCCACGGGTCCCGGCCCGAAGGAGCGCCACAAGGGAGGATTTTTCGCTGTGGTTGGCTCGGCGAGCCTTACTCTCACCATTGTGGGCGAGAAGGTCACAGGCGTCTCTTTCTTTGCTACACCCATAAAAGGCGAAGACAAAGCGCGCTGGCCGTTCCTCACGCTGAACGGCAGGCCCCTGATGCGCTGCACGAAAGACGACCTCGCCGCCCTTCTGGGCGAGCCGACCGAATCCACGCGCCGGACTGCAACCTGGCGCTTCGTTCCCGCAAGCCCGGCGGAAGAAGCGGCCCTGCCGGCCGAGATAGACTCAGGAAGCCCCGGAGGCGGCGTGGCTGAGGGCGAACCACCCGCGGAATCCTCCGCCGCCGATGCGGGCGGCACGCTAAAGCCAAGCCAGATCCCCCCGCCGCCTGCAAGCGCGCCCGGGCCCACCGGCGGCATCCTCGTGGAAGCGGTGATAAACACCGACACGGGCTTCCTTTATTCCCTGGAACTCCGCGAGCGGTGACCGATGCTTCCCGCGCGCATTGTATAATCCTCGCATGGCACTTTATCTCACAAACGCGCGCATCTGGACCGAAAAAGGATTCCTTGATAAAGCGACTCTCGCCGTCGCGGGGGGGCGCATCAAGTCGGTGGGCAAAAACGTCACCGTGCCGAAAACGGCGCGGCGCGTTACCTTTAATAAGCTCCACAACGAGTGGAAGCGGTGGTGCGCCACCGCCCCGTTCTGGACGCCGGACCTGCACCCGCCGAAGGGCAAGGGCTACGACCGTCCGGTGGTGGACGGCTTTTCCAAAGACTACGTGATAAACTGCCGCGGGCTCACCATCTTCCCCGGCCTGATCGACGCCCACTGCCACATCGGCTGCTTTGAGGAAGGCTCGGGCGAGGTGGGCTACCACGGAAACGAATCCACCGACCCCAATACGGCGCACCTGGACATCAAAGACTCCATCTTCCCGCGCGACCTGGCGTTCCCCGAGGCGCGCGCGGGCGGCGTGACGACCGCGGCGGTGTTCCCCGGCTCGGCCAACCTTATCGGCGGGATGAACATCGTGCTGAAAAACGCCGGGCGCACCGTTGACGAACTTGTCCTGGCCCACAAGCACTCCATGAAAATGGCGCTCGGCGAAAACCCCTTCCGTGTCTACGGCACGAAGGGCAAAATGCCCTCCACCCGCTTCGGCAACGCCGGCGAGATTAGGCGCATGTTCCAGGAGGCCAGAAACTACCTGGAGAAGAAGCGCGCCTGGGAGAAAAAGTCCAGGAAAAAGCGCGCCGAATCGCCGTTTGAGCTTAACACCCGGATGGAAAACCTCGCGCTGGTGCTTCAGCGCAAAATTGGCGTGCGCTTCCACATCCATCGCGCCGACGACATCCACACGGCGCTGCGGCTCTCGCGCGAGATAGGCTTTGACATCACGCTGGACCACTGCACCGAAGGTCACCTCATCCCCGACCTTATCAAGCAGTACGGCGTCGCCGCGGTCGTCGGCCCCATCGGCTACGCCCGCACCAAATACGAGCTGCGCGAGCGTTCCGCCGAGACCTGCCGCGTGCTGCACGAGCACGGCGTGCCCTTCGCCATCTGCACCGACCATCCGGTAATCCCGATACACCAGCTATCGGTGTGCGCGGCGCTGGCGGTGCGCGAGGGGCTGCCCGAAAAAGCGGCGCTCAACGCGCTGACCATCGGCGCGGCGAAGATACTCAAGCTGGACAAACGCATCGGCTCGCTGAAAAAAGGCAAGGACGCGGACTTTTGCGTGGTGGACGGCCACATCCTGGACACCCGCGACCGCGTCAAAGCCACGTTCATCGACTCCAACTGCGTCCACGCGGATTAGGGATTAGTACCACCGGGCAGACCGGGCTTACCCGCCATACAACTGGTGGCATGGGCGCTTGCCCGCCACAGCTTCAGCGGCGGAGGGTCTCTCCCGTTATTCCGCACAGCCACCGGCGAGACGCCGGTGCCACAAGGGTTTCTTCCTGTAGGGTGCGGTCTCGTGCCGCACCAAGTTGTCCTTTCTCCTGGGTTCAGCCGCCTATCCAGACGGCGCAAGCCTGCGGACAACGAGCGCAAGACCTAGATTATTCGAAATCGTCGGTCCGGATCTCTCTAGAAGGCCTCTTGTTCTTGGAGAGCCTTCCCTTGTACCATCTAACGTACGCCCTGTTTATGACAACGTAGCCCTTCAGCTTGTGGTCGCTGTCTTCGATTCGTATCGTAATGCCTTGGTTGCCAAGAGGCATTCCTGTGAAAATGTCATCCACGAGTGCCCTGTTTGCCATCAGCTACTCCCCCTTACTAAGTAGGTTAGGTGTCCCAGCAATTATACTGTATATTACGACATATGCGCAATTACTCCTTGTCCTGTGCACCTGTTCCTCGTGAGTTTTCGCGCTTCACTTCCAGGCAGCATATCGACGCTTGCATACTAAACGGTCGTATGGTATCATCAGCCATCCTCGAAGGGGGTGTTGATTGGAGGCTGCGCGGCGTAAGTATCCGAAGGTTGCCGGATTCACCGTGCAACATCGCGGAAGCTTCATCAAGCAGTTTGGCGGCACCGCCAAGCACAGATCCATCCGCTGCTTCCCATTCTGGGAACTCGTAGCGGCCGCCGGATGCCCATTTGAGTGCGCGTATTGTTTCCTTCAAGCCACACCGTCGTACGTCTTCAAGCACTACCCGCTCCACGGCGCGATCTTCGAGAACTGGCGCGAGATGCTCGATGAAGTCGAGCGCTGGCTGGAGCATCCCAAACCAAGAATGCTCCTGGTCGGTGAGCTTCAGGATGCTCTCACGTTTGAGGGCGCGTATAGACGCCTGGCGGGGAAGTCGCTTACAGAAATGCTCATTCCACTGTTCGCGCAACAGAAAACACACCAGCTCACCTTTCG
>JAOZQG010000058.1 GCA_029932365.1 bacterium | reverse complement strand
ATACAAGCGGCTGAAGAAGGATGGAGTGTATGGAGACACTTAAGCACTGCACAATAGAGGTTCTGGAGAAGAAGCAGCTTGACGTCTGGTGGGAGCTGAAAAACAGCGCTTACGCGAAGCGTTACTATTGGGGGAATATGCTGCGCGTGTATTCCAAGCGCGAACTGGAAAAGGAGATCGAGAAACGGCTCAAGAGCAAGGACGCGCGGAAGGAATACCACTTCCTGGTGAAGAACAAGCGCAGCGAGTATGTGGGCTACGTGGGTATTAACCGTCATTTCTGGGCGGAGCCGTCCCACAATGCAGGCATCACGGTGATTCCCCGCAAATCTCAGCATCTGCGCAACAAAGCGCTCTCGGAAGCGGTTGATTGGGTGCTGGACAAGTGCTTTCTGGGGCTAAGGCTGCATACAGTCTGTGCACAGCCACTGGAGTTTAACGAGCCGTACATCCGGTTCCTGGAAAAGAAGGGCTTTCAGCGGCAGGGCGTACTGCGGCGCGTCACCCAGATAGACGGCAAGTTCTACGGGCGCGTGATGATGGATATTCTAGACCGGGAGTGGCGGAAGCACGGTCCGCATTCACAGTAGGACACAAGAATACCTTGACAAAAAAAAAGACCATGCTAGACTAGCGTTAGCGCGATAGCGGTTTATCCAACGAGGTGTGCTGCTATCCGAGAACATAGGGGGAATCGGAAGGATGAAACGATGGCTATTAGAGCCGGTAAGTGGTTAGCCGTCCTGCTCGTAGTGGCTTCGGTCGTACTGATGTTTGCGCAGCGTCCCGCATTTGGATGACCCTATTGCCTGCGTTGGTATCTCGTTGAGATAAATGATGTTTATTGCTACTTTTATTGCGTCGTCATTGACCCCGAAGACCCAGGATATTGCATATATTCGGGAACCGAGTATGTGTGGGACGAGCTGCTTAATGAAGATTATGAGTTTGACGGCCCTGGGTACAAGCAGTACGTCAGGCCACTAGTGTGCAGACACCTTTTAGCGGATTACTGTGAGATCGTTGAATGTCCAGAGTATTGGGAGGGGGAGCTTCCGATATGGGAGCTTTCGCAGCACGACTGTAAGCTATGTGAATAAGCATCAGAGGTCTAAAGCCTTTGGTGCATTTATAAGGAGGAATACATGAGAATTCTTATATATGCGGTCAGCGCGGCTGTTCTGAGTATTGCACTATTTATCGGCGCAACTCCGGTGGTTTCCGAGGGTCCTGCTAGTGATAGCGAGGAGGTAGACTTTGAGGCTCTCAAGGAAGCCGGGGTTCCGGTTGTTCTGTCTTATTTCAGGGTTAGGGAGATGATTCCCTTCGTTGTTCCGGAGTCACCTAATATTTTAGAAAGACGACCTCCCAGTCCGTTTCAGTGCGGAGCGCTGGCAAACCTCATAGAAGACGGGATACCGCGACAGAATCCGGACGATTTCACGGTAGAGGAGAAGATGCTAGCATTTGGCTGGCAGAATCCCAATGCGGAGTACTTCTGGAACCTATCCCACAAGGAACGAGTTGAGTATCTCAAAGAAGGGCTTGCACCTAAAACGAAGGGGTGGTTGTATCCAGAGTTCAATCCGGTGAAAAAAACAATTGACGTCTGGTGGTGGGTGCTTAATAACATGACTAATGACGTGGACACGGTTGAGGACCTTTTCGACTACAGCCTGTGGGGTAAGTCCTTGCGCGATCCGGAGAAGGAGTTTATTGACGAAATGCTAAATATGTTCACCAGTCCGGTCACGGGGAAATTCATAGAATTCAAGTGCCGCGAGTTCTCGCCGGGGAATATGTACATAGGCTTCATTCCGGATGAGGTGATAGAACAATATGGAGCGGAGATGTTTAACCAGTTCTGGGAGCCCCACGTGCGGCCTGAGCCTGAGGATATCGTCTATATGTACTATCGCGTTTACGGAACCACCGGTATCATCCGCTCTGGCTTCTTTTATGGTAAGCCGAACCGTATGGGCATGCTGATGGGGTGGAGTTAGCGGGCGGCAGCACACATCGCGTCCTGCAATGATGGCATCCCGAATCCGGCGACCGCGCGATGGCGGTGCTGGATGATTAGAACAATTCTGAGCAACGGGCCGTAGCTTACATCGTCTTCGGCTTGCCGACGAAGGCGTTGTAGACCAGGGCGATGAGCCAGAAGCCGATAAAGCCATCCACAAAGCCCCAGATAAGCCCGATGAACGCGCCGCCCCAGCCGGCCTTGTATCCCACGTAGATTGAACTCATCACTCTGAGGAAGTCGTCACACCAGTCGGACCAGATGCCGATAACGCCGAGGACGAAAATCACTATCGCCCAGATAATTCCAAACGCGAGTCCAAATGCCCAAGAATTAAGTCTCATTTACCCATACCTCCCCTTATATTTCACATAGTATTATCTCTTAAATGACCAAAATATTGCGAATCCACAGTTTCGCTAAGTGGAAGATGTTGTGGATTACAGTCTACAACTCGCCAGCGGTCTTGAAGAAGAGGAGCTTCAGGAGGCTACGCAGTCTTCCGGCCAGCCAGCTCGCGCCCGAAAGCAAAGGCGTGCTCGTTAAGTTCGCGGTAATGAGAGGGCACCCGGCGGATAATCGCCTGGAGAATCTCGTCGGGCCCCAAAAGGGGATTTCGCTCGGCGAAAAAGCCGAGCGCAATGATATTTGCCACCAAAGGCTTACGAAAATGATTGGAAGCTTCTTCGGTAAGCGGAAAACTGGCTATCGTCGCCTGAACGTCGGGTGGGGGTTTCTCTACCCACGTGCTGTCAAGCAGGACACTACCTCCTGGACGCACGCGGGGGGCAAACTTGTCCGCCGCTTCCTGCGTCAGAGCTATGACGAAGTCCGGCTGGGTGACCGCTGGATAGTCGATATCCTCACCAGAAAGTATTACTTCGCTACGGCTGGCGCCGCCCCGGCTTTCGGGGCCGTAGCTTGCGGTCTGGACGACCTTCAGGTTGTGGGATATACCCGCCTCGGCGATGATAACGCCAGCTAGAATAATGCCCTGTCCGCCAGAGCCGGAAAGCAATACCTCGTAGCGTTCGTCGTGTCGGTTCATCCGGTCATCCTATTTCGCGACTCGCACCATTTCCGCGGCGCGATTGCACAGCTTACAGTAAAGGTCGGTATATTCGTCCTTCGTATTGTCCTCCCACAGCTTGCCAATATAAAACTGTCCCTTCTTTAGCTCGCGGGGCTTCTCCGGGTTGTACCTAACGGCGTTTTCTTTAAACCATCGGAGCATTGTCGGGGCATCAGTCATCTTGTTAAAGCGACCGTAGTATGTCGGGCACTGGAAATATATCTCAAGAAAGGCGAATCCCTTATGCTTCAGTGCTTCCCTTGCGAGCCTAACGCCCTGCATGTAGTGGAAAGTTGTGGTTCGGGCAACGTAAGTTGCACCGGCGCTTTTCACCATGTCGCAAAGGTGGAAGGCGTGCTCGAGGTTCCCGAAAGGACACGTGCTCGCGTAGTGGGCGTGCGGGGTCATCGGCGACACCTGGCCGCTAGTCATGCCGTAGTTGCCGTTATTAAGCAGGAAAACGTTGAGGTCTATATTGCGGCGAGAGGCGTGGATCAAATGGTTGCCACCTATTGCTGCGCCGTCACCGTCTCCCATAATAACTACCACTTCCAGTTCGGGACGTCCCAGCTTAATGCCGGTTGCCACCGGGAGTGCGCGCCCGTGCGTGGTATGAACTGTGTTGGCGTCAATATATCCCACCATACGCGATGAGCAGCCTATTCCGGAGACAACGACCAGCTTATCCTGGTCGATTTTTAGGTCATCGAACGCCTTAACGATAACCCGCATCACCGTGCCCAACCCGCAGCCACCGCACCAGATGGTTGGCAGCACACGCTGGCGAAGGTACTTCTTGATAAACGATTCGGCCGGCATCAGTTAAGCACCTTTTTGACTTCTTCCAATGTCCTTTCGAGCGTCAGCATTGTGCCGTCCACGCGGTTGATTCCCACGACGCGTTTATCCTGGCCCACTGCGCACTGCACAGTCGAGCGCATTTGACCTAGGTTCAGCTCGGGGACGATGAAGGTATGTGCGTTTTGAGCTATCTGTTTCAGCCTTTTCTCGGGGAAGGGCCATACGATTCGCGGCCGAAAGCTACCTGCCTTAACGCCTTTCTTCCTAAGGCTTCGGGTTATATGCGAGCAAACGCGAGCGGTAACCCCGAACGACACCATCACGATTTCGGCGTCTTCGACAGCATCCTCGCGATAATCCGTCAAAAGGTCGCTATGCAATTCCAGCTTGGAATTCAGGCCCACGGTAAACGCGTTGACCTTGCCGGGTTCGGCTGTGAAAAAGCCGTCTTCGTCGTGGGTAAGGCCTGTGTAGTGAGGGCGGTGCCCGGTTCCCAAATCGGGAGGGTGGGCGACACCATTTTCATCACGTCTGAAAAAAAGGAGATTTTCGTATGAATCCGGACGTTTCCGGTCTAAAACCTCCATCTCGCCTTCTGTGGGTATATAAACGGCTTCACGGATATGGCCCACTACTGCTTCAGGCAGCAAAACAACGGGTAAGCGGAGCTTCTCCGAAATGTTGAAGGCTTTAACCGTTAGGTCGAACATCTCCTGCGCCGTCGCCGGGGCCAACACCACAACGGGATGATCTCCGTGCGTACCCCACCTGGACTGCATCAAGTCCGCCTGACCCGTACCGGTGGGATGGCCCGTAGACGCCCCGCTGCGCATGATGTTCACTATGACGACCGGCGCCTCCAGTACGGCGGCCAGGCCGAGGTTTTCCTGCATCAGGCTGAATCCCGGTCCGCTAGTGGCGGTCATGGATTTCACACCCGCGAGACTGGCACCGATGATGGCGGAAATGGATGCGATTTCATCTTCCATCTGGATGAAAACTCCGCCCACCGTTGGCAGTTTCCGCGCGAAGTGCTCGGCGATTTCGGTGCTGGGTGTTATTGGATATCCCCCAAAGAACCGGCAGCCAGCATATATCGCGCCCATAGCGCAGGCTTCGTTGCCCTGAAGCAGGACAGTTCGACCTTTTGCGCCACCCATATTACTTAGCCTCGCTACGGGCGATCAGTTCAGCTTCAGGATGCGGTTTCGCTTTACTGGAGGATTCAGTAATAACAATGGCGTAGTCCGGACAGGCGTGCACGCATATCATGCAACGCGTGCAGTTCTCGATACGAGTGGGGACTGGCTGCTCCAGGGCTGACGCATCGTAGACTTCCTCAGGGCAGAACGCAATGCAGATGCCGCAGCTTTTACACCAATCGTAATTGATGTAGATGGACTTGTCGTCCTTGCCTATCGGGTACTCGACCCGACCTTCCTCCTTAAGTTTGAGATGATGGACAGACATCTGAAATATGGTCTCTACTAAAAGGGAGTATTGTTGTTTGGCAGCGTGGCTTCGCACCACATGCGAGGGTTTTGCACGATTGCATCTTCTAAAATCCTATTTACAGGTTTTAGCGCCATTATTGATGGCTCGGATTATACTCCCTAAGGTGCAAATATCAACAGCTAACGAAACTGTATTTCAAGTACACGGTTCACCGCAGAAAAGAGACGACCGCCGGGCTGGTAAAGGGAGCTAGCGCGCTGAATATGCCTTACCGGGTTTACACGCCTTCCAGCATTTCCCACAGGAGCATTTCGTCGGCAGGTATGTCCCTAGTTGCTCGGTGGCCAACGACTTCTGAATACTGGCTGGCAGGAATGCCGGTACCCGGTCGGTGGCACGTAAGGAGGTCAGGGGTAATGACTTCGCCTTTCTTTATATCGCTGACTGTAAACAGGCTCCTTCTGGCTATTTGGGCGACTTCTAGTTCGCCGGGTCTGGGAACCTTGACGCCGTCACCAAGCTCCAATGTTATCGCGTCTATGCTGCGGCGCAACTGGGTGAGTTCTCCCGGAGTAGCCGAAAGCGCCACATCAGGTCCTTCGCGCGAGCGGTCGAGCACGAAGTGCTTCTCAATTACCGTGGCACCCAGGGCCACGGCGGCCAGGCAAGCCCCGATACCGACAGTATGGTCGGAGTACCCTACGGGCAGGTCAAGTGATTGTGCGAGAGTGCGTATAGCGAGAAGATTCGCCTGCTCCGGAGGAGTGGGGTAAAGGCTTACGCAATGGAGCACGGTGATGTCCTGGTTGCCGTTACGCCGACATACCCCTGTAGCGTCTACTATCTCGCCTATGTTGCTCATACCGGTCGAAAGGTATATTGGCTTTCCGCAGCGTGCGATGTAAGCAAGCAGTGGGTGGTTTGTCAGGTCTCCGGACGACACTTTAAACGCGGTGACGGGAAGCTGGTCAAGGAAGTCCACAGCGTCTGTATCAAATGGAGTACCCAAGAAGGTAACATCCAGCTTCTGAGCCTCTTCAAACAGCCTTTCTAAGTCGGAGAAGTTAAGCTCGACTTCGGAGAAAAAATCAAGCTGGTCTCTGGCGTAGACACGGGACGCCAGTTCGGAGGCGCGAAACGCCTGAAATTTTACCGCGTCCGCTCCCGCTTCTTTAGCTGCCCGCAGGTGCTCCAGCGCCAAACCGTAGTCGCCCCGGTGGTTGACTCCAATCTCGGCAATGAGATAGACCATGTGACAGTATTATCGTGATTTTAGCCCATTCAGTCCAGTAGGGGCAGCTGACCTGTATAATTGGTGGGTGCAAGTCGCCTCCGCCGCCTGGCTGTTCCTCGCCTTAAGAGTGGTTCTGCTGGGACTGGAGCGTCCGCTGGGCAAGAAGACCATATCCGGCTATTCCACTCAGGTGGGCGGCTTCATTTTCTTCGGCGTCGCCGCGCTGACCTTGCTTCCGACGCTTGCGCTGTACTCTCTGTTCCATCGCCCCGAAAGCTGGACATTTCTCGCTTACGCCCTGCTGACTTCCAGCCTGTTTATGACGCCGTTTGTGTTTTATATGAAGGCGCTGCAGCACGGCGAAGTCTCGGTAATTACGCCGCTTTACTCGCTGGGCACGCTGCTCGTGTTCTTCTTACCTATCTTATTCCAGAACGAGCAGTTCACCTGGATGAAGCTAAGTGGCGCGCTGCTAATCTTCGCGGGCGTCTTTTTTCTAATGCCGGGAGTAAATCCGCTTGAAAGCTTAAAAAACGTGGCCACCGACCGCGGCGCGCAGTTTATAATTGTCAATACAACGCTCATCGCCATTATCAGGTTGATTGACAACTACAGCGCGGATTTTGAGCCCGTGTTTTATGCGATTTCTTGCGCCACGTTTAACGGCGCCTTTTTTATGATTGCGGTGCTGTTCAGCGGCAAGTGGCGGGAAGCGGTGGCGCTTTACCGTGAGCGCACAGGACTAGTATGGGTAAACGGCGCGGTTAACGGATACGCCTACTTCGCGCTGCTGGTCACGCTCGGATTTGGGCTGGACATGTCGGTGGCCGAGCCGGTAAGCAATACAAGTATGTTACTGGCGGTTGTGCTCGGGAGTTTCATGTTCGGGGAGCGGATTCGGGCGCGTCTCTTCGCCAGCGCGATGATGATACTGGGAGTGTTCCTGCTGATTCGTGGGTGACGGATTCAGTATGAAAGCAGGGAGAGAAGCTCCGAAAACTCGCGGATTTCCAGGTCCGCCGAGGATTCGTCTTCATCATAAACGAAATCGCGGCTTCCGGGCTGGCGGAAGCATATGGTGAATATTCCCACGGCACACGCTCCGGCGAACTCCCTGCTGCCGCCGTCTCCCACATACCAGCACTTCTCGGCATCAACACCCAGTTCGCGCAGGACGTGCAAGTATCTTTCCGGCTCGGGCTTCATTACTCCCAGTTCGCAGGAAAGGCTTCGGGCGCTGAACAGTGCGAAAAGAGGGTGGCTGTGCCAGCACTCAACTACTTCATAAGTGCAATCGCTTACCAGGGCGAGCGGGATTCCCTCTTCGCGCAGCTTGCGCAAAACGGGTAGCGTCAAAGCGCTGCTGTCAAAGAGGTGTCGCGCGAACTCAAGCCTCCGCGTTGCGGCCTTCTGCAACGCTTCAGGATTTACCTCCACATCCAGCTCTGAGAGCACTCCCCGAATACTCCCGGCCACGCCGCCGTTCCTCCCGCGAACGCGCTGGAGGAAGCGGTCTCGCCACGCTTTCATGAATTCATCGGCTGAGACGCCCAGAATCGCCGCCATATCTTCTGTAGCCCGGCGGTAGGCTTCCGGCGGGAAGTTGGGCACGAGCGTCCCGTAGAGGTCAAACAGAATCGCCTGCGGGGGTCTCGGAGGCTTGGGCATTTCGGTGCGAAATGATAGCACAGGCTGATTTCCGCCGCTGCCGTTGGTGTGTTAGAATAGGAGTATGAGAAGGCTAGGGGCAGTTTGCATATTCACAATGTGGATTATCTCGCTTAGTGCAATGGGCTCGTTTGCAGATGATTCAATTATAAACACTCGAATAGAGCCTCCAGAACCCATCAAGGGCGAGGATTCCAGGATTAGAATGGTTGAGGAACACCTGGACATCTACTTCGGGGCCCGGGAGACGACGGTTGAAGTAGTGTTTTTCCTGGAGAATCTAACGGACGAGCCGGTAAGTCTTACGGTTGGATTCCCGGATACATATCTTCAGGCAAAATACGTATCCGAAGGCGGCGAGGAGCTGTCCCGCAGATACGGGTGGCTGGACGAGAAGTTTGACTGGTATTCTCCGATTGAGGATTTCGTTACCTGGGTTGATATGCCAGAGATTATTGTGAAGACCAAGGTCTATCGGCTGGAGAGACTATACGGGCATACTGATACCCCGGATGCTAGTTTTGAAGGAGACTGGGATTATTACGTACCGAATAATCCCGACGACTATCCAAAGAACAAAATAGCTCTCTGGCATGCGTTCAAGCTGGACTGGGAGCCACATCAAAAGCACATCGTAGGGCATAAATACCGGACTGACCACGGTGGAATCAACGTGGGCCTTGGGCAAGCGTGGTTTATCTACAGCTTGCGCACCGGCAGCACATGGGCTGGAACCATCGGGCGGTTGGAGGTTAATTTATATCTAACGGACGGGCAGGTTGGTGAGGATTTGGCACTTGACGAGGAAAGCGCCGGTGGTGGTAGCTGGGTGGATAGTATACCGCGGGAAGATTGGGAGGTCATCTCTCCAACACATTTACGTTTGGTCTGGAAGGACTTTGAGCCGGTGGATAAGAGGGCATATATAGAAATTATGCGAAAGCCCTGCTTGGACCTCTTAAAAATTGGCAGGAAGTATGAATTCCTTCCCACGCTTGATGACCTGCTTGGGATCTTCACCTGGGACGAGCTTGTGAAGTGGGGATTCGTGGAGGCTCAAGGATGGGAGAAACCGGCTGAAGAAGACATAAGCGACTAAAAGCGAACATAATCCCTAGCAGCGAGTAGAAGCGTCAACGCTCTGAATGCAGAACACTTTTGGATTAGACACATAACCGTTGAACGGACTATTCATTGCCTGTGCGCGCCAGCTCCCAGTCGTCGCGCATGCACTCAAGGAGATAGAAGTCCAGCCATTCGCCGTCGCGAAGGAAATGGTCGCGGAACAGACCCACAATGCGATAGCCCACGCGCATCAGCATACGCAGGCTAGCCGTATTACCGTGGATGACCTCGCTGTGAAGCTTGTGCAAATCAAGCTCCTCAAAGGCGTAGTCGGTGCGCAGGCGGACGACATCGCTGCCTATTCCCCGGCCCCAGTATTCGGGCTTGCCGATGAGAGTCCCGCTCGCAGCGCGTTTATGGGCGCGCTCGTAGCGGTGCAGGCCGGTTGAGCCGATGAGTTCGCCATCCTCCAGGCAGTAGATTGCCCAGACGATATCATGCTCTGATTCACCGATTTTGCGGATCCACTCGCGTTCGGCTTCCACGCTCTCAACAGGTGGCGCGGGACGGAAGCGGTTAGGCCTTGGATCGTTGATGCAGGCAAAGAATGTTTCCGCCATCGATTCGTCCATCGGCGCAAGCTTCACCAGTTTTCCCACGATTTCCGGGCCGAACATCATATACCTCCCAAATGGAGTAGGGGATTATACCCACGCGAGCAGGCTATAATCACCTTATGGATGATGCTCGTTTTATTAACGTCATTGGCGTGATCCGTACGAAATTTACCAAGCATGAGGGCACGCCAATTCAGCCGTCAACGGCTTATGGAGCGTTAGGCACGGTTAAGGTATATAAACACTACCGGCAAGCGCTCAAAGACCTAGAAGGATTCGAACGGATATGGCTGGTGTACTGGTTTGACCGGGCCAGAGAGTTTTCGCCGCTCGTAAGGCCGTATCGTGACAAGGCTGAACGTGGCTTGTTCTCCACCCGGGCGCCCTCACGGCCCAATCCGCTCGGTATCTCCGCTGTACGTCTAACCTCGCTGGACCTCAAAAAGGGACTTCTTTCGGTTGAAGGAATTGACGTACTCGACGGCACACCGCTTCTGGACATCAAGCCCTATATACCGGAATTTGACGCGTTTCCGGAATCACGCGCCGGATGGATGGACGCGTCCGATTCAAAGGAGAGCGCGGCGGACGAGCGTTTCACTCGATAGGCCGATTATCTGATAGAATGCCAGCGCATTGAGCCGGCTATCACGCTATTTCTCTCACTTCTTCGGATTCCCCCGAGAGATAAAGCTATTCCTAGGCGCTATGGCGCTGGTTGCGCTTAATGAAGGCGCGTTCTTCACGCTGCTGCCGCTGCTTCTGAATTCGCTCGGAATGCCTGAGGACGTCATAGGGTATGCTCTTGCCACGCGGTTTGTCAGCATAGCGCTAATCTCGCTTCCCGCCGCGGCGCTATCGCAGCGTTTTGCCCGCAAGACGCTGCTTCTGATTGGTGGCGTTATCTTTGTCGTATCGGCCGTTTTTCAGGTTGTTTTCGCGGCTACGCCCCTGATATATGTGTTCGCAGGAGGGATGGGCCTGGGAGCGGGCTTTTTTATGGTGAACGCGGCACCGTTCATGCACGATTACAGCACGCACGAAACGCAGCCCTGGGTATTTGGCGGATTCGCTGCCGTCAACACGGGAATGATGTTTTTGGGAACGGTTCTGGGGGGTGCGGCGGCGGACATGGTCGCGCGGTCGCTGTCCAACTGGACGCCGCTTTCGCTGGTTACTGAGCAGACTTTCGCGCAGGCGTACTCCATCGTATTAATTACGACAGGAGTGCTTGCATCTATCGGCATAGCGCTGGTGCTGCTAATCAGAGATGTGCGTTGGGGTCGCCGGCGGGAGAGCTACTGGAGTAACGCAAGAGAGCTGTTCCGGCACAGGCTAACTTGGGCGCAGTTTAGCTTCACGCTGATTATCGGCCTGGGTTCCGGACTGGTTGTTCCTTTCTTCCCGGTGTTCCTTCGCGTAATGCTAAATGTGCCGGCGTCTGTAGTGGGAGCCTTGCAAGGCGCGGCGATGGGCAGCGTAGCTATCGGTGTACTCACCACCCCCTGGCTCATCTCGCGCTTTGGACGCGTGGCCACGGTTACCGGAAGCCAGATGATAAGCCTGCCCTTTATTCTTGGCATAGCGTACGGACCGTTTTTAGTTGCGCTGGGATTCGGCCCGCTCGTAGCAATCATGTTCACCGGTATCGTGTTTATTATCCGCAACGCGCTGATGAACCTGGTGAATCCGGTGAACACCCAGCTTCTGATGGATATTTACGGTGAGCGGCAACGGCTCAACATCGTGGCGATAAACATGATGGCCTTTCCGCTGGGACGGGCGCTGGGAGCTCAGGTCGGCGGGAACATGATGAAGCACATAAGCTACCAGTCGCCGTACTGGGTAACACTGGCGCTTTACGCCGGAGGCATCGCGCTTTATTACTTCGCGTACGCGAAGCTGGAGCGCAGATTCCAGGAGCGCGTCCGGGCGGGCGAGAACATAAGCGCCGGGATGCTGTAG
>JAOZQG010000134.1 GCA_029932365.1 bacterium | reverse complement strand
TGGTGGTTTCAGTTCAGCGGCGACGTTGACATAACTTCGGCCTACGACACGTCCAAATACACGTTCACGGGCGCAGACCAGACGTTGCTCTTGCCGCTGCAGGTCTTCTTCGGCGACACCGCCGATTCCGTGTTCGTGAAAACATCGCCGAGCAGGTGCGCTCGGGCAAGCTCGATCCGCTCGGCCCCCTGCGCGACCTGATGGGCCTGGAAAAAGAGTGAGATTGGCGGATTAGGCCAGCGCTGCGGGATGTTCAATCAGTCGCCGGGTTCTGGCCGGTTTCTTCGGTGAGCCAGTGGAGGTAGGACTTATGGCCGGAGAGGATGGGGGTCACGACGATTTCCGGCACTTCGTGGGTGTGATTTTCCTTGATGAACTCCACCAGGCTGTCGGCTAAGTCGGCGCGGGTCTTGGCGAGAATGCGGTATTCCTCGGCGGTTTTTATCTCGCCCTTCCAGCGGTAGACGCTGGCAATCGGCATCATATGCACGCAGGCCGCCAGGCGCATCTCGACCATGGCGCGCCCCAGCCAGCCGGCTTTTTCCGTCGAATCTATCGTCGTGCTGACAATTACGAATTTCGCGGCCATTGTGTCCTCCCGCAGCCCCGCTTGGGCCAGGCCGGTTACATAATACACTATGGCCGAATGCAGGGACGTGGATGTAGCCGGGGATGCGCTCATAGCGCGCATTTGCCAGGACTGCGGGCGAATGTAAGGGTGTTTACCGCAAGCGACAGCGCCAAAGTACGGCCGAGCGTGAATTTCGCGCTCGTTTGGGCGCGACCAGCAATCTTGGGAAATCAGATTGGAGCTTTGGAAGTAGAGCCTACCAGCGTTCGCGGGAGGATCCGCCTCCGCCACCGCCGCGCTCGGTTCGCGGACGGGCCTCGTTCACCTTGAGCGGACGCCCGTCCATCTCTTTGCCGTCCAGGGCAGCGATCGCGGCCTTTCCTTCTTCGTCGTTGGCCATCTCGACGAAGCCGAATCCGCGCGAACGCCCGGTGTAGCGGTCGGTGATAATCTTGACCGACGTCACTTCACCGTGCTGCTCGAACAGCGCACGTACCGAGTCCTCGGTGGAGGAGAAATCCAGGTTGCCCACATAAATGTTCATTCGATAACCTCTCGACTCATAATCTCCGGCCTTGTGTTAAGCAAAGTCCCAACCGAAACATCCCACGGCCGAAGAATCCGGACAGCCACGGTGCAGCCATCCCGCGGGAATCAAGTCGTAGACTTCGATGGAGTTCGGTACCAAAAGGTGATGCCTCTGTCCCGGACTCACTCACAACGTCACGGCAATCACCGCGCTCAAGATTCTACCGTGCTGCGGCTTCTCTGTCCAGTGGCACGCGCATCGGGCCCGAACGCGCGCGGCTTTCGCTCCGGTCGTTTCGCGGAATTAACGGTTCGGGAGTTGTACGAAGCTCGTGCTTAGGTGCGCTCGGTTCTGGGACGGGCCTCGTTCACCTTAATGGTGCGGCCTTCGAACTCGCTGCCGTTCAGGGCTTCGATCGCATTTCGCGCCTCTTCGTCGTTGGGCATTTCAACAAAGCCGAAACCTCGGGAGCGTCCGGTATCGCGGTGTTCGATGACCTTGGCCGAAGACACTTCACCGTGCTGCTCAAACAGCGCACGCAGCGATTCGTCCGTAGAAGAGTAGTTCAGATTACCCACATAGATGTTCATCGGTAGACCTTTGAGTTTTTTTCTGGCGGAAGCGCTGGCATATGCGGCGCCGGTATATTCCTCGCCAGAGGCGCATATAATACCAAGTATTCCGGCTAAATCAAGCACCGGCTGCGGATTGCGGATTAAAGACGGTCAGGCCGGGAGTTCCGCACCGGGCGCCGGTTCTATGCCAGCTCCTTCTGGTAGACCATAAAGTGGCGTCCGGGGCTGTAATAGTCCTTGACCGCGACGTTCCACTCGACGCTTACCGTCTCCCCTTCCTGCGAGCTGACGTTGCGATAGTCCACGCTCTCAAACAGCCTCTGCGATGCGACGTTCTCCGGATCTATCATGGCCTCCACCAGCTCACATCCCCGCTCCTTCGCTTCTTGTTCCGCCGCGTAAAGCAAAAGCTTTCCCAGGCCGACCGACAGAGGCTTGGCGGTTGTGACCAGGACCAGGTCGATTCCTTGCTCCTTCGCGTAATTCACGATTTTGCCCACATCGCCGAGTTCGCCGATCCTGTATCCGTGAGTCAGCTCTATGATGGCCGGATTGATGGTGTCCATGTAGGCGAAGGCTTGAACGCCGGGGTCGCGCAGTAAGTTCTCGATGGTTATCTGTTCCTTCGCCCAGCTGCCTACCACGAGTACGTTTTTTGCTTCTGAATTCGCGTTCTGATTGCCACTCATCAAATATCACCAGCATGCGGTACGCGTCAGACTACGCTCCGGTATCGCGCCCGCACGCGACAGCTATTCTAACATGCGCTGGTTGGCGCCAGATAACGCTGCGCAGTTTAGCGCATTATAATCTGCTGCAAATGCCACCTCCGCGGGAGGGACTCGAACCCCCAACCAATTGGTTAATCCCGCCAGCGGCGGGACTCTTCCGGTTGAGCTACCGCAAGACCACTAAGGCCACTACAGCCAGGTTGATTTGCCTGCCCCCTTTATTGGGACTCTGCTAGGTTCGTGCAGCCATTGGTGTCATTGAGAAAACGTCTGATTCCCCTTTTCTTTATCCGGTGCTCCAGGCGTATCGCCTCGGCTCTTGATGCAGCCGCACACGACCAGGCGAGAATCCACGGTCCCGCAAAATTCTTGGTTGTCTTGCTCCCGGTGTACTTAGGATCGTTGTGTTGACGGATTCGTCTTTTAAGATCGTCCGTATGCCCGCAGTAAAACCTACCGGAGGTTTCGCTTCGGAGGATGTATACGTAGAACGAGGCCATCTCCCTTTATCGCCCATGTGCCATGACCTCCGCGGGAGGGACTCGAACCCCCAACCAATTGGTTAACAGCCAACTGCTCTGCCGGTTGAGCTACCGCGGAATGGCAGGAGTGATTATAACAGAGCGCGGCATCCCAACCAATTGGCTAATCCCGCCAGCGGCGGGACTCTGCCGGTTGAGCTACCGCGGAATGGCAGGAGTGATTATAACAGAGCGCGGCA
>JAOZQG010000133.1 GCA_029932365.1 bacterium | reverse complement strand
AGAAGTGCCGCGCGTTCGTCTGCAAAGACCTGGTGGGCGCGCCCTGCCAGACCGCTTGCCCGCTGGGCACGGAAGCCTGGCATTACATCGCCCACATCGCTCGCGGCGAATACGAGGACGCCTACCAGGTCATCCGCAAAGCCAACCCGTTCCCGTCCGTGTGCGCTCGCGTCTGTAGCCATCCGTGCGAAAGCAGATGCAGAAGCGGCACCCTCGGAACGCAACCCATAGCCATCCGCGCGCTGAAGCGCTTTATCACCGACCGTATCGACCCCTCAGTCTACAAACCGGAGCGGGCACCTGCGGACGGGGACGGGAAGCCGCCGGTTGCTATTGTCGGCGCCGGGCCGGCAGGTCTTACCGCGGCGCACTACCTGTCCCTGCAGGGATACAAGGTCACGGTATTTGAGGCGCAGAGCGAGCCCGGCGGAATGCTCATCAGCGGCATTCCCGCTTACAGGCTGCCGCGCGAGACTCTAAGAAAGGAAATCGAGGCGCTGATTGACGAAAATGTAACCGTCAAGTGCGACCACGCGCTGGGCAAGGATTTCACCATTGACAGCCTGTTTGAGGAGGGCTTCAAAGCGGTCTTCCTTGCGATGGGCGCGCATAAGAGCCGTCGCCTTAACGTCGAGGGCGAAGATCTTAACGGCGTCTATCCAGCGATTGAGTTCCTCAAATCGTTTAACCTGCGCGGAGAGAAGCTCGCTCACGGGCGCGTGGGAGTCATCGGTGGCGGCGACTCCGCGGTTGACGCGGCACGGGTTGCGCTGCGTCAGGAAGGCGTGGAAAGCGTCACCCTCCTCTACCGACGCACCCGCAAGGAGATGCCCGCTCTGGCCGATGAGGTGGACGCTGCTATCGAGGAAGGTGTGAAGCTCGAGACTCTGGTCTCTCCGCTCAAGATCCACGCGGAGCTGGAAGAAGGCGTCGCAGAAGACGCCCTGGAACCGCCCGTGAAGATCCACACGAAGGAAGCCCACGTCACCGCTGTTGATTTCATCCGGAACGAGCTGGGCGACATTGACGCCAGCGGCAGGCGCAGGCCGGTGCCCATTGAAGGCAGCGAATTCACGCTCCCCATAGACACGCTGATCGTTACCATTGGTGACGTTCCGGATATCGACTACGTCGTGGATATGGGCATTGACGTGACTGACTGGGGCACGCTGAAAATCGACGAAGAAACGCTCGTTACCAACCGGGAAGGTGTGTTCGCCGGCGGCGACGTTGTAACCGGTCCGAATACGGTGGTTGACGCAATCGCTGCGGGCAAGAAGGCTGCCGTGATGATTGACCGGTACGTGCGGGGCGAGGAGTTACACCAGCCCGCTCACGTCGAACTGCCCCAAACGTACATCGAACCGCTTATGCTGGACGAAGAGGAGATCAGCACGGCGGAGCGCGTGAAGCCGCCTGTAATTGAAAGCGACAGGCGCGCGCGCTGTTTCGATGAGGTTGAAATGGCAATATCGGTTGAAGATGCCACCCGCGAGGCCCGGCGTTGCCTGCGGTGCGACCTGGAGTTCACCCAGCCGAAGGAGGATGAACCAGCAAAGGAAGTCGCCCTACCCGTCGAAGAAGGTGAACCGGCATGATCAACTTTACGCTAAACGGCCTGGAAGTCTCGGTGGAGGAAGGAACGACTCTGCTTGAAGCAGCGCGGTTCTACGGCTTCCCCATCCCGACGCTTTGCTACAACGAGGGCCTATCGCCTTACGGCGCGTGCCGGCTGTGCGTAGTGGAGATTGGCGAAGGGCCGCGCGCGAAGCTCGTCAGCTCCTGCACCTATCCCGCAGAAGAAGGGCTGAAAGTGCGCACAGCATCCGAGCGGGTGATACGCGCGCGCAAGATGGTGATTGAACTTCTGCTGGCGAGTTGCCCCCAATCTAAGATCATCCAGGACATTGCGGCAGCGCACAACGTCCGCCAGCAGCGTTTCAAGCAGGAATACGAAGACTGCATTATGTGCGGGCTCTGCGTGCGCATGTGCGAGGAGCAGATGATGGCGAAGGCTATCGGCTTCCGCGGGCGCGGCGAAAAACGCAGTATCGGCACCCCGTTTGATATCACGTCCGAGGAATGCCGCCAGTGCGGAGGCTGCATGTATATCTGTCCGGCCTGCCAGCTCAGGTGCACCTACAACGAACCTGAGAAAGCGATATGCGGCGGCTGCGCCAATCTCAGCCCGCCGTGCGTGGAAAAAGAGCAATTCGACGATATGATGTGCTACATGGATCCCTGTGTGGCCTGCGAAATAAAGACGGAATGACGAACGAACAAGGAGATTGCGATGGCTACTACCCTTTCTAGAGTTAATTCATCAGCCGCAACTCTGACCAAGAACCGCACCGAAGGCTCGGTAACCCCCGCCTCCGGAATGTGCGTGACGTGCGTGGACGGCTGTATTGGCATGTGCGAGATCGGCAAGTCCGCCTATCGCGGGCACGAGGTCATCTACCCGCAGCCGTTTGGCGTGATAACGACCGCCGCGGAGAAAACCTATCCCGTGGACTACTCGCACTTCAACATAATGGGAACCGCCGTCGGCGCCCACGGCATAGAAGCTGACTCCGACAAAGCGGTATTCCCGGCAGTAAGCCTGGAAGCCGTCTTCGGGCACGACAAGGGGCTGAAGTTCCGCTATCCGTGGATAATCCCCGGAATTGGCTCCACCAATATCGCCAAGAATAACTGGGAAGGCCTTGCCATCGGCTCCGCCCTCGCCGGCACCGGCCTGACCATCGGCGAAAACGTCGTGGGAATGGACCCCGAGGCCGTCATCAAGAACGGCAAGGTTGTGGACACCGTTGACCTGAAGCGCAGGGTAAAGCTCTACCAGGACAACATGCGCGACGGCTACGGGGCCATTGTCGTGCAGGCCAACATCGAGGACACGCGCCTGGGCGTGCAGGAATACGCCATCAATGAGCTTGGCGTTCAGTGCGTGGAGCTCAAGTGGGGCCAGGGCGCCAAGGATATCGGCGGCGAGGTGAAAATCCGCGACCTGAAAAAGGCGCAGTTGCTCTACGAGCGCGGATACGTCGTGCTGCCCGACCCCACGGACGAGAACGTGATAAAGGCCTTCGAGCGCGGCGCGTTTAAAGAATTTGAGCGCCATTCGCGCGTCGGCT
>JAOZQG010000057.1 GCA_029932365.1 bacterium | reverse complement strand
ATCACGATGAGCCGCTGGTAGGACATATCTATGATGCCTACATGCGTTTCGTCAACTGGCACCAGGATGGACATAGTGTCGACCACATCAGGGGGGAGCCCTTTCCCTTCTTCCTTGAAAACCTTGGATGCCCTAAGCGGATCAAGCGATAACGCATCCGCTTCTGCCCTGCTCCTCTTGCTGCCATCGGGTCTTGTGGCGAAGTTGTCAATTTTGTTGATGTCTTGACTGGAGCCGTCAGCGGACACCAGAGCATAGACTTTGCCAGAATCCCACTTGAACGCTGCCACTTCTTCCGCCATCACGAAATAAAGCGGCCACTTCTTTGGCTTCGTCACAATCTCGACCATTTGGGCTGCAACAGCCTGGTGCCGAGGCGCAGCTTCAATCCTGCCGGTATCGTGGTTATACACAAGTGCGTCCCCTTTCTCGGTGACAATCACGGCGGTGAAACGACCATCAACAAAGGCCTGTCCGATACCGAGAACTGAAGGTATCTTCTGGACCTCTTGCAGCATTTCCTTGCCCTGCCACAGGTGCACTTCGCGCGTTTCCTTATTCGGGAGTGAAGAGAATCACGCCATGCAGGTCAGACCATAGGCAAAGGGGACCCGCCTTGCACATCCATTGTGTGGTTTGTGTGAGATTGGTCGGTGTGACATCCTGCGATGTTCCGGTCTTTGTGTCCAGCAGTGAATATCTGATGTGGCTTCTGAAATCGGAAGATGCAGCGTCCAAGTTGACCCAGTCAATCAAGAAAACGCGGTTATCCGCAAGCACCAGCCGAGGATGAGGTCGCCCTTTCGGCTCCTGCGGCATTGGCGTAGAGAAGACCAGCCTCAAGGCCTTGTCTTCGATTGAGTACTTGCAGAGAACAACCTGCTCGTCAAACACCGCAGTAGGCGAGCAAAGACCGGAGAGAGTGCCGCTTTCACTGGATATAGTGCGACCCAGGTAGTATTTATCCGTTTCGAGGGGGAGAGCCCGCAAAGAGAATACATTTTCCTGGCTTCGCGCCGGGCTACACGCCGCAATAGCCAGAGCGCACACTACTAGTACAATTGCTCTAGTCACGATCATCGTCGACCTCCATCGGCATAGTATGCTATCAATCTCAAATCCGTATAGCTCATTCAAGGTAGTCACCCCGGCGCAGCTTGTTCAGCGCCGTAAGGTCACTGTCAGTATACACCAGGAGCGCAGTTTCACGAATTGCCCATGCAATCGTCTCGCCTTACGGAGTCGCGACTTTCCAGTCGCGATTCACGGCTAATGGATTCGGGGCTGGAGGGCCCCGACTTCACAAAAAGGGCCTTCATTAGGGCGGGGTCTCCGCGCCCCGCCGTCTTGTGTGCGGATGAATCGCGGCGGCCATAAATGACCGCCCTACAGGAGAATCAGTCGGGTGGCACTCCGCGTTTCGCGAGTGGCCTGTGTGGAATCACGGGCGGGACGCCCGCGCCACTGGCAATAGACCTAGATTTATGCCAGACATCAGAGCCAGGGACGGCACACAAGCCGCCGCCTTAGCCAAACCTGGCGGCCCGGTTGCGCTACAATCCTCATGTGCCCGTGCGCAGAGAAATTACCGGGGTGCTGTCGGACGGGATGTTCGGCCACGACGGGCTTACGCTGCTCGGCGTTTCCGGCCAGAGCTTTGCGGAGATGCGAAGTATAAGCGCAAACGACGCCGAGGAAATCCTCAAGCGCGACCCCCAGATTATCGACGCGCGCGGGAAGCTCGTCCTGCCTGCTTTCATTGACAGCCACGCGCACGTGCTCGGCGCGGCACGATACCTTCTGGAGATTGACGCCAGCGAAGCGGCCAACACGGATGAACTCATTGACATTATCCGCTCATCGCCCCATTCGGCGGCTGATTTCGTTACGGCCGGGCTGCTGAACGCTAATCCTTGGCCGGCAGACGAGAGAAACCGCATCCGCGAAGCGCTTGACGCCGCCTTCCCCGACCGCGCGGTGATGGCAAAGAGCGTCGAGCACCATTCCGCGTGGTTCAACGAAAGGGCGTGGAAGCAGGCAAAGATTGAAGAGCAGGCGGCCACTATCAGCCTTGCAAACGATGAACTGCGCAAGATGCGCGAGACCGGCCACATCCACGGCGCGCTCTATGAAACGCTGTCCGAATCGCTATACGACACTTTCACGCTGGAGGAACGCCGCCGCACGCTTGCTCAGTATTTGGACACACTGCCGGCCCTCGGCGTGGGCGGGGTGCACGCGCTGGTGGGCTACGGAACCGACCGCGCCGCAGACATCCGCGTCACGATGGAAGTTGCATCAGAACGGGACGACCTGGATTTGCAGGTCTGGCCTCGCACTCGGAACATTGCACTTGTGCACGAACTCGGATTGCCGCGCATCGGAGGATGCATCTTGCTGGACGGCGCGATCGGTGCCCGCACCGCGGCGCTCACGCAGCCCTACCTGGACGAGCCGGACAACTTCGGCGTGCTCTACTTCACCGACGAGGAGTTTCGGCAGTTCGCCGCGGAATGTGCCGCTGCGAATTTGCAGCTTTGTGTCCACGCAATCGGCGATGCGGCTATCGAACAGGGCCTGAGAGCTTACGAGCATCTATCAAGAGACTACGACCTTCACGCGCTGCGCCCGCGCATAGACCATTTCTGTATGGGGACTCCGCAGCAGTGCGACCGCGCGGCCAAGCTGGGCGTCGCGTCGTCTATGCAGCCGGTCTTTGATTATTACTGGGGCGGCAGGGACGGCGCCTACAAACCCGTGCTGGGCAAACGGACGGTTTCGGCCAATCCGCTTCGCACAGCGATTGCCGCCGGAATGGTGCTGGGCGGCAGCAGCGACGCCCCCATCACACCGCTCGACCCGCGATTGGGAATTCACGCCGCGTGCAACCATACGAATCCCGATGAGCGGCTGAGCTTTGCGGAAGCGGTTAAGCTGTTTACCCGGGGGAGCGCCGCCGTGGGAAAAGAAGAAGAGACCAAGGGTCGTTTCGCCGAGGGCTGTCAGGCAGACCTTATTGTAATGCCGGGGGATACTGACGGCGGCAACGTCCATCAGATGCCGGTACTGACAACCGTTCACCGCGGGCGCGTAGTTCACGAAGAGTAGGTGCGGCTCAGGCTGCCGCCGGTTTTACGAGGTGAAGAACTCAATGACGTCAAGCCCTCTAAACGGGTAATCTACTTCGCCATACACCGAAAGCTCAAAACCGCTAAGCTCCGCCCGCGAATGGGGCATAAGCAGAAAACCGAAGCCGCCCGGCTCGGGGTCTATGCCCACCCGAATAAGCGTCTTGTAGCTGTTAAGCACCACGAACAACCGGTCGTTCAGCTTGGCCAGTTTCAGGGAAATCCGGCGGGGTTCCCTGCGGCGCAGCCTGAACTTCCCCCTCTGCTGGCGCACCATGTGGCCGTTCTGGGAATGACCGATGCTGTAGCTACCGTCGGGGTAGACCATAAGCAGAATGTAAGATGCCCAGCCGACGTCTTTGTAGTACCTGTAGCTGACGAACACGCCCATAGCCTTGTGGTTATCCCCCTTGGGAAAGGTAAGCTCTGCGGCGAAGGCGAGGTCGCGCTCGTCGTAGGGCGCGAGAAGCAGCATGGGTTCGCCGCTCTCGTTAAACAAGCTCCATGCGCCGTCTTCCAGCTGTTGCAGGTCGGCAAGGGAATCGGGAATTACGTTCCATTGCAGCTTTTCGAAACCCTTAACCGAGTATTTTTTCTCCAGTGGCAGGGTGCTCTCCGCCGACACCGGCAGGAAAAGCGTACCGACGATTGCGGCAATGACCGCAAGCCATCTAACCTGCAGGTAAAACATCACTGCGAGCGGGTGCGTTATGAGATGGTTGAAATGTCGGCGATGGCCACCAAAATCCGGTCCTGCGTCTCGCCGTCGCCGTTTACAAAATCCTCGCGCTTCTTTACATACTCGCCGTTTTTATTCAAGCGCACGAGAACCTCGATGAAATCGTCGTCGTAGTCCACAATTCGCGCGGCGAACGACTGACCGCTGCTCTTCAGCGTTATGATAACCACAAGATTGCGAGCCTTGCTTACTAGCGCGCACATATCGGATAGCGACGAATTATAACACAAGCCGGACGTACCGGCGCGGGCAAGACCATGCTGTGCCCAGGCCCCGCCGGGCAAGCCTCGCTATTAACCCGCCTGTGGCAGGCAAAGGGCTAGGGATGGGGGGCCTGCCCACCTATGGATGGCTTGCCTGCCGTCATGGCCCTCGCGTGACCGGATGGTTCCGCCTGGTGGCACTGGCGTCCCGCCCGTGATTTTGCTCTCTCTAAGCACAGTGGACGGAGAGCCCCCACAAAAGGGAAAGATTTCAGGCGCATCCTGCGCGAACTCCGTCCCGACGACTTCCAGGAAAATTAGCCGCGCAGCACCCGCGAGTGGCCACATCAGGAAAACCGCTAGCTATCATGTTGACTTGCGCGACCCCTCGCCTGCACCGACGGCGCAGACTTGCTATACTGAAAGGGCGCCGAAAGCGCGCGTGCAGCTAAGCCTGCGGGGGACACTATGAAAGCGATACGGTTACTTGCGATGATACTTACGGGCGTGATGCTTCTCAGCGCATACGCCTATGCCGCCGAGCCCACGCCGCCAGACCAGCCGTTCAGGGGACCCGGCGGTCGTGATTACCTGCATGCGGCGGTGAGCAAGGCGCGCCTGGGCGCGGGGGCAGAATCGTTTTGGCTCTACACGCCGGACAAGCCCAGACCCTCGTCGGCGCCGGTGGTGGTGCTGCTACACGGCTGGGGCGGGATGGACCCGGTGTCCTACGGCGCGTGGATTGAGCATCTGGTGCGCAAGGGCAACATCGTCATTTACCCTCGCTACCAGGCGGATTTAACCACGCCGCCCACCGAGATGACGGGCAACGCGCTGGACGCGGTAAACGACGCGCTGGCGGTGTTGCAGGAAGGCGAGGTGAAGCCGCAGCGGGAGCATCTCGCGCTCATCGGCCATTCGCTGGGCGGGGTTATCGCGGCGAACCTGGCGTGCGAGGCCGCGTCTGGCTGGATGCCGCTGCCCAAGGCGGTGATGGTCGTCGCGCCGGGCGACAGTAAAAACTCCAACATCGCGCACGCCTTTGACATCGGCGCGCAGGTGCCGGGGATCATGCGCGACTACAGCGAGATACCCGAAGAAACGCTGCTGCTATGCGTTGTATGCGACGAAGATTTCCTGGCGGGAAGCAGCGCGGCGCGCAACATCTTTTACGGCGCGCGCAACGTCCCGCGCGAAAACAAGGACTTCGTAATCGTCAAAAGCGACCGGCACGGCTCGCCGCAGCTGGTGGCGAGCCATTTCGCGCCGCTGGCGCCGGATGAGGATTACCGCGAGGAAAAGCGCTCCCGGCTGCGCGACCGGCTGCGCGACCGGCTGGGCAAGCGATTGGCGGTGGCGGAAGTGATGGAGGTCGCGCCGGTGAACGCGCTGGACTACTTCGGCTTCTGGAAACTCGCCGACGCGCTGACGGCGGCGGCATTTCGCGGCGAGCTGCGCGATTATGCGCTGGGTGGAAGCTACGACCAGAAGAGCATGGGGCTCTGGAGCGACGGCATTCCCGTCGAGCCCCTGGAAGTCACCGACGCGCCATAGGAGTAGCGCGATATTGCCGCAAGCTGGATGTGAAGCACGGTGAAGCCTAACTGGGAAATGCTGCGAAAGGCGCTTTAGGCAAGTGGGGACTGCGCTCATACTTCTCGCGCCGGTGCTCTTCCAAATCTCTTTTTTCTCCTATGCACCTAGAGTGATGGGGCTTCTCGAGAAGGCAATCGTGTACTCGAGCTTTTGTGTCGTCGCGCTTGGAGTGTTCTTTCTGCTCATCGCTGCAGCTTGCTCGGTAGCCATGAGACGTTTAGAATCGAAATCCCCGAGCAGAAGGACTACCGTTCGGGAAGTTTCCGGAGTGCACAGGCTCCTAAGGGCAACAGTGGTTTTGGTGGTTACGGGTTTTGCTCTGATTCTCGGATTATGGAGCCTGCCGGTTTCCTACTTCGAGGATTCTGGGTCTTATCAAGTCACAACGCTATTAGTACTTGAGCTTTTCGGCCTGCATATGCTGGCGACGCTTGTACCGATCCTGTACTTGATACTAATTGTCGCTTGGGTCTGGACGCTCGTACGCAAGCGCGTTAAAGCCAAGACTGTGCCCGCCGATGATCCGGGACAGCCGGAGGATGGGGAGAAGTAGGAAGTAGGATTGGAGAGAACAAGGGTGGCGCCAGCCCTCCAGTCCGGCGGGTAAACTATCCAGCCGGCGAGAACGAAGGTCGGACGCCTGGATAGGCGTCCGCACCCAAGACAGTATAAACGGCGGGGCGCGGGACTTCCGGTTGCGCCTTCAGCAGTTATACTAACTGTGGAGTCGGGGCCCTCCACATCGGCGGGTAAACTTTCCAGCCCCGAATCGTCGCCTACATAATCGCGACTAGAAAGTCGCGACTCCACGCGGGGGGGCGAGCGAGCGGGCAATATGTGAATTGCCCCTACAAAACCTGGGCGTGGTGCGGGGCAAACGCGGTATAATCAACTAAGGAGAAGCTCTAACATCGCGAATTGGCGCGAGAGAATAACCGTTAACCCCGAGGTATGCCACGGACAGGCGTGCATCAAGAGCACACGCATACCCGTTGCGGTCATTATGGATAATCTGGCGGCGGGACTGACTCCTGAGGAGATTCTTGAGAGCTATCCGACTCTCAAGCTGGAGGATATCCGCGCCGCTATAAATTACGCGGCGGAGCTAACGCGAGAGAGAGTTATTCAAGTCGGGGCTGAATAAAGGCAGAGGCGCTTTAAGCTTGACGAGAACCTGCCAAGAGAAGCAATCAAACTCCTCACTGAAGCCGGCCACGAAGCGATAACTGTGACCGAGCAGGGCCTGGCCGGCGCTGCGGACGAAGCGATCCATGCGGTTTGTTCGCAGGAAAAGAGAGTCCTGGTGACGCTGGACGTAGGAGTTGCCGATATCCGGCGCTATCCGCCGAAAAAGCATTCTGGCATCATCGTGCTTTCACCCACGGTCGCAGGACAGAAAGCGAATCCTAAGCGCGATTGAGAACGTGCTGAAAACACTCCTGGCAGAGGTTGTTGAGGGGCACCTTTGGGTGGTCGAGGAAACGAGAATCCGTATAAGGTAGGATGACCACGGCGAACTGGAGTCGCCCTATGTGAAGCAGACGAGTAGCGCGAAGCGTATAGCGAGGAAACGGGTAAAGGAGGCGGACGAACGGCGCAGCGCCGGATTTCCCCTCGTGTGTGCTATTATCACATCCCGGTGAATGCGGTGAGCGAGCTTGTATTGCGCAACGCGGAATTATTCACCGGGGAACGCTTCCTCGGCCCCCACGACCTGCGCATCACCGAAGGCATCGTCGCGGACATCACCCACCCGCATATGCTCAAGCTCAAGGGCGTACGCGAACTGGACATTACCGGGATGTGGGTGCTGCCCGCGTTGTGCGACCTGCACGCGCATCTGCGCGAACCGGGCTATCCCCAAAAGGAGACCATCGCCACAGGCCTCGCCGCAGCCGCGATGGGCGGCTACGGGCTGGTGGTGAGCATGCCCAACACCAAGCCGGCGTGCGACCGGCGAGAAGTCTATGATATGCAGCTTGAGCTGCGGCGCAAAGCCGTTTCGGCGCTTAATGACGGGGCGCTGCCGAAGCTGAAGCCGGCGTGCGCGCTTACCGTAGGGCGCAAGGGCAAGCAGCCGGTGGACTTCGAGCCGCTGCTGGCCGCGGGCTGCACGCTGTTTACCGACGACGGCGATGACGTGGGCGACGACAGCGTTCTGCGCAACGTGTTCCAGGCGCTGGACAGGGCGCCGCTGCCGCAGGACCGGATGGTGCGCGTGATGTTTCACGCGCAAAGCAAACGGCTGATGCGCCACGGAGTGATGCATGACGGGGAGGTCAGCTGGCGGCTGAAGCTACCCGGAATCTCGCGCGAAAGCGAGGACGTGGCGGTGAGGCGCGCCATAGATTTCGGGCGGGAGTACCGCCGCGCGGTGCACATTACGCACGTCACCACAGCGGGCGCGGTGGACGCCATCCGCCGGGCCAAAGAAGAATACGCACGGGCGAATATGGAACACTACCTCACATGCGAGGTCACGCCGCACCATCTCACCTTTACCCACGAGGATGTGGAGCGCCTGGGCGCGGCGGCCAAGGTCAATCCCCCGCTGCGCGAGGAAAGCGACCGGCACGAGCTGCGGAAAGCGCTGCTCGACGGAACGATTGACATTATCGCCACCGACCACGCCCCGCACACCGCCGAGGAAAAGGCGCGACCGATGACCCAGTCGCCGTTCGGCATCGCGGGCCTGGAAGTTGCGCTGGCGGCGAGCCTGAGCGCGACGGACGCTTACGAAAAACAGGAACAGGCAGCGCGGATTCTGAAGGCAATGACCAGCGTACCCGCGCGACTGGCGAGCGCGCCGCCGCATTGCGGCTTGTTGCGCGAGCGCGATCCGGCCGACCTCGTCGTATTCAACCCGAAGGCGCAGTGGGAAGTGAATCCGCAAGAATTCGCGGGGAAATGCAAGGTATCGCCCTACGCGGGTATGAAGCTGCGGGGACGCGTGAAGCTTACGATGATCGGCGGCGAAGCGGCGTATGGCGACCTGGATGAACTGGAGCGGGAGCGGTAAGTGAAGAAGGCCCTGTTAATTCTGGACAACGGCGAGATCTTCCGCGGCACGCTGGTGGGCAAGCCCGGCACCACTACCGGCGAGGTCGTGTTTAACACTGCGATGACCGGCTACCAGGAGATTCTCACCGACCCCAGCTACGGCGGCCAGATAATCGTCTTTACCTTCCCCCTCATCGGCATCTACGGCGTTAACGCCGACGACGACCAGAGCCGCGCTATCTTCGCGCGGGGGCTAGTGGTCTCGGAATTCAGCCCCTATATGGACAACTGGCGCGCCGACCGGATGTTGCAGGACAAGCTGCTGAGCTGCGAAATCAGCGGAATTTCCGGCGTGGACACGCGCTACCTGACGCAGGTGATCCGCACCGCGGGCGAGATGAAAGCCATCATCACCAGCGAGCTTGACGAAGCGGAGGCGAAGCGGGCGTTGCAGGACGCGCCGGTCCTTTCGCAGGAAGACGTGGTAGACGAAGTGGTGATGTCCGAACCCTACGACTGGATGCAGCCGGCGGAGCCCCGCTACCGCGTCGCGGCGCTGGACTTCGGCATCAAGTGGGCGATACTGGAATACCTCACCGAGCGCGGGTGCGCCTGCCGCGTGTTTCCGGCTAAGACTAGCGCCGACGAGGTGCTGGAATACGAGCCGGACGGAGTGTTTATCTCTAACGGCCCGGGCGACCCGAAGCGGCTTGAGTTTTGCTTCAACACAGTGCGCGCGCTGACCGAAAAACTGCCGAGCTTCGGCATCTGTCAGGGCCACCAGGTACTCGCTCGGGCGTACGGGCTGCCGACGTTCAAGATGAAGTTCGGGCACCGCGGGGCGAACCATCCGGTACGGGATTTGCGCACCGGGCGGGCGCATATCACCAGCCAGAACCACAGCTACGCGGTGGCGCTGCCGGAGGGAATAGACGCGAAAGCGGCGCGGGAGCCGTTCGCGCTGGAGGGCGGGCTGGTGATTGACAAGGTGCACATAAATGACGGGACGGTGGAGGGGATGCGGCACGCGGAGCTGCCGTTTTTTTCCGTGCAGTACCATCCCGAAGGCCACCCCGGCCCCGAGGACAATCTGTACATCTTCGACCAGTTCGTGGCGATGCTGGGGTAGCAGAAGTAGCTAGAGCGCGTAGCGAGTAGCGAGGAAGACCAGTAAAGAGAAAAGCAGCCCGGAGTCCCTAGCGGAATCGACGGGGATTGGCTAAAATGGGGGCAGTCCTCGGGAAAGCGGGGGAGTATGGAGAAACCAAAGAAAAGACGGATGTTTGGAGAAATCGCCATTGAACAGGCGTTCTGCTCGCGCGAGCAGCTTGAGCACGGGCTGCGCAAGCAGTCCTCGGAGAAGGGCAACGGCTCGGAACGCTACATCGGCACCGTGATGCAGGAGCTGGGCCACCTCACCGCGTGGCACGTGGACAAGATTCTCGCCATCCAGAAAGATGAGGAGCGATTGCTGCTGGATATCGGGCCGGAGTAGGCGGGCGAGATTAGCCCAGCGCCACGTCCAGCACCATCATCACAGCGAAGCCGAGCATCGCGCCCAGAGTGGCAATGTCGGCGTTTCCGCCCATCTGGGTTTCGGGAATGACTTCCTCGACCACGACGAATATCATCGCCCCGGCGGCGAACGCCAGCGCGTAGGGCAAAATCGGCAGCGCGGCTACGACAATCGCCGCGCCAATGACGCCCGCGATAGGCTCGACCATTCCCGAAATCTGTCCCCACCACAGGCTCGTTCCCGCGCTCATTCCTGAACGCCGTAGGGGAAAGGAGACGGCCGCGCCTTCGGGGAAGTTCTGGATGCCTATTCCCAAAGCCAGCGCCACGGCTCCGCCGAAGGTGGCTTCAGGGACGCCCGCCGCCAGGGCGCCGAAAGCCACGCCCACCGCAAGACCTTCAGGTATGTTGTGCAGCGTAATCGCCAAAACCAAAAGCGTGGTGCGATGCCACGAGGTGCTTACGCCTTCGGCCTCGCCGACGGGCGTGTGCAGGTGCAGGTGGGGCAGCAGGTGGTCAACGAGCCTTAAGAACACTCCGCCAAGCAGGAAGCCGATTACTGCGGGGAGCCAGACGGGTATGCCCTTGCCCTCAGACATCGCGATTGCGGGCGCTAAAAGCGACCAGAAGCTTGCGGCAATCATCACGCCCGCGGCGAAGCCCAGCATCACATCCAGCATCTTACGGCTGGGCTCGCGCCGGATGAATACCAGGCTCGCGCCCAGCGCGGTCAGAGCCCAGGTGAATAGCGTGGCAATCAGGGCCTGGGCAACCGGATGCAGGTGTTCCAGAGCGGACAGCATGTTTGACACGATTATGGTATCCCGTGCGGGCTGGCTATCACAGCGAGAGCCGGCGAATGCCCATCTATTTAAACCCGCTAAGTTCGGTGAGTTTCGCCTTGTATTTCTTCACGTACGGGATAGCCAGGGCCACGCCTTTGGCGGCCAGCGCGAGCGCGCCCACGATGGCCTGCACGAAGGCGATGCGCGAAATGGTGTGCATCGTCGTTTTGTCGAACATCCCCCAGCGAAGCAAGTAGTTTTTGAAGTGGGGGACCAGCACAAAGCCCCAAAGCACCATCAGGGCGGCGATGACCAGCAGAAAAATCGCCAGAAAGCGGGCGTCGGCGGGCTTCATCTGGCCGCGCCCCGGGATAATGAGTATGGCCAGATAGATGCCCAGCGACAGTGCGAGGATGTACTGCTCGGTGAGCGTTATGGCGGTCATCGTGAGCACGGAGCGGTAGTACACGACCAGCGGGATGAATCCGACCGTGAGCAGCCATCCCAGCATGCCGAACCAGCGGTACAGCTTGCCCACATCGGGCTTAGCCTTACGTTTCAGTTTGGGCCGTCGCCTAAAGATGCATACATTATAGCAACGAGAGCGCTGATGCCGGTTCGCCTAAAGGCCCTTGTTCAGGCTATGGCCCAATTGACATACGCGGTAGGCGGCTTTATCATTTCACCAGCCCGCAGAGGTGGACACGGCGCTCGCTCGCCTTGCCGGGTTGAGGTGACGTGCTTTGCGGGTTCTGAGTTAGGCGCGACCCGCGGCCCTGAGGGCTCTGGCGTTTTGTGGCCGGGCAAGGAGAAGGCCTTGGATCCGACCTATACCTATATGGAATACAACTGGGTGGCGCTTTTCCTCGTCGGAGCGTTTGCGCTCGTCGTCGTTGCCCTGGCACTGGCGGCCATTTTGCGACCCCGCAGGCCGGATTTCTCCAAGCTGACGACCTACGAGTGCGGCGAACAGACCATCGGCTCTTCCTGGATCCGGTTCAATACGCGATATTACGTTATTGCGCTGATGTTTTTGGTCTTCGACGTGGATGTCGTGTTCATTCTCCCCTGGGCGGCGGCGTTT
>JAOZQG010000056.1 GCA_029932365.1 bacterium | reverse complement strand
CGTTGTTCCTGCCCAGTCGGTTAGTGATGTTGATGAAGATGCGGGCCATGGCCGCGGCTCGTGTGCTGGGGGAAGTATATCCATACTTGATGCCCAGTCGTTTCAACTCGTACATTATGTCCGTGATTTTGATTTCCTGTGGGCACCGTACCGTGCACAGATAGCAGGATGTGCACATCCAGGCGGTATTGCTGAAAAGCACCCTATCGAGCATCCCGGCTCTCAATGCGGCGAAAATCTCGCGCGGCGAGTAGTCCATTGCATACGCCGTGGGGCAGGAACCGCTGCACGTGCCGCACTGGATGCACAGATCGATCTTCCGGCCGTCGGGCAGCGCATAGACATGCGACAGGAAAATGTCTGAGAGCTCCTTGGGCGAAAGTTTCTGTTTCCGCGCCTTGGTCATTAATTCGGATCGCGGCATATCGTATCTCCTTCAGTCCGACCCGGTAACGCTACTTGCGTCGGTCAGACTCATAAACAAACCCCGGAGATTCTCCAGGTCCTTGAGTGCACGATAAGTCTCGCAACATCGGCACCTTTCACATGCGGCCCGGTTTTGAAGGCTAACCTTGCACCAGCAGGGCTCGCCGGCGCCTTCGAGCCTTCCGCACCGCTCCCTTTCTTCCGGTAAGCAGCGCTTGAACATCCAGCATGGCAGGCAAGCCGCGAGGAACTTTAGCGCTGCCAAGCTCAGGCGGTGTTTCTTCTGTAGACTGCGCAGGTGCCGCGCATTATCAATATCTACATCGGAAAATATCCGCCGGTTTGTATCGGTGATGTGGGGAATCAGCAACCCGTTCGACTCGTATTCCCGCAGAACACTAATGGGGACTCCCGACTTCTGAGAGGCAATGCCCATCGTGTACACGGAGTCGTAAGGCGAGTTCTCTTCCTTCCGGTGTGACACGAGCCTGGCACCCCCTCGCCCCCAAGGGCCAAAATGTGGTACTGCCCGCGAGAGGGCTGTGAAAACAATAACATATCGCTTATGATTCGTCAAGCATCACAAGCACATTTCGTCGCGTAAGCCGGAGCGGAATACGGGCCGCAAATAACATCCACAGGTGCTCTCTTTCAAGGTTCGCGTGGTAAGGCATGGAGTATAGCAGTTATCTGCCACAGTGTGAAGGGCATCACTAAGTTTTTTTCGCCAAAATGCGATAATTTGAAAAACACGCGCACGGGCTTCATTTGCTTTCAGGCAGCACGGGTTCCAACAGCTCGGCTATCTCCTCAAAGAGCGCTCATCTCGCGAAGATTTTCCACAATCGGCGGCAGCTGCTCCAGCACGTATTCTATGTCTTCGCTTGTAGTGCGATGGCCCAGTGAGAAGCGGATCGAACCGTGAATGAGCATTGTGTCGATACCCATAGCTGCAAGCACATGGCTGGGTTCGAGCGACCCGCTGGTGCAGGCGGAGCCGCTGGAGGCGCAGATGCCCGCCATGTCCAGCTTCAGCAGTATGCCCTCGCCCTCTATTCGGGCGAAATAAAGGTTCGCGTTATGGGGCAATCTCTCGGTCGGATGACCGTTGAGTCCGGTATCCGGTATGTCGGACAGCACGCCTTCAATAAGGCGGTCGCGCAGCCCACGTAGCCGCGGAACCGCCTTGGGCATCTCCTCGTAGGCTATCTCCATAGCTCTAGCCAGCCCGACCATCCCCGCGATATTTTCGGTTCCCGCTCTCAAACTGCGCTCCTGGGCGCCGCCGTGTATAAGTGGCTCCAGGCGCGTTCCCGAGCGCACGAACAGCGCGCCCACGCCTTTAGGACCGTAGAACTTGTGGGCGCTGAAACTCAGCATGTCTATCGGGTCATTGTCCAGTCCCAGGTCGTAGTAGCCAACGCTTTGCACTGCATCGGTATGAAAGGTTACTCCATACTTATCGCAGACCGCCGACAGCTTAGATATGTCCTCTACCGTCCCGCACTCGTTGTTGGAGGCCATTATCGTAACCAGAATCGTTTTGTCCGTAATCGCGTCCTCCAGGTCATCGGGGCTAACCTGACCGTAGTGGTCTACCGGCAGGTACGTAGCGGTAAAGCCCTGCTTCTCCAGCCACTGGACAGTGTGCAGCACTGCATGATGCTCAATTTGGGAGGTGATGATGTGATTGCCCTTGTTCTTCATCGCCCAGGCATGGCCCTTGATAGCCAGGTTGTCAGCCTCGCTTCCTCCACCTGTAAAGATAACTTCGCTGGGCTTCACCTTGAGCAGCTGCGCCACGCGCTCACGGCAGTCGTCCATCACCGCCTTGCTGGACCGGCCGACATGGTGAATGGAACTCGGATTGCCGTATTTCTCCGCGAAGTAAGGCAGCATCGCTTCGAGAACTTCTTCGCGCACGTAGGTGGTTGCAGCGTGATCCAGATATACGGTCTTCATATAAGACTCCTGAGATCCTCTTCCAGGCGGTTCACCAGAGCCGTCTTACTCATCAATCCGACGATGCGGTCGGCGAACTTCCCGTTCTTGAATAATACCGAGGTGGGGACCGAAAGTATTCCACAGTAGTCCGTCGCCTGAAGAGATTCCTCCGCGTCAACGATGGCGAACGAGATAACTCCCTCGTAGCTTTCCACCAGGTCCACCATGGTCGCCAGCTGCTCGCTGGCGGGCTTGCTCGTTTTGGTGACGAAAGTGACGACCACCGGCGTGGTCGCTTCCGCAATGAACGAAAAGAAGTTCGCGTCCTTCAGCGTCGGGATGTCCATACGCCCTAATTATAGCCCAAGCGCGCGGGGAGCCGGCCTTGGGGATATAACGCGAGGAACCCCGCACGTGCCGCAGTCGCGGGGATGGACCTTGAGCCTGCGCGGCAGGTGGGTGCCTAGCCGGTACCCCACGGGGCAACGGACTTCAGCTCCCTGTCTCAAGGTGTTGGCTCGGTTCCAGATCCCACGCCTCGAACACCGCAGGGCCCTCACCTTCAGTCTAAGGCAGCACCAAGCCCGTGTCAAGGAGGATTCCCTGTAATTCTGGACGTCCGCGCGTAGTGGAGCTTACTTCAAAGCAGCGCACCTGCCTGATATGCGTTGATGCTAACCGCTACACCGAGAAATTCACCACGTAGGCCGGCTTGGGCACGGTATACAGTTTTACTTCAAATTCGTTGTTGCCACGCACGATGCCCAGCACGTACTCTTCGCCGATTTCGCCGAGCAGCACTTCAACGCGGAAATCCTCCGGCGTCGGCGGCGGCTGACCGTTGACGCTGAGTATTCTGTCGCCGTCCTGCAATCCCGCCTGCGCGGCGGGCGACTCTTCTTCCACCGCCAGCACCCAGAGGCCTTCGGGTCGCATCAACTCGCGGAATTCCAGGAAGCTCTCGACGTCGGTGATATTCGGCGGGAAAATACAATGTATACCCAGCCAGGGAATATCGTGCCGCTTGTGCTCCAGCACCTCGACAACGAAATTCTTGGCGAAGTTGATGGGCACCGACCAGTTGGTCTGCTGCGCCACCGGCATTGACCTGCCCCACGTATTTATGGCGATAACCTCGCCCTTCCGGTTAAACAGCGGGCCGCCGGAATTGCCCTGATTGACTGGAGCCTGGGTGCGGAAGATGTAAGGCAGGTTCACCGCATAGCTCAAACCGAACTGCGCGCCGCCCTGATACCGGTTGTAGAAATGCTGCATCACTTCAAACGTCAGGTCGGTGTCGCGACCGGAAACCACACGCATCGTGGCGGTCTGGCGCAATCCCCAGTACTCCAGCGGGTCGCTGCGGTCGATATTGAAGCCTTCCATCGCGCCGGGACTGCCGATTGCCAGCGCAACCTCACCCGGCCGGACTTCGCTCGAATCACCCAGCGGAACCGGAAACAGCTTATCGGGCTCGGGCTCATCGAGCTTGAGCAGTGCCGTGTCATAGTAAGGCGCAACCGCCACAAGTGTCGCCCGCTCGCTCCTGCCGTCCGAAAAGACTATCTGGGCCGCGGAAGATTTTCCGGCGACGTGCGCGTTGGTTATGATGTGGCCTTCTTTGTCGATTACGAAGCCGGAGCCGAGTATCGTAACCTCCGCCGCGACGGGGGATACGACCTCTACGGGCTGCACCACCACGACGCCGCGCTTGACCTTCTCGACAAGCTCGGGCACGTTAATCGGCCTTTCGCGCAGGATCTGGAGCGCCTCATCTTCGTCCATCATCTTCCATTTATCTCCCGCAACAGCGCTATCGCCCTGCGATACCTGTAAAGGAGTAGCCATTTCGGGCCCAGACTGCGCCGTGACCGCAAATCCGAACGCGAGCCCGACTAGACGAATCGCCAGTACCCAAGCCACCGTTCATCTTATGGCCATATTCCGCCTCCTGATGTGTGTTACCTCACGGCGGGGTGGACTCATCCCCGCTATTAGTTAGACTGAAGCGCGCGCGAATCGTTCCCTTATGCTGGCTTTCAGCTACACGGAAAAATCGGTCACGTATGTTGGCTTGGGTACCGTATACAGGTGAACCGTAAACTCCTGCCTGCCGCGTTTAATACCCAAAGTGTACTCCTGTCCGATTTCTCCTTCAAGCACTTGCAGTCTGAAATCTTCAGGCCGGGGCGGCGCTTCCTCATTGACCAGCAGAACCTGATCTCCCTTGCGCAAGCCTGCTTGCTCCGCCGGCGACTCCGGAGCTACGTCGTAAATCCATAGCCCCTCCGGACGCTGGGTTTCCACGAACTCAACATAGGCTTCTGGGTTGTTGATATTCGGCGGGAATATGCAGTGCATCCCCAGCCAGGGGATGTCGTGGCGGCCGTGCTCCAGCACCTCTACAACGAAGCTTTTGGCGCAATTTATCGGCACTCCGAAGTTAGTTTGCTGTGAAATCGGGTTAGAGCCGCCCCAAGTGTTTAGCGCAATTACCTCCCCGTGTCGGTTAAACAGCGGCCCCCCGGAGTTGCCGCCGTTGATGGGTACCTGGGTCCGGAAAACGTAGGGAAAGTAGAGGCCGTACTTAAGGCTCATCCTTTTGCCGCCATAGTTCCAGAAAACAGGCCAGCTGAGGTCTGTGTTGCGGCCGGAAACCACACGCATAGTCGCAGTGGCCCGCAGTCCCCAGTATTCCATCGGATTACTGCGGTCGATGTTGAAACCCTCACCCGAGCCGGGACTGCCCATAGCCAGCGCCAGGTCACCCGGTTTAACCGCGTCCGAATCGCCCAGCGGCACCGGGAAAAGCTTATCCGGATCCGGATCGTCCAGTTTCAGTAGCGCCACTTCGTAGTAAGGCGCCGTAGCCACCAGCGAGGCCCGCTCGTGGCTACCGTCCCA
This sequence comes from bacterium, assembly GCA_029932365.1. Lineage (GTDB taxonomy): Bacteria > 4484-113 > 4484-113 > 4484-113 > 4484-113 > JAGGTK01. Next base: position 6,891 of record JAOZQG010000056.1, on the reverse strand, counting down.
GAAAATGACCTCAGCTATGGACGCGTCCCCTGCAACGTGATGATTGGTGATGATGTGCCCTTGCTTGTCGATAACGAAACCGGAACCCAGAACCTGCAGCTCCGCTGCAACAACGGAAGAAACCGAAATGGGCTGGATTACGACGACCCCGCGTTTAACCTTTTCCACCAGCTCGGGCACGTTTACCGGCGTCTCGCGCAGAATCTTTTGCGCCTCCTCGGGGCTTATGGACTCCGGCTCATTATCAGTTTGGGCTGAGGCCAAAGCGGTACCCAGCAAGAAGAGAATACATATAGCCGCAAATGAAATAAGATTCAGCTTCATAACGTCCCCTTTTGAAGAAAGACCTTTATTTCTTATAACCAATACCCATTATACTGGAGACCACGTTAAGAGGGCTGCTTCCCACATCAGCACGCCAGCCCCGCAATCTCCCAAATAGATTCTACCGCAAAATCGCAACCTGTTACAATCTCACCGATGGCGAAGCGTTTTTGGCTCTTTCTCGTCACCGTTCAATTGGTAACCGCCGCGCTGCTTGGCGCGATTTCTCCACCGGTTCTGTCTGCGGGGAAGCTTGTTGTGCTGAAGAAAGTGCAGCTTGAAGGCCCTGTCGTCCGTGCGCGGCTTGTCAGCGCCGACCTGGTCTGCGCCACCCAGGGCGAAGCCGGTCGCTTTGCCTTTTTCAACGCCGCTAGCGGCAACGTCTTGTACCATCTCAGTGAATCCGGCGCCGCTCGTCGCTTTTGCCCTACCCTTGTATCGGGCTTAAAGGGCAACGCCCTCGTGCTAGACGAGGCTCATGAGCGCATCGAATTCTTCGGCCCCGACGGCAACTCAACCGCGCGCTGCACGCTTACCGCGGAAGTGCTTGCTGTCCCCTTCGGCTCACCGGTGGATATGCTGGCCTGTGGTGAAGGTTTCAGCGGCGGCATTTTCATTCTGACCGAACGCGGCTATATTCTTACGGCGAATAGCGAAGGAGAGCTCGTTACCAACATTAGCCTGCGCGAGCTATCCGGCAGGCCTGAAGCTTTTTTCGCACGATTGGGGCGTGTCCCGGACAGCGAAAAGTACTTTGCGTTCTCGCCCAACACAAGCTGCGTTTTCCTGTTCACTCTTGAAGGCGAACTGCTGCAAACGCACGACCTGAACGCCACACTCGCGGGAAGTGCGCAATTCTCCGATGTTGTCATCCTTGAAGACGGCTCGCTCATCGTATCGCGCGGAAAGCGGCTTACCCATGTTGGCAGCGATGCGGCTTCGGATATCCCTGTAGCCTCGCAGTTCGCAGAAGACGCACCGCTCTACCTGGACATGTGGGATAACCGCCTGCTGGTATACAATCAGCGCGGCGAAATGCTCGTGGGAGAGCTGCAATGAGGGTGTTTGCATACTTGGCTGTCATAGCCTTGCTGGCTGGAGCCTGCGGCGGAGGCGGCGGACCAGGCCCCACACCTGAACCGGGGCCGGTGAGTGTCAGCCTTGACGGGCTGGTGTTCGACGAAACGGGCGCTCCCGTCTCCGGCGCGGCTGTGCAGCTCTCGCTGCTATCGTCCACCACCGACGCCCACGGTCGTTTCCATTTCAGCCTGCAAAGCTCCGGTAACTACAGCCTCAGCGTCCAGAGCCCGGCGGGAGTATTCCACGCCGAGACCATCACCGTGCCTCAGGGCGGCGCGGAGGTACAGATAACGCTTGACCCTACGCCATCTTACTTCGCTCTTGTAGGCGTGGAGCCGGCGCTGAATTCATTCGACGCTCCACTACGAGAACCCATCGTACTAACCTTCTCGCGCCCCGTTGACGAAGCCTCGCTTTCATCCGCCACCCTCGCGCTGTCACCCTTGTCCGGAGAGGTTGACGTTTCTGTTGACGATACCGAAGTCCAGCTTCTCCCGCTTTACGAACTTGATACTTCTCAGCGCTATCGGCTGCAGATTTCCAGCGTGTGTTCTATAGACGGCGTGCAACTGGCCTCCGACGCCTTCACCTATTTCACCACCTGTCAGCAGGATGGCCAGCCACCGGTTCTTGTCAGGACAACTCCCTCTGATGGGGCAACCGGCGTCCCGCGCAATCAGTCCTTCGAGTTTGTATTCTCCGACAAAATCCAGCCGCCTGCCGACGGGCTACAAGCCGCGTTTGCCCCGCCAGCAACCATCGCCGATGTCTCCGTTGACGAAAGAACGGTCAGTGTCACTCTTGAAGGTATGCTCTCCGCGAACACCGAATACACGCTCACACTGGAATCGGCAAGCGACGCTGCGGGCAACACGTCCGAACCATCAACGCTCACCTTCACCACCGGCACCGCGGCTATGGCCTTCGACGACATCGAGCCCGACTGGAATTCCTTTGCCAACGCCATAGTGTTCGCCCGCGCGGCGGGCTCAGCCTACGATCTTTACCGCATCTCGCCGGAAGGAACGAACCTGGAGCGGATAACCGAAACCGCCGCCAGTGAGCGCCATCCCCGCTACTCCTCCGATGGCCAGCTTATCGTCTACCAGTCCGATGAAAATGGCAACTGGGATATCTACGCCCGCAACGCCGATACCGGTTTGAGCGCCCAGCTCACGTCCCTGCCCGAAGACGAAACCTCGCCGGTATTCAGCGGCACCTTTTCCCAGCTTATCGCTTACGTGCGCCGCGAAGGCTCTCCTTCCCATTCCCGCATCTTCGTGATGAACGGCGACGGCAGCTTCAACCGGCGTGCCGACGAAAACTCCACCCGCGACGAATACGCGCCCGTCTTTCATCCTCTGCTGGACAATCAGATTCTATTCGTCGCCTGCGAGGGCGGCGACCGCGACGTATTCAGCAAATCGGCTTTCCTTGAAGGCGACAGTCCGGTAAACGCCAACCTTACCCCCGACCTAACGGGCGACGAATTCCAGGCCGTGTGGGCGCCCGACGCCCAGGCAATCGCATTCATCAGCGACCAGGGCGGCGTGCGCAACGTCTGGATAATGGACCCCAGCGGCAGCGTCCACTACCAGATAACCCACTTCACCGATCCGGTGCATTCCCTCGCCTACAGCCCCATCCCCGGCGAAGAGCGCGTTGTCGTCTCGGTCGGCCCCGGCAATTCCCGCAGCCTGTATATCGTCAGTCTCATCAGCGGCGACATTGAGCGCCGCCTGACGGAGTAGCCATATGGTGCGCATCAAAGTAATGAAGGCCGTCAGCACAAAAAACGACGAAATCGCTGCCGGCATCCGTGCGGAACTCGCCGAGCGTGGCATCAAGGCGCTGAACATCATCTCCAGCCCCGGCAGCGGCAAGACCACGCTTCTTGAGCGCACTATAGCCCACTTCGCGCCCGATATCCGCTCCGCCGTCATTGTCGGCGACCCGTTTACCGCAAACGACGCCAAACGCCTGGAAGTTGCTGGCGGCAACGCGTTTCAGCTCAACACCGAAGGCTCGTGCCATCTCACCGCGCCGATGATCCGCGCCGCGCTTGACGAGATAGACCTTTCCGGCATCAAGCTGCTCTTCATCGAAAACATTGGGAATCTCATCTGCCCCTCCGCCTGGGACCTCGGCGAAGCCGCGCGGGTTACGCTCCTTTCGGTCACTGAAGGCACGGACAAGGTGGACAAGTACCGCCGCGCGTTTCACATCGCTCACTGCGTGCTCATCACCAAAACCGACCTGGCGCCTTCCTGCGATTTCGACCTGGAAAAAGCCACCGCCGACATCCAGGCGCTGAATTCCCGCGCAACCGTTCTGCCCCTCAGCGCCAAGGCCAGCGAAGGCATGGAGGCATGGTATAACTGGGTGAAGCAGCACCTGCTCTAGCTATCCCGGCAGTGCTTGCCAGTGGTTTCTCGCCACAATTATCTATATCAGTGATTGCTGACTAACGGTTCTTGGAAATACCTAACGCGGATGCCTATAGGTCCCACTCCAGTGATAGGTGAGCCGGCTCCAACAAAGGGCGGCTTTACTGGCGAGTTCATCTCTCCGAACACAAATTCCATAGGCTCACCGTTCAGCGGATTAATGAAAAACTGCGGGACGATGCTCCCATAAACCATCTCGACTTCCGCGCGATTATTGAAACGGACGTTCATTGGAATCAGCGTTGAATAAAGGTCTACTACTAACTTCTTCTCCAATGCGACTTCGCATTCAGGTTCTAGGCCCGTGAATCGCCTAGGCTTTATTCGGCCCTCTCTTGTGGAGAAGTCTTCAATAGCGCCTAGCGGTTCAAATGGCAGCCATCCTGTATCGCGTAGGTCGTCAATTGTTTCGACTTCCTCACCAAATAGCCTGGCGACATCTCGCTCGAGAATAATGAACTCCTCAAACAGGAATTGAGAGTCCCTGACCCCCCATCGCTGCGATTGCATCTTCTCGGCAAACTCCATGATTTCATCCAGGTCTGATAACGGGGAAAGGACTCCTGCAGACCCGCCAAGAGATGTAGCCTGGTATGGGATTTGCGCTCCTTGAGTAGAGCCTGTTTCCCCTTGTCCGCTACAACTGGCCGCACTCTTGCTCGAGCAACTTGTCGTTAGCAGCAAGGCAAAAACTACAATTCGCACACAAGCCATAAAGGCCATATGCCTGGTCAATGTGACCACCTCCTCTTTAGTTATTGGCGGCTGTCTGGCAGCCATACTAATCTAAAAATGCAATATTAGCGCAAAAAAAAGCGTGTCAACCACTAAGTATCTTCGCTGCGCCCTCGGCCAGCGCCTGTATCAATTCCTCAGACGTTAGCTTCACTCCTTCCTGCGCAAGCGAAGTAATAAACTCCCGGTGGGGAATCCCTTGTCGGTTCGGTGGAGTTTTTAAGAATCTTTCCATCTCCTCGTAATCTACAGTAAGCAGAATCGTCCCGTGAAAAAGCACACCCCGCCGGGTCAGCCGCGCCGCATTGCCGCATATTTTCCGCCCGTTCAGATTAATATCGGAAAGCCATGCAGCTTCCAGATGCAGTCCTATCGGCGCAAGCGCGCCAATCACCACGCGCCGGAAGTAATCCATCGGCTTCGCTTCACCACGCACGCGCTCAAATATCTCCCGCGCCATCACGAACGAGTAGTTCAGCGTCCCCGCATCGTGGTACACCGCGCCGCCACCGCTTATGCGCCGCAGCAGCGGAATTCCCGCATCGCGGATAGCCTTGGCAAACACCCACTCGCTTTCTTCGTTATTGCGCCCCAGAATTACGCACGGACGGTTTATGTAAAAAAGTAGCTGCGCCTCGCCTCCGATCTCGCTGAGCAACCTCACTTCTTCCGCCAGGTGCGCCTTGGGGTCGTCGCCGGGCAGCGTTCGCGTCTGTAACATACGCTAGTCCGTAAGTAGATATGTCGGGTCCGGCGAAATCGAGAGCCTTGCCCCGAGCAGCGGACTCAGCGTAACCTTTTCATCCGGAACAAGCGTAACGCTTTTCGTTTTGCGCAGCGCGCGCGGCAATCCGATATTCATCGCTTCCGGCGCCGTAAGCACAAACATCGTCCCATCGCCACCGGTGAACCGCGCCAGCGTGCAGCCTTCCGGTAGCCAATCACCCGCAACGTCCGCTCCCGGATCGTAAATTCGGTCGTAGGTTAGCTGGCGAAACTCGCGGAACATCTGCGCTGCGTTTTCCAGATTCTCCCGCGCTTCGGGCGTGGCGAAGTCGCGGGCGCTGACGAGGACGAGTATCGCCTCTTTTTTCTGTTCGTAGAGTGAAAGCAAATCACCCGCGCTATCCCGCACCAGATCAAATACCGCCGTCGGGTCAAAGTCGCCCAGCTTCACCAGCCGCGCGGGCACTCCGAAATCGCCAACTTCCTTAAGTTGCTCGCCTGCGGGCTGAATCAGCAGCATTTCGGTTATCCCGCCCTGCTTCGCCAGTTCACTCAGCAACGTTAGATCCATCTCCGGCAGTTCCTCGGTGGCTGTCAGCAGGTAAAACGCCGGCTGCGGATAGTAATTCTCGGCGAATTCGCGCCGGTTCAGCAGGAAATCGTCGCGGTAAAGCGGCTCGATGCGCGCCGGTAACTCCTCGCGCCATCGAATCTCCGGCTCCGCCCTGCCCTCCGCCGGTGCCGCTGCCGCTGCGCCCCTGAACAGCGAATACAGGCGCGCCAGATTCGCCACATTGGTGTACACGCGCAATCCCCGCTCCGGCTGCTGCAACTGCACCACCTCCCCCACCCCATCACCGAACTCCACGATTTCGCCCCGCGCGACCATCGCCGGCATCTCCGGCTCTGCGATCGGTGGCTCAGGCGATGGAATCGGCTCCGTTACTGCCTCGGTGTGCGGAACCGCCGCCGCAATTTCGCGCCCCAGCACGGACGCGAACCATTCCTCCAGGCTGACGAACCGGTATCCCTTGGCGCGCAGCCGCGACACTATTCCCGGCAGCGCTTCCGCAGTCTGCATATGGTTGGAGTGCAGCAGCACCACACTTCCTGCTCGAACTCGCGCCATCACCCGCCGCGCAGTAACGTCCGCGCCCGGCTCCGTCCAGTCCAGCGCGTCCACCGTCCACAGCACCGTGGTCATTCCCTGCCGCCGCGCTTCGTTGACCACGTGCGAGTTGAACGAGCCGTACGGCGGGCGGAAGAATCGCGGCGGCGTTCCCGTGATTTCGCCGATAAGCCTGCTACATTCTGCGATTTCACCTTTCATCTTGCCCAGGGGCAGCTTGCGCAAGTCCGGATGTGTGGTGGAGTGGTTGCCCAGCTCAAATCCGAGCGCCGCAAGCTCGCGCACCACGTCCGGCCTTTTCGCCACGCGCGAGCCGACGAGAAAAAACGTCGCGGGCACGCCTTCACGCGCCAGGAATCGAGCGATGCTCAGTGTCGTGTCGTCCGGCCCGTCGTCAAAGGTCAGCGCCACGATGCCCGGCATCGTCCCGTGCGGGCGCTCTCCAACGCC
>JAOZQG010000055.1 GCA_029932365.1 bacterium | reverse complement strand
GGGGCATAGGGAATAGGGGATAGAGCATAGGGCATCAGGGAATAGAGATTGGGGATTAGCTAATCCCTTACCCCTAGGCTCTAAACCCTGGCTGCGAATACCTGACCTGCTAAAGGCGGATGAACAGCCGACGGCGAAAACACAGCCGCCACGCGATTGATACAGTTGGTCTTAGCGCTCTCACACCGCGCCTTATTCTCACGCAATCTGCAAGAATCCCAAGTCCTTCCCGCTACCCGACACTAAATGTGAACTTTTACCGGGGCTATCACCCGGCTTCGTCCGTGTTATAATCGGGCGTTGATCAAACGCCGCGATGCGGCATGGAGGTGGGTAGATGGAAGATGTCTTTTCGCTTTTTGTACCTCACCCACCCATAATCGTCGACGAAATCGGCGGGCCGAACGTCCGCGAGGTTAAAGCCACACGTGAATCAATGTTCCGCCTGGCGCGCGAGCTGTCGGCCAATCCTCCGGACACGCTGATTGTAAGCTCGCCGCACGCAAGAGGCGCTCCCGGCTACATCGGCGTCCTGACGGAACCCCAGCTTTCAGGCAGCTTCGGCGAGTTCGGACATTCGTCGCTTTCCTACAATTACCCAAACGACGTGGAGCTCGCCGACGATATTCTGGGTTCAATGGAATCTCTTGGCGCCGTTGAGCCCCTGGCCGAGTCCAGGCTGGACCACGGTGTTTTAGTCTTTTTGGATTTTCTGGAGAAGGAAGGCTTCCGCTCCAAGCTGGTTGTGGTCTCGGCCATCTGGGGCAAGCGGGAGATTTTCTGGAACTTCGGCAGGAAGCTGGGCGAGCTGCTGCGCGGCCGGCAGGGGCGCTATGTTTACGTGGCCAGCGGCGACCTTTCGCACTGCACCAAGCAGAGCCCCGGCCGGGAATTCCACAAAGAAGGCCCGGAGTTCGACCGCAAGGTGGTGGAAGCCGTGCGGGATAACAATCCCCAGGCGCTGATGGACCTTGACGAGGAGTTCGTTCATCGCGCCCAGCAGTGCGGACTGTTTTCCTTTCTTATCGGCTTCGGCGTGATGGACGGCGTTCCCGCAAAGGGTGAGGTTTACTCCTACGAAGACACGTTCGGTGTGGGCTACCTGGTTGGTGCGATCAGACCCGAACATTGATATGGAAGAGAAAAAACAAAACTGGTATCTGGCGGAGGGCTTTCATCCGTTCGTCAAACTCGCCTTCGCCTCGATGTACAGCTTCATCGCGGACGGCAAAAGGTTGAGCATTGATGACCTGCCCGACGGAGTTAGCGCCGCGCTCGCAGGTGTGAAGGACGAGCTGAACCGGCCTTCGGCGTGCTTCGTGTCCCTCAAAATCGACGGCCAGCTCCGGGGCTGCATCGGCACCATTGAGCCCATGATGCAGAGCCTTGCGGAAGAAATCGTGGAAAACGCCGTCAGCGCTTCCACGCGCGATCCGCGCTTTCCCCCGGTGCGCGAGGATGAGCTGCCGCGACTTTCGGTGAGCGTTGACGTGCTTTCGGCTCCCCAGCCGGCGAAGGAAGAAGACCTCGACCCCAAAAAGTTCGGGCTCATCATCGAGCAGGGGGGCCGGCGCGGCCTGCTATTGCCAGATCTGGAGGGTGTGGATGACGTGGCGACGCAAAAGCGCATCGTCGCTCAGAAGGGCGGGATAGACCTCGCCCAGCCGCATCAGCTCTACACGTTCACCGTTGACCGCTATCACTGAGCTTTGAGTTTCTAGCGGCGCTGGCCGAAGCGGAAATAGCTGGCGCACGCCCCCTCGCTCGAGACCATGCACGCCCCTACTGGATTGTCGGGTGTGCAGCGCGCGCCGAACAGCCCGCATTCCGGCGGGTTAATCAGGCCGAGCAAAACTTCGCCGCAGCGGCATTCGCCGAAGCCGGCTTCGTCTTCAACGACGCGCCGCAGCCCGAACCGCAGATGGGCGTCAAACGGGGCGAACCGCTCGCGCAGCTTATGCCCGGACCGGGGAATCGCGCCGATGCCGCGCCAGTGCGCGTCGGCGGGCTGGAATACTTCTTCTATCATCTCTTTCGCGCGCGGATTGCCCTCGGGACGCACGGCCGCTCTATAAGCGTTTACGATTTGCGGCCTGCCCTCTTCCCGCATCGTCAGAAGGTGATAAAGCGCGGTGATTATGTCCCCCGCGCCGAATCCGGCGATAACTCCAGGAAGCTTATGGTCGCGCGCCAGAAACTCGTAGGGCATTTCGCCGATTATCGTTGAGACGTGCCCCGGCAGCACGAATCCGTCCAGCTTCAGGCGCGGGTCCTGCGCCAGCACTTCCAGCACGGGCGCGACCAGCTTATGGCTGACGTAGGCCGTGAAGTTCGTAAGCTTTAGCCGCTCGGCTTCCAGCAGCGTGTGCGCCAGTGCCGGCTGGGTGGTTTCAAATCCGATGCCGAAGAAAACCACGTTCCGCTGCGGATGCGCTTTCGCTAAAGCGATGTTTTCGTTGGCCGAGAGCACGACGCGCACGTCCGCGCCTTGCGCCCGCGCCTCCGCCAGCGATGTCCTATGCCCCCGGCTGCGCAGGAGGTCGCCGTAAGTGGTTACGGTGATTCGCTCAGGCTCGTTCAGCGCCAGCTGCGCCACGTCATCAATTTCGGCCGCGGCGGTTACGCAAACCGGGCAGCCGGGGCCGGAAACGAGCTCCAGTTTCCGCTCGGCGAGAAGCGTGTTGCGGATGCCCGCGCGGAAGATGGCCACGGTGTGCGTGCCGCACACCTCCATAAACTTCGCCGGTCGCAGCGGAAGCGCGCGTATACGCTGGATGATTGCATCAGTGTCGGGACGCTTGCCTTTCGCTTCGCTCATTTCCCCTGGTCGTATGATTCCTGAAATTCGCTGAATTCGCGCAGAAGCTCCAGCGATTCTTCCGCTTCTTCTTTGGTAAGCCGCTGGATGGCGTAGCCGGCGTGTACCAGCACGTAATCGCCCAAAACCGCACCGGGCACGAGCGCGACGTTGGCTTCAACAGTCACGCCGCCGACGCGAACCTGCGCCCATTCGCCGTTTAATTCTTCAATTATGCCGGGAACCGCCAGACACATAGCTAAGGATTATACCTGCTGGCCGAGCGGTAAATCGCAAACTCCGGATGCTGATAGAATAATGTCATGGGAAAAGGCGCAGGCAAGCCGCAAACGGCACCCGTCTGGATTACTATGACGGTGGCGATTCTTGTCGTTTTGGCGGTCTCCGCGTTCGTTTTACCGCCGTTTGTGTCCGAATACCTGGAGATGGCGGAGATGAAGCAGCGCTACGCGGATGACAGCGGGGCGGAGCCGGAAGCCGAAAGCGAATTCTTTACCGCACGCCCCATAAGCCGGGACGCCGCGCGCGACCTTCCGCCGGTTATTGGCAAGAGGACGGCCATACCGCTTTCGGCGGGCCCAGATTTCGCCTTCCCCGCGGTGTTCGCCTACTCGGTGGCGGGCGAGCTTCCGTTCAAGCCTGAGGAGGTTAACCAGTCTTACGTGGACTTCCATCTGGGACTCAGCGTCGCGGGAGATACCGACTGCCTGCTGCTTTTTCTGGCCGAGTCGACGTTCGCCCATTACTACGAGGGGGGCTTCCCCGACGCCGCCGCGCTCGTTGCGGAATTGAAGGCGGAAGAGGTTCGCGGCGTCATTGAACGCGTTGACGGAGACTTCGCAGTGTTCACTCTACCGGACGAAGTCGGGAGCGAACTCCAGCGGCTCAGGCAGGCCTCGCCTGTGCTAGAATGAAGGTATGAAGCGGCTCTGCGTCACGGCTGCCCTGGTTTCGCTCCTCGCGTGGACGGCTTCGTGCATGTCCGGCAGCACCAGCCCTTACGCACCGGGCGAGGTAGACGACACTTCGGCCCAGATGGAGATGCTGGTGCGCACGGTGGACGGCATGGCCCAGGCCATCAGCGACCAGGACATCAACGCCCTGAGCGAGGTATTTTCTGACATTTACTCGCTGGACGGCAATGTAGCGCTGCGCTTCTTCACCACCGCCACCACCGGCGACAATCCCAATCCCACCGGCAACGCCGTCAGCTTCTTCAACAGCTTCTTCCAGCAAAACGAAAACGTCTACTGCCAGATTGCGGTAACCAGCGCAAACATCCTGGGCACGGTGGCGACGCTGAACGTGGATTTCGGTCTTTCCGCGCTTTACATAATGGACCTGCCGCCGATGACCTACCAGTCCGAAGGCTCCGACCTGATGGTCTTCGTTTTAGAGAACGGGCACTGGAAGCTCACGTCCTGGCAGGCGGGCACTTCCGAGGAGGACGCTGAGGCGCAGGAGCGGGAGCGGGTGCTGGAGCAGCTTGCGGCGCTTACACAGGCGTTTGCCGACGAAGACCTTGACGCCGCCGCCGCCATCGCCGAGCCGGGAATGTTCCTCGATCGCGAAGTGCAGCTTCGCTTCCGCACGATGCAGACTCTGAGCGACGATCCCCAGCCGTCCAGCGACTTCCGCGAGTTTTTCAGCACGGTGTTTGTGGAAAATCAGAGCATTGAAGTTTCCTTTAACGCCGCCTCGGTCATCGTGCTGGGCACACAGGCGTTCGTGAGCCTGAACTTCTCGCTTACTGCGGTGTATGCCGGAGTGGTGCCGCCGGAACAATATAGCGCATCGGGCAGCGACGAGATGACCTTCGATCTGGTTAGCGGCCAGTGGCGGCTGGCGCTGTGGCGCGAGAAGGCCGAGCCGCAGCCGGGACCGACTGCGGAAGCGCTGCGCACTGCGGTAGCTTCACTCGCCCAGGCAATCAGCGACGAGGATATAGGCACGATTCAGAGCATCGCTTCGGAGTTATATTCGGTGGATGAGAACGTGGCGCTGCGCTTCAGGACTACAAGCACGCTCGCCGACCCACCCGCGCCGTCGGCGGACGTTGGGTCTTTCTTCGGCGAAGTCTTCGCGCAAAATCAGAATGTCGCGGTGACGCTGGATGTGGGCGCGCTGAATGTAAACGGTACGGTCGCGGATTGCGAACTTGCCTTTAATCTGAGCGCGACTTACGTCCTCGCCGTGCCGCCGGAGGACTACGAAGCTTCGGCAACGGACATCACCGTCTGGGAGTTTGACAGCGTAAACTGGCGCCTCGTTACCTGGCAGGAAGCTGAGGAAGAGCCGGAAGAGTAGGGCGGCACACCGCGATGAGGGCTTTCAGTTTTCTACCGCTATGGCCTTCGCGTGCGCTGCGATATCGGCTCCTTCAAAAAACGCAGCGCTTGAAAAGCGACGCGATGACGATAAGGCTCAGCAGCACGCCAACCCAGATGCTCACCAGGTTTTCTTTTCGCACCTGCGGATCGTAGCTTCCCTCGCCCCGCGCCAGCGCCTTGAACGAGTTGTAGAGGATGCCCAGCGCCACCATGAGCACGATGAAGTGGATTGCCAGGATGAGCGCTAGCGCGTAAATATTCATAGCCGGTCTTTTCCCTCGTGACGCTTGTTGGCTTCCATGCTCGTCAATTGTATCACCACAAGCGCGGTTTACCCGCAACAGGCATGGGTAACGGCCAAAGGCGGGCTGGTCCATCCGCCGATGGCGGACAAGCCCTTAGCCATTCAAGAAACCAGGCGTGCCAAGCCGCCCGCCGAAGCGGGCATGCAGTCGTTAGTCTCCAGTCGTCAGTTCTCAGAAAGAGAAGAAGTCGAGCGTGCGCGGTCGCGCGCAAGCGCAGTCTGACGGCTGATAGCCGATGACTGAAAGCTGATTGGGGTAGAGTGGTCAAGACCTCGGCCTATTAGTACGGGTCAGCTGTGGCGTTGCCGCCTCTACACCTCCCGCCTATCATCCGGTAGTCTTCCGGAGGCCTTACTCCCCCGAAGGGGATGGGGAAACTAATCTTGGGAAGGGCTTCGTACTTAGATGCTTTCAGCACTTATCCGCACCCAGCGTAGCTACCCTGCGGTGGCGCTGGCGCGCCAACAGGTACACCAGAGGCTGGTCCACCCCGGTCCTCTCGTACTGGGGGCAGCATCCCTCAATTTCCCTACGCCCACAGTGGATAGAGACCGAACTGTCTCACGACGTTCTGAACCCAGCTCGCGTGCCGCTTTAATGGGCGAACAGCCCAACCCTTGGGACCTTCTTCAGCCCCAGGATGCGACGAGCCGACATCGAGGTGCCGAGCGAGATCGTCGATGTGGACTCTTGGATCTCACCAGCCTGTTATCCCCGGGGTAACTTTTATCCGTTGAGCTTCGGCCCTACCAAACGGAACCGTCGGGTCACTAAGACCTGCTTTCGCAACTGATCGACTTGTAGGTCTCACAGTAAAGCCCCCTTATGCCTTTACACTCAATGCGCGGTTTCCGTACGCGCTGAGGGGACCTTTGTGCGCCTCCGTTACTCTTTAGGAGGCGACCGCCCCAGTCAAACTACCCACCAGGCCCTGTCCTATGGCCGGATTCACGGCACAGAGTTAGGTCTCCGACTCATCCAGGGTGGTATCTCAAGGTTGGCTCCACTACGCCTGACGGCGCAGCTTCAAAGCCTCCCACCTATCCTGCACAAGACGAACCAAAGACCAAGGCCAAGCTGTAGTAAAGCTCCACGGGGTCTTTTCGTCCTACTGCGGGTAGCCGGCATCTTCACCGGCTTTGCAACTTCACCGAGCCCACCGCCGAGACAGCGCCCGGATCGTTACGCGATTCGTGCGGGTCGGAACTTCAAAACGTTACTGCCGTTACCGGCAGGATCAGACTATTCCTTCACCTTGTCCAGCAACCTTAGGAGTTTATCCTTCTTGTACCTACGTCGACCGGATGGATTCATCCCGTAGGCAAGGTCGATGATTCTCCTCATCCCGGTAAGGCTTTTGTGCTTGCTGGCGTACACCAGCTCGCACACCTTGGCGAACCTGTCGAAGTCCCGCTTTCTGGGGGAGATCAATCGGTACTCGCGGAAATGGGGAATTACGGCTTTTATCAGGTCCCGTACACTGCGGACTTCAAACTTGTAGTTCTGGTCCGCGCGGGAAAACCTGATACCCCCAACTCCGAAGTACTCCCTCAAAAGCTTGACAACTTCGAGGTTGCGCTTGTGCTGGGACAACGAGAAGCTCGGCCTTACCTCAATACCGAGCCTGAGTTTCCGGCGAAGGCTGAAAGACACTGTAAAACAGGCCTCACCTTCGCACAGTCCGGTTATGTAGGAAGGTAAATCCATAGCTGCCGTTGTGATGACAAGGGCCGGCGTGTTGCCCCCACAAAGGGGAGCCTCACCTTTCGGATCAGTCGTTACGGGTCCCTCCGCAAGGCAAGCGGAGGGTTCCCACGGTGTTGCCCGCGGCGCTGGTGCGCAACGGGTTTCGCCGTTATGAGCCGGTTTGCTTAATGCGGATCACTCCGCATTTCGGGCAAGTATCCGACCATTCTTACCCGACAAGGAATTTCGCTCGGTAGTTCTCTCTTTGTTTCCAAAGGAGCCGGACTTTATCTTCCGCGGTCCAATTCCGCGCCGCGGCTCATCTGAGCCGCAATGCGACGGATATTCTCGATGCCCTCTGAAGTCAGATGCTCGCCGGCTTCCATCAACCGGACGATGCGTCTGAACTTCTTGAAGTCGGCATTCTTCTTTGATTTCAACTGATGCTTCTCAAAGAATGGAATGATGGTGTTTCCCAGATGCTTGACGCTCCGAACGCGGTACGCCATTCGGGCTTCACGGTTGCGCCGCACTACCCCGCAGCCAAAAAACGACTTCAGGGCGTGCAGCAGCTGCACGTCGCGTTTGTGCTGCACAACGGTGAATTCGGGCAACACCTGGTATCCGGCTGACATTTCCGGGTGGGGATTTATTCCCACATAGAAACAGCCTTCACCATCAACAAAACCGACTATCCATTGGGCTTCAAGGTTCATAGGCCGCGACCAAACGTAAAGTCTCTGAGGGTTCTCCTAATTATAAAACATCAGGAGCCTTCCCTGCGGATTGTCCCCTTGTCCGTCGGATTTTTACTGCTTCGCTCCCGAAGCGAGTACCGAACGGCTGTGGGAGGAGTTTCCCGCATATGGTTCGGTTTTACTAAGGCTAGCGGATCCTAACCTTAGGACCGTTATAGTTACGGCCGCCGTTTACTGGGGCTTCAGTCGGGAGCTTCGCCTCGCCGAAGCGAAGCTAACTCCCTTCCTTAACCTTCCAGCACCGGGCACGCGTCAGACCCTATACGTCAGCTTACGCTTTAGCAGAGTCCTGTGTTTTTGGTAAACAGTCGCCCAGGCCTTTTCACTGCGGCCACCTCGGGCTTGGGGAGCAAGTCCTTACACCCTAACGTGGCGACCCTTGTCCCGAAGTTACGGGTCGAGTTTGCCGAGTTCCTTAGCGGTGGTTAGCTCGCGCGCCTGAGGATTCTCTCCTCACCTACCTGTGTCGGTTTGCGGTACGGGCACCTGCAATCTCACCGGACGGCTTTTCTCGTCCCCTGGGATCAGCTGCTCCCCGGAAACAAATCCAGGTCGCCGGTTCCCTTCGGGGCGTCTCTACGGACGCCCCTATGTCCCGGATAGGCGCTTCCATCAGCCTTCCAGCCTACCCAAAGGCGTCCCCGCCGGATCAACGATTGCAAGTGGTGCAGGAATATTAACCTGCTAGCCATCACCTACGCCTTTCGGCCTCGGTTTAGGACCGACTAACCCTGGGCGGACGAGCCTGGCCCAGGAAACCTTAGGTTTTCGGCGGACGGGATTCTCACCCGTCTTGTCGCTACTCATGCCAGCATTCGCACTTCCGCAGGCCGGAACCGCTCGTTACCGTACGGCTTGTATCTCCTGCGGAACGCTCCCCTACCATACTCCGTTAAAACGGAGTATCCAAGGCTTCGGTTCCAGGCTTAGCCCCGTTGAATTTTCGGCGCAGGGTCTCTTGACCAGTGAGCTGTTACGCTTTCTTTCAAGGATGGCTGCTTCTAAGCCAACCTCCTGGTTGTCCGAGAGGCCCCACCTCCTTTCCCACTTAGCCTGGATTGGGGACCTTAGCCGTTGGTCTGGGCTGTTGCCCTTTCGAGCGTGGAGCTTATCCCCCACGTTCTCACTCCCGAGATAAGGTGGCGCGGTATTTAAGGTTTAGTTGACTTTGGTAAGCTTTTACACCCCCTTGGCCATCCAGAGCCTTACCCCCGCGCTCCATTTACTCGGGGCTTCCCTTAAAGGAATTTCGGGGAGAACCAGATATTGCCAGGTTCGTTTGGCTTTTCACCGCTACCCACAGGTCATCCGAGCACTTTTCAACGTACACCGGTTCGGGCCTCCACGAGGCTTTACCCCCGCTTCGCCCTGCCCATGGGTAGATCACCTGGATTCGGGTCTGCATCCAGCAACTCGGTCGCCCTGTTAGGACTCGGTTTCCCTGCGGCTCCGGGTATTACCCCTTAACCTTGCTGCTGAAGGCAACTCGCTGGCTCATTATACAAAAGGCACGCAGTCAGGCATTTCCACGCAAAGCGTGGACATAGCCCTCCTACAGCTTGTAGGCGCACGGTTTCAGGTACTATTTCACTCCCCTCCCGGGGTACTTTTCACCTTTCCCTCACGGTACTTGTCCACTATCGGTCGTCGGAGAGTATTTAGCCTTGGGGGTTGGACCCCCCATCTTCCCACAGGATTGCACGTGTCCCGTGGTACTCGGGAAACTCGGCGGAAGTCCATAACCTTTCGCGTACGGGGCTGTCACCCTCTTTGGCGCGCCTTTCCAGACGCTTTTGCTAGGTTATGGATTGATTACTTCCTTCCCGCTCCGCAGACGGGATAGCCGTCTCCAAAACCCCGCGTCAGCAACGGCTGCGGCCTTACACTGACACGGTTTGGGCTGTTCCCCGTTCGCTCGCCACTACTAGGGGAATCGAGGTTTCTTTCTCCTGTCCAGCTACTAAGATGTTTCAGTTCGCTGGCTTCCCTCCCGCAGGCTATGGATTCACCTGCGGGTGACCCGCTATGAGGCGGGCCGGGTTGCCCCATTCGGAAATCCCCGGATCAAAGGTTGTCGCACCTCCCCGAGGCTTATCGCAGCTAACCACGTCCTTCATCGGCTTCCGACGCCAAGGCATCCACCGTGCGCCCTTAGTATCTTGACCACTCTACCTTGAGCTTGCGGAATTAGAGGAAGGCACCTTTAGAAGTGGTGGCTCCAGAAAACCGTTTGATCAAGGCAGAGCAAAATGCTAAGGCAAGTTGCAATCTACCCAAATCACGGTTTTCAATGTTCCCAGGGACAAGGTTGTGCCGCAGTATCGGCTCAAGCCTTCTCCCTCAAGTCTGCCACCAGAAGTGTGCAGTTAATCATGTTGCATGGTGCTACCGAGGGCGTAGCTAATAAAAGTTACCACCGCCAGACGCCAATGTCAATAGCTAAGGTCACATTTCTCCCCGCAGAGAGCGGCAAAACGCCGCCTGCTAGAGGTCGTCTTTTCCACCGCCTTCTACCGATGCTAGCTCCGCCCAACCAGCTTCGCCAGTGCGGTGGAAAGCAGATTGGCTTCCGGGGCGTGGCGCGGCGCGCGCGAGTCTAATCCACGGCATTACATTTTCCCGATTACACCTGCTTTTTGCCTGCGGGGCGTAACGATATGCGGTATGCTTATAGAGAGCGGTGAAAAGTAAGTACACCGGAACGCAAGTGCGGGAGGGTGCATATGGCGAAATCGGACGTCAAGATAGCGGTGCTGCAGGGGGCTTGGCGGCGAGCCGGGGGACGCTGCGAATGTACCCAGTCAGGGCACGGGCACGAGGGACGGTGCAACGCGGAGCTCAACTGGGGGCTTCGCGGCTCCAGCATGGATGGCGGCTGGGACAGTCTAACGCGCACCGGCGCGACCGACAGCCTGGCTAACATTACCATCGTCTGTATTGACTGCAAGCGCAAGGGCCGCGGCGTGGGCTTCTGACGGCTATCAGCTTTCTGCATCACGCTCATTTTTCAACTACTGGCCTTCGGCTATTAATCCGCTTATCGCGGACAGGCTACTTCTTCCCAATCGCTCTGATATAATGCGCGCGGAACGATGGAGCAGCCGGCAAACCACGCGTCCGCAGAATTCGCCGAGAGGATGCGCGCCTTTTACGATGAGCTGAAAGCGGCGGTTTCGCCCGAAAGCGTCTCCGCAACCGCTGCCGACCGCCTGGTGTACAGCTTCGACGGCAGCAAGCAGCAGGGGCAGGCGGAGGTCGTGGTTACACCCGTGTCGCAGGACGAAGCCATTTCCACCGTCGGTCTTGCGGGCAAACACCGTATTCCGCTCTATCCGCGTGGCGCCGGCAGCGGGCTTACCGGCGGCGCGGTGCCGACGGAGCGCGGCATCGTGCTTAATCTCACGCGGCTCAACCGCATCGTTGAGATTGACACCGGCAATCTGACGGCGACCGTTGAGCCGGGCGTAATTTGCGGCGACCTAGACCGCAAGGCGGCGAAGCACGGGTTGTTCTACCCGCCAAGTCCCGGCAGCGCGGATTACTCCACGCTGGGTGGCAACATTATGGAGAACGCGGGCGGGATGCGCGCCTACAAGTACGGCGTTACCCGCGACTACGTGCTGGCGCAAAAGTGCGTGCTGCCCACGGGCGAAGTGTTCACCACCGGCTCGCACGCGGTGAAAAACGTCACGGGTTATGACATCGCGCGCCTGCTGGTGGGCAGCGAGGGCACGCTGGCGGTGATGCTGGAAGCGACGCTTCGGCTTATTCCCCAGCCGCCGGCGATAGGCACTGTGCTGGCGCTTTTCGGAGCGGACGAAGACGCGCTGGCGGCGGCGCAGGATATCGTGTCCCAGCCTTTGATGCCCCGCGCGATGGAATTTATGAACGACGCGGCGCTGGCTTGCGTGCGCAACTATCGCGACCTGCCGCAGCTCAAGCCCGAGGCCAACGCGGCGCTGCTGGTGGAGGCCGACGGGCCGTCGCTGGATGACGTGCGGGAGCAGCTTGCGAAGATGATGGATGTGTGCAGGGCGCACTCGCCGCTTTCGGTGGAAACGGCGTTTGACGAAGCTGAGCGGGCGGCGCTGTGGGACGTGCGGGATTCCGTTTCGCCGGCGGCGTATCAACTGGGCGACTACAAGATTTCCGAAGACATCTCGGTGCCGCGCAGCAAGTGCCTGGAGTTCGTGCGCGGGCTGAAGGAGATCGTTAAGGGCTATCCGGACCCGCCTGTCGTCTACGGGCACAACGGCGACGGCACGCTGCACGTAACATTCATGTTTGACGGCCAGGATGACCCGCGCATACCCGCAGTTGAAAAGCTTGTAGAGGAGATGTTCAGGCTGGCGGTGTCGCTCAAAGGGAGTCTCTCCGCCGAGCACGGCATCGGCCTGACCAAGCGCAAGTATCTGGGCATCGAGCTATCGCCTGTGGAGATTCGCCTGATGAAAGCCCTCAAGCGCGCCTTCGACCCCGATGGTGTCCTGAATCCCGGGAAGATCTTCCCCGCGTAGGGGCACAGCAAGCTGTGCCCTCGTATTTTGGGTGCGGACGCCTA
>JAOZQG010000054.1 GCA_029932365.1 bacterium | reverse complement strand
TCTTGAAACTCATCAATTCAAGAAGATTGTGTATTACAACGAGGCCGACCCTTACGCGAAACCGGTCATCCTGGTCACGAGCCGGGAGCGTAAAGAGCAGGAGATAAAAATAGCAAACGAGATTGATTTCTATCAGTTGCACTATGCCGATCCGAATGAGATATACCAGATACTTTATAATCTCGATTTGCTGCCGTCAGTGACGGTAGGCTGGTATGTCTATCAGAACCGCTACGGCGGCGGCGGCTACGGCGGTGGCGGCTACGGCGGCGGTGGCAGCTATGGCGGCGGTGGAAGCCGCGACGGTGGCAGCCGCGGCGGCGGCGGTGGCTACTACAGCGCCAATTACCCTTCGTCGGCTTACGCTAATGCCAGCTCATCGTTGACTTCGGACTACTTTGGTGTGGAGCCGATGCAGATAGCGCCTGGCGGCGGTGGCGGTGCCGGCGGCGGTGCCGGCGGTGCCGGTGGTGGCGGCGGCGGTGGCAGCTACGGCGGCGGCGGAGCTGGCGGCGTTGGCGGCGGCGGCACTATTCCGATACCTACCGCTAAGAGCGGGCTTATCGTTATGCGCGGCGCGCGCGACACGCTTGATGTGGTTCAGTCAATCATCCGCAAGATAGACAAGCCGCCGAAGCAGGCAGCCGTGAGGATAACCGTTTACCAGGTAAGCGAAAACCCGCAGGAAGTCTACGGAATGCTCAACGCTACGGCCCAGGCTCCCACAGGTGAGGGACGCCTGACCTTTGACTACGCGGAAGGAGGTCTTGGCTTCAGTATCCTGCCTAAGAACACGATTATGTTGCCGGAGAACTACTCGGCGGCCTTTGATGCTCTCATCAGTGAACGAAAGGCCAAAGTCGTTACGGAGAGCGAAATCGCCGTTATTGACGGCTTCAACGGCTACCTGACCGTGGACCGGACCCGGGGTAATTTCCGGCAGACCATCGCATTCGACCAGAACGGAAACGCAATCAGGCAGTCGACGTTCGATGAGGTCACCGTGGGCACAGACATTGACTTCACCATAAACATCGATGATTGGGGCCGGATGACGATGTACGTGGAGATTGACATAAGCAACTTCGACGGACCACAGCAGGTATCGCCCGATGGTGAAGCGACATTCCAGCCCACTACCACTACCAGTCTGGGAACATACTTCCGGCTGTCTGACGGGTCAACTGCCCTGATTGGGGGGCTGCAGACCCATGAGATCTCCGACCAGATATTCGCTGTTCCGTTCCTCAGCAAATTACCGTTCGTAGGCAATTTCTTCCAGCACCACTCTAAGTCCGAAGATAACAGCTACGTGTTCATTACGCTTACCGTGAGTCTGGTTGACGACAAGTAACGGCTGAGGGAAGAGCCGATATGTTGCGAAAAGGTTCGCTGTTGTTGAAACAAGAGCGGAGCTTTTCTAGTCTAACTTAAATGGGAATCTGAAGTCCCGAGAGGGATCGTATGGCCAAAAGAAGCGGAAAAACGGTCGATATCGGTGTTGACCTGACCTCGAATGAGATCAGGATCATCGCCCTGTCCAAGTCGGGCAGTGATTATATCCTGGAGCGCTTTGCCATTGCCGAGATAGACCCGGCGTTCTTCTCGGCGGGTCGCGTCGCCGACCCGAGAGGATTGGCCGAGCGCATCAAGGAGGTTTTGGAGACTAATGGCATCAACGCAAAGAAGGCCATAGTCTCGCTGTCCGGAAAGGCGGCGATAACGCGCGTGATAGAGCTTCCCCGGATGGGCGCGCCCCAGACCCGGCAGGCGATAAATCTGCAGATCAGCCAGTACGTTCCGTTCCCGCCCGGTGATACTGTTTACGATTACCGCGTGTTGCCGCACCGTAAGGGCGCAGCCCAGGCGATGCAAGAGGTACTGCTGGTCGCTACCCGCTCCTCGACGATCCAGTCGCTGGTTACAACACTGCAGTACGCCGGCATCGACGCCTGGGCTATCAAGATTACGAGCCTGGCTGCATGGAATCTGCTGGGAGCCAAGCTGGAGGGATACACCCAGTCGGTGGGCATTGTGGATATGCGCGACACCATTTCGGAGCTCTCATTCTTCCTTGACGGCACATTCCGGATGACCCGTTCAATAGAGCTGGGATACAACAGCATCGTTGCCAAGATCGCCCAGTTGCTGGGCGTCGGCGTGAATGAAGCGGAGGAGTACCTGCGGGCCGAGCCGATCGACCTTATGCTCCCGGAGGAAGATATTGACCCGACGGAGGATAACCGGCTGCGTGAAGCGGTTATGGCAGTGTTCGCCACGTTCGTGACCGAGCTGGTGCGCTCAATCCGCTATTACGAGTCTCAGGCAGCGCGTACCGACCGAGTGGGAAAGTTAATGTTTTTCGGCAACGTCCGCTACTTCAAGAATCTCAGCGGCTATCTGGAGAGGGAGACCGGTCTCGAGGTCAGCGGCGTCTCGCTTTCCTCGCTGCTTCAATACCAGCAAGGCGTCTATGCGCTGGATGTGCTGCATAGTCACGCTGAGAAAATGGTTGTTGCGGCGGGCCTTTGCGTTGACTACTTTAAGAAGGGCAGAATCGAATACAACCTTCTCCCGTCGGTATACTTTGTCCGCCAGCAAGCCTGGAACGTGCTCAAGATAGGAGCGGTGCTGCTCGTGATAATGGCCATGTTTATGTACTACCAGTATACTTCTCTGGAGGCCAAAGAAAGCACCATACGGGCGGAACTGCAACAGGTTCAGGCCGAGGAAGCTAAATGGAGGGGCGATGCCGACGAGTTCGACCAGATAAAGAGCGAGGTTTCCGCGAAGAAGCCGAAATTCAACCAGATATACGCCCTAGTGAAGGCGCAGATAATGTGGCCGGCGATTATGGACGAGGTGGGCAACATGATCCCCGACACGTGTTATCTGGAAGAGGTGGACTTCGAGGCTGCTACTAAAGAAATCGTTATGAAGGGCGTCGCGGTTGACCGAATCGACATCATGCAATTCGCCATCGCTCTTGATTTTTCCAGTTTCTTCACTCAGACGACCGTCGAAGAGTCCGCAGAAAGCCTAAACGCTGGCGGTGGTGAGGGCGGCATCGGTGCCGGCGGCGGCGGCGGTGGCGCCTCAATGGGTTTCGCCAGCGCCCAGGTTCCGAACTATTCCGGTTCGCTGGCGTCGCGACCTGGCGGCCAAGTGTCTCTTATGCGCGGGGGCAGAACCTGGGATAGCCGAAAAGGGCTCGGAAATGAGGATTTTGTGGAAAGCATGCCCGCAGACTTTGAGCTGCCACGCCTGGGCGTTCGCGCAGGGATGGCAATCGAGGATTATTTCGGGTCACGAGAGCTATACGTCGAAAACTACAGGTTTGAGTTTGATATCACAACCAAACTGCAGGATAAGGCTCTCGTTCAGGAGGAAGCCGTAAGCAGCCTGAACGTACTTGAGGAGGTAACGAAGGATGTCCTCAACACCTAAGAAAGAGGCGCCGGCAAAGCGCCCCCCCGCGGAGCGGAAGCCTCCCAAACCGATATTCACTCCATTAAACGTGGGCATAGTGCTCGCAATCATTATTCTGGTTTCGATTGGCGTGTTCTGGAAGTCCGTCTACATCGCGAAGACTGCGGAGATCGACACCTTGAACGCCCGCATCCAGCAGCAAAAGCGGACTAACGAGGTCGCGAAGAAGAAGGCCGCAATGCTCCCCACTGCGAAGGAACTAAACGCAGTGATGGATAAAAAACTGGAGGATGAGCAGCGTTTCTTTCTCAAAGGTCAGGATGACATAGTGAGTTTCTTTGAGGAGTGGTTCTTGGACATTTTACTAAACCATGACATATACACGGCTACCGTCGGGGTCGAGCCGGATATTGAATTCAAGGTCTCGTATAAGATGAATCCCATAGAAACCCTTCCGCCAATCCAGGACGCTGTTAGCCTGTTCAAATGGAAATATATCGGTGAGGGCACCGGCACGGGAGAAGTCAGCACACGCATGGCCAACTTCCTTGAGCCGATGCATATTAAGCTCTCTGAATTCGCGATGACCTATGAGCAGCTGAGGAGGTTCATACGGAATTTGCAGACGGACGCTACTTATTTTGTGACCGTTCACGGATTCAAGAACACCGGCGCGGACGAAAATGTATACTCGTTCAGGACTATATCTACGTACGAGATGTATATGACGGTTTATTTCATGAATCCAGAGGGAATGGTGTCCGGCGAAGTACCGGCCGGTATGCCGGGAGATAAGAAACTTTAGATTTGGGTGAATCGATATGCAAAACGCGCCAATAAGCAAAAACCTGCTGATCTGGCTGATTGTCGTGGTGGTATTGGGAGGTGGCTACCTTCTCTATACCTTTATGGCCGGTGGCGGCTACTTCATGGGCGATATCCCTGAGTACCGGCCGGTTGAGACGACTCCCGCTGAGGAAGCTCCTCCCGCACCGAGCCCAGCGCCGTCAGGTCCTGGTACTCCAGCTTCACCCGGCCTGGGTATTGCCGCGCCAGGAGCGGCACCGCCGCCGGTTGCAGGGGGAGAAACTGTGCCGGGAGCGGCAGCCGGGCCTGGCACAGGTGAAGATCGGGAGGCCGGCGAGGAGCCGGAGAAACCTAAAACTCCTCTCACGCAGGAAGAGAAGAGAAGCGAACTGGCGGCTTTTGAGCAGATAGAATCCGTAGATATCGTAGAAGCCCGGCTCGAGGAAGCTGTAGCGAGCGAAACCGAGGTTATCCCCGAAGAAGACCGGCCCTTTCCCGATACAGGCCGTACCGATCCACTTATGGTCGTCAACAGCGCCATTCCGGAGGAGCTTAGGCCTCCGCGCTCCGGTGAGACGGACTACGATTCAATACTCGAGTACCTGATTAAGTCCTACGGCACGGAAATCCTCGAATCGATTGAAATAGAGGTCTGGTCGGTCATGCAAATAGGGCTCAACGAGCTGGTTAATATGTCCGTAAACGGTCGGCTGATGACCATGTCAGAAGGTGCCTCTACCCAGATGCAACTGGGCTATCAGGAGACGCTGCGGATTACTGTGGCCTCCGCCAGTCAGAGCCTGGTGACCATAAACCTGACGTATTCCAACCCGTACGGCTCAGTGAGCAAGACCAACACCTATATTCCGAAGGAATAATCCGCCGTTCACGGCGAATTGAAGGAACCTGTTGTATAATCCCATAATACAAGGCAAGTGCGCTTGCCTTGTGTTTTCTAGGGATACGCAATGGACTTCTTAATCGGCCTGCTGACCACCATCTGGGGGCGAGTGGTCTACATCTTCTCGCAGCCCATACAGGGCTTCAACCAGTGGGCGTTTGACCATCCCGCTTACTACCTGCTGTTTCCCGAGCTGTTTTTGGTCCTGGCCATCCTGCTCATCATTGCTGTTTGGGTTTTCTCGCGCAAGGAAAACCTGAATCTGGTTATCTGGCTGGCGATTGGCGGCGCTCTGAGCAACTTCCTTATGACGCTGCATATGATGCAGTTCACCTCCCGGTACTTCACCTACGGCCTGGGAACTTTCTGGGGAGGGCTTGAGACGATTGACCCGTTTGCGCTTTTCTTCAAGCAGCTTATGGACTGGGGAGATATCTTCCTTTTCCTGGTTCTTATGGGCTACGGGCTGATAAGGAAGTACCGCGTCGAGTTCATCGTGCTGATGCTAATGGCCACCGTGGCTTTCGACCTCATGGTGGGCTCCTCCGACCTCCTCGCCATCTATGTGATGACCGAATTCGCCTCCATTATGCTCTACATAATGGCCGCTTATTACAAGGACGACATCCGGTCGCTGGAAGGCGGTTTAAAGATTTTCATCTACGGCGTTGTTTCCTCCGCGGTCCTGTTGTTTGGTATCGCACTCATTTACGGCATCTGCGGTTCCACGAACCTCTACGACTTGAAATCGTTCCTTGAAGTCAAAGGTCTGGTCACCGGACATCCGATGGTGGTTCTTGCCTTCACGATGATACTTGTAGGCATCGGCTATAAGATAGGTGTAGCGCCCTTCCATATGTGGATTCCCGACACCTACGAGGGGGCACCTACACCCGTTGCAGCCTTCCTTTCCGTATTTCCCAAGATAGCGGGATTCGCCGTGTTTATGCGGCTATTTATGCTGGGATTCATCCCTGTTAGCGACGCCTGGGTGCCCATGGTAGCGTTCGTAGCTGTCCTGACAATGTTCTGGGGCAACATCATGGCGCTGCGTCAGCGGTCGTTTAAGCGCCTGCTGGCGTATTCAGGCATTGCCCAGATGGGATACGTGCTGCTGGCTCTCATTGCAGCTACCTCGGCTTTTCAACCCACAGAAAATATAGGATTTTACAGCGCGCTCTATTACCTGATGGTGTACTTTATGATGAATCTGGGCGCGTTCCTTATAGCAATGCTCAACGAGATTTCCGGCGGCAGCGACGCTCTGGACAGCTACAACGGCTTCTTCCGCCGTTCGCCCTTCCTGGCGCTGTTTATGACGGTATTCTTGCTGGCGCTTACGGGGATACCGCCCACGATGGGCTTCATCGCCAAGTTTTTAGTATTCGCCTCGCTGATATTGTTCTTGAACCCGCTCAATTTAGCGCTAGTAATAGTGGGTGCCGTCAATGCCGTCATCGCGGCGTATTACTACTTCGACGTTATCCGCCGGATGTACCTGCTGAAGCCCTCCACCGTTGAGCAGCAAACGTACTTTGAGCCTTTCCTTTTCCAGCGGCTGGCCGTGCTCATCCCGTTTATCTTCGTGTTCTTCCTCGGTTTCACGTTCGTTGGCGCGCCTTACGACTATGTGCGCGGCGCCTACTTCCTGACGTTTTATGTGACCATGGCCTAGCCAAAGCGGTTAAGCTGCTAGAATTAGCCTTGTGTGCCGCATTCTATTCCTGTTATCCCTGCTGCTTCTACCTTTGTTTGAGGGGGGCAACGGTGCGGGCGGCCTGCTGCTGGGGCTTGTGGTCGTTCCTTTGATATTCGCCTGGGAGGTTGGCATTGGTGCACTCAGACCGAATCCCCGGACGCTGATTTTCTGGACGTTTTTTCTGCTAATCTGTCTTCTGACAACGAGCTACTTCTACCCCACGTTCAAGGCGTGTCTATGGCTTGCGTCCGCGGCATTCGCCTACACGCTAGCAGCTCATTATGTCGGTAACCGCAAGCTGGGCGCTTCCGACATCGTCGGCACGCTGGCAGTAGCGGCGCTGCTAACCGCGCTTTACGGGCTGTTTTTGTATTCGCCCAACCTTCCGGGAATATCCCCCGATAAGCACCTGTATTCGGTCTTCGGGCTGCACAACAGCTATGCGGCCTTTTTATTGCTGACCTGGCCTCTGGCGTTCGCTCTGGTGCGACAGCGACGCGGTCACGCGTTTATTCTCATCGGAGCAATCTTGCTGCTTACCTTGCTGCTTACCTTCAGCCGCGCGGCCTACATAGCACTGGCATTTCAGGCGCTTCTTCTTGCTTTTTGGTGGCTAACCGGGCGGAAGCGCGCAACCGTTCCGGCTTCAGAAAGAGAAGGCGATTCCGCAACTAAATCGCGCAGTTCGGCGCTGTATCTGGCGTTCGGGTTCCTGGCCGCGATCCTTATACTGCTGGCGTTCACAGGCTTCTACAGCAGTCTGGCGGCCCGTCTGGGCAGCATCTGGAACGCAGCCGACTACTCGTTGCAGGGAAGGCTCACGTTCTGGTCTGTGGCCTGGGAGATGTTTAAGCGCTTTCCGTTATTCGGCGTGGGGTGGGGCAACTTCGGCTACCACTACACCTATCTCCAGCCGTCCTGGCATTACTACGCGACCGACGCCCACGGGATTGTTTTCAAAGTAATATCTGAAGCGGGGGTGTGGGGGCTGCTCTTCGGTGCGACGCTCGTTTGGCGGTACCTGGCGAAGCTCAGGCAGGCTGGCGTATTTCTTAAGGCGGGCAATCTCTGGCCTCAGCGGCTGATGCTGACGGCTTTGGCCGGCTTCGCGGCCCACGCACTGGTGGATTTCGATTTCACCTATCTGGCGAACGTCGTCTTCTTCGCCGTTCTCCTCGCTGTCTCGCTGGGCGCCCTGCTGAGTGCGGAAGCGGGGAAAGAGAGTACGGTTCCGCGTCGGCTGTGGAGATTCGCGGTGCCGGCAATCGCCGTCGTTGTGGCTTTGATAGGGGCGCTTTACGTTTCTGAACGAAGGGCGAAGGAGACAAATGCCACCGGCAGTTCCGCTCTGGCGTCCTGGAACGCCGACACTCAGATGGACCTGTCCCTGCTGGCGTTGAGCGAAATCCCGCCGGACTTCGCGTCTGCGGCTGATTTCGCCAGGCATGCAGCCAGGCTGAATCCATACGAGAGCGAGGCGCCATTTCTTATGTCCCAGTGTCCCCCCGCAGGCGATCTGGAGAAGCGCATCGGGTGGGGCTTGCGCGCTCTTGAGCTTGACCCCTACAACCGCCCGCACTATTACTGGCAACTGTCCCGGCTTTTCCGTCAGGCCGGCGACGCGGACCGGGAGCGCTCCATTCTCATCAAGGCGATGCAGCGCTATAGCGAGATTACCGAGCCGATTACGCCGGGCTTTCCCCGTCCGCGCTGGATTAAAAACAACATAACCTTCGCCTCCATCTATCTGCGGCTGGCGGAGATTCTTCAGGAGGAGCATCCCGAGCAGGCCAGAGCGTACAAGACAATAGGCCTGAAATTCCAAAAAGCGGCGGCTCCGAACGAAAGCGTAGCCGGTGCGCGTTCGCACTCTCGGGATATGACGCTATAATCAGGCAAGTGGATATTACGGACCGAGACGACAATGTTGAAGAGGATTGTGAAGAGCGCCGGGAAGGTCGCTCACTGTCGGAGCTGCTGGAAGAGGATTTTCTGAGTGTCCCTCCCTGCCCGTTTCGGCGCGTAAGCTTCGGCACCACGTTTTGCTCCATATCGACCGACGCTTTCGTGGCCGAAGTTGATCCGCTGACCTGCCTTAACTGCGAGATTCCTGAGCTTATTCGGAAGCCGCGCTGCCGCTTCCTGTCGCTGGGAACTGAGCTGAAGCCTTTTAGAGGCGAGGGACGGCTGGTTGTGGCGATGGCCTGCAAGGAGCTGGGGATTCGCATCTACAACCTCAGCACCTGCGACAAGTGCAAGCTTTATTCGGAAGTCCCCTCTGTCGTTGACGAGATCAAGCACCAGAAGCTGAAGGGAGAGGTGCAGCTCAAAATATCGCCCGAAGTCGCGGCCCAGGTGGCGGGGATTGTGCGCAAGGAGCGCGCCACCGACGAGTTCGGCTACGAAGGCGAAGCGCCGCCATTCCATCTCCACTGCTGGCGTTTCCTCGACGGCCAGTGCCGGAAAGCCCCCATATACACGCGTCGCAAGACTACGGTAATCCTCGAGCGCACGCCACGCAACGACGAGATTCACCAGAGAGCGATTATGCCGGCACTGAAGGACATCAACCTGGCTCCCTATCGGCTGGCGGAGCCGCTGGACAACGAGGAGGAGCTGTGCCGGGTTTGCGAAAATATCCAGGAGTCCGACTTCGTCATCGCCAACCTGGATGACTGGAACAGCAACCTTATCTTTCTTCTGGGTTTGATACACGGCGTGGGTCGGCGGGTTGCGGTTCTGAAACGTGAAGGCGTAAGCGCGATTCCTTTGGTTGATGCGATCTCGCACTGTATTGTGGAATACTCGACGCTGCCCGAGATAATCTTCCTGCTCAAACATCGATTTTCCCCCCTGATTAAGCGCACACAGGAGCGCGGCGGCTGATGGCCTTTACTATTCCCGAAGAGCTGCGCTTTATCTGTCTTAGCTGCAAAGGGAGCTTCACGGTGTCAGCGTTCGCTGTTAGCGGCCGCGAGGAACTGCTCTGTCCTTTTTGCGGGGAAAAAATGAACTGGCTGGACGCGCTTGATGAGGATATCCGCAGAGAGGTGCTGTTTCGGGTCAAAGAAAAGGTCGAAGAACTGGTGGATTTTCTGCAAAACAAGCCCTCGGCTACAGACGACGGGATTACGGTCGAGCTGCTAGAGAATATCCTTCGAGAAGGACGAAACAGGCGTGATAACGAGTAAGCCTGGCTGGCAATAGGGGGCTAACCGGCGACCGGAAGGTCGAGGCCTGTGTCAGAATTGAAAACTGCACTTGATTCGGCTATTATGATTGCGATCGGGAAGGCTTCGGGTTGTGAGGGGGCTATGAAATCACCAATCTACTCCTGTGTGGTGCTTATTCTAATGTTTGTGCTCTTCCCCGCGACCGTGTGGGGAGAGATTGACCTTTCCGCAATGGAATCCGGGCTCGCGGATATACGGGCCGAACTCGCGGGCAAGTTGGACGCCTGGAGCGTGATTGCTGATGAGGTCTCGGACGGACAGGCGACCGGCGAGATAGAAGCGTACCAGGAGGCTTACGACCTGCTTATGCAGGCCAGGTCCGAGCTTGCCGCCTGGGAATCACGCCTGAACGGATATCTTCGCGACGCGATACAGTTCCAGGCTGACCATCCCGACATGACGCCCGATGATAAGGAGTCCGTGGAGAGGATTGTCGACGCCGTGGATTCCCTCGGGGTTATGGTCGACAGCTTCCTTCTGCGCATTGACGTGATTGAGGTCGCGCAGGCGGCGTTGGAAGGCGAGGAGGCCGTTGAGGCTCCCGGGGTGGAGCCTGAGCTGCGCTCTACCGGCGATGTTTCCATACTGACCGGCACCGGCACTTACACCGATTACGACCGCCAGTACGTGTCGCTGCGGCAGCGCTACAAGGACCGCGCGGAACGCTATTTCACCTTCTGGGAGCGATACGACAACGACCATTCGTTCACCAATACGCGCAGATGGGAGTTCGGGATGAGTCAGGAGTTCCCGGACGTCTTCAACGGCGAGCTGAATCTCCGCGAAAGACTGAAGGACCTCAAGGACCTCAACGTCGCCGCGAACAGCAGGCGCGAAGTTGCGTTGAACCTGGACTACGAGTACCTGTTCAACGGCGATCAGT
Source organism: bacterium (assembly GCA_029932365.1). GTDB lineage: Bacteria > 4484-113 > 4484-113 > 4484-113 > 4484-113 > JAGGTK01. Next base: position 1,615 of record JAOZQG010000054.1, on the reverse strand, counting down.
CGCTGGTGGATTTCGGCTGGGACTACAAGTCGAAAAACTACGACGCCGTCAGCACCCGCAGCTACCTCCACCATCGGGTACTGCTCTACGCGATGCACCCGCTCTCGGAGAACGTAACAGCCGACGCATTCTGGAGGATGCGCGACTACCACTACGCGCAGGGTGACGCTCTTGGCTATAACATGACCAAGCTGGGCCTGGGGCTGGAGTTTGTGCCCAACGACGACTGGCTCTGGGGCACCGATTACGTTTCCACCGAGAAGTCCTACGACGTTCAGAAGACGCGGGCCTACTTCGAGGACGATTTCGAGCTGTGGGCGACCTACCAGCCCGACGTGCGCAACTTCGGCGAAGGGGAACTCCGCTTGCGCAAACGGGATTACAGGCGCGCCGCGGCGACGGACTACGATGAAATTCGCTTCAAGCTTCGCCACTGGCACGAGTTCAACGATGCGCTCGACGGCGACTTCAAGTTTGAATGGCGCGATAAGGATTACTCCGTCGCCAGCCCGAGCGACTACGACTACTGGCGCTGGCAGATGAGCTTCAACTACAGTCCCTCTTACAACGCGCGCTGGTATTACAGCTTTGATTACTACGACTACGATTATTCGGGCATCACGCGAAGCTACGACCGGATGTACCACCGCGCGGGGCTGAACTACAACTGGGACAACGGCACATCGCTGACCACGGAACTCGCTTTCACCGATCAGGATTACTCCGCCAACACCGGTCGGGACTACACGATACTGGACTTCCTTGCCGACGTCTACTACCCGTTTGAGGGTAATCAGTACATGCGGTTTTATTTCGACTGGAGCAGCCTTGACCAGTCGTTTGCGAACTCGGTAAATGACTACACGGCCTACAGCTGGGGTATTGAATACAACTGGCGCATGAGCCCGCACTACCGGCTGACGCTGGGTTACGATTACGACCTGCGGGATTATAAAAACCAGCCGAGGATAAAGGACCAGACCTTTGAGGCTCGAGTGCGCTTCGATTTCTAAGGAGTGAACGGCATCATGTCATCCAAGATGAGAAACGACATTACCAGTGTATTTTTGGTGGTATGCGCGCTGGCGCTGCTTGTATTTGCCGCCTATGCCCAGGAGCTCACTGTCAAGGTTACCCGCCTTGCGGGTCCCGTGCAGGTGCGGGCGAAGGCGCAGACCGGGTGGGCGGATGCGAAGCTGGGTCAGGTGCTCCAGCCGGGCGAGACGCTGCGCACGCTAAAGGGCGGTAAGGTCCAGCTCCTCTTTCCTCAGAACACAATCGTGCTGATTAAGGAGAACTCCGTTCTCAGCGTGAAGGACCTGAAGGAAGGCGGCGGCGGCAAGGTCAAGACCCTTGTCGGCGGTTTCCTCTTCAATTTGCAGGAGGCGCTGTCGCCAGGCTCAACCTTTGAAGTGGAGACTCCCTCCGCGCTGGCGGTCGTTCGCGGCACCAGGTTCGGCGTTGACGTGGAATTTGACGGCACGTCCACCTTTACGGGCTACGACGGCGAATTTGAGGTTATCGCCGAAGGCGTTACCGTAACGGTCGGCCCGGGCGAGGAAGTTTCGGTGGAGCCCGGGGAGGAGCCGGGCGAATCCGAGGAACACGACGAAGA
>JAOZQG010000132.1 GCA_029932365.1 bacterium | reverse complement strand
ACGCGCTGGGATGGGACGTTGAGGGCAAGCACAACGCGGAGCTTTTCGCGTCGTATCTTGCGCTCAGCCGGGGCTGGGCGCTTTATGAGGTGGACGAGGAGCGGCTGGCGGAGCTGACGGACGACGAGCTGTGCTGCCTGGGGTATCTGGCGGTGATGGACGATTACTTCCATCCCGAAGAGGGCTTGCCGCTGCTGGAACTGGCGCACGAATTCAAGCCGGAGAGCCTGACCATCAGGCTCATTTACGGGCTTGCCAAAGCGCAGGTGGCGTTTGACGAGGACTGGGCCGATGTCTGGCCGATTATGGACGACGTTTACGGTGGCGACAGCCTGCGCCGGGACATGAGAGACGAAGCGGTGGACATCATCTTTGAATATATGAGCCTTTATGAGGAGTATGCGGAGTAGAAAGACCGGGCAATGCGTGTTGCCAGCGGTGCTTGTGAAGTCTTTAGAGCCAGTGTATACTAATCGCCCATGGGATGGGTGACGTTTCCGACAGTGGAGATGTACCGATCCCGCTTGCTTATGGTGCGCGCCTGACAGAACGGGGATTCGCTGAAATGGAGGGGAAAAGGTCCAACGGAGTTTTGTGGATAAGGGCAAGGATAATTGTCCTCGGAATTACACTTATCCTCGCCTACTGGCTGATTGAGGCGGCGCTGGACGCGTTGGTGTTTCATCGGGGCAGTTGGCCAGCTTTGGTTTTCAGTACGGATTCTTACGCAATCTGGATGCGTTGCCTTGTAGTGGGCCTGCTGGTTATCCTCCTCGTCATTTACTATCGGGCTGCGGTAAGGCATTCGGGGGCGGAGAGAGCGCTGCGGCGGACCCAGGTGCGGCTTGGCGTCCTGCTGGGAAACCTGCCCAAAGTCGTGCTGTACGAAACCGGCGGCGGCAGGGAGTTTATCTCGGACAATATCCGCGAATGGCTGGGCTATGATCCGGAGGAGCTGACCAAAGACCGCAGCGCATTTGTCGACCTTATACACCCGGGGGACAAGCCGCGGCTGAAAGAGGAAATCAGGGCGTGGCACGACGCCGGAGAGCCGGATGTGCTCACGATGCAGTTCAGGGTCCGTCGGGCGGACGGGGAGTATATCTGGGTTGAGGACCGAATGGTGCAGGTCAGGCCCAAGGGCGCAAAAAAATATATGGCCGGCGTGATGGTGGATATCACCGAGCGCAAGCTCGCGGAGCAGCGAATCCAGGAACTGGCAACGCACGATAGCCTCACGGGGCTGCTAAACCGGCGGGAGTTCCATCGGCTGCTAGCCCATGAAGTTGAGCGCGCCGGCAGATACCACCGAGTGTTCTCGCTGCTGATGATAGATGTTGACCGCTTCAAGGACGTTAATGACACGTACGGCCATCTGGTCGGTGACGAAGTTCTGAAGCAGGTGGTTGAAACTATCAAGGAGGGGCTGCGCACCATAGACCAGGCTGCCCGTTACGCGGGGAAAGGGATAGCCATCATGCTGGAGGAGGAAGCCGAAGAGGAAGCCTCGGCGGCCAGGTATGGCGGCGAGGAGATGGCAATCCTGATGCCGGAAACGGACAAGAGGGGAGCGCTGCTCGTCGCTGAGCGCCTGCGCAAGATGGTCGCCGATACCTCCATTGAAATCGAGTCGGGAGAGTCGGTCAGCGTGACCATCAGCGTCGGAGTGGCCACATTCCCCGAAGACGGTATCGGGGAAAGGGAGATTCTCGCGGCGGCGGACGTTGCTCTGTACGCGGCGAAGGACGCCGGCCGCAACAAAGTTAGAGCGTCTCAGGCCGAGGAAGCGGAAGAGGCCCCAGTCGAACCGTAGACTCCAATTGAGTTTCTGCTCCATTGCGCGTCGTCGGTAATCCCTGAATCTCCAAGTGGTTCGCCTACCGCATCTCGGCGGCCTTGCCGAAAGCCTGCCAGAAGGGATAACGCCAGGCAGGACCGCCGGTTCCCGGGCTCCCGCCAATTTGCCGTTTACAGGATGGCCATTGTGGGATATATTACGATACAGCGAATTCAATATGACTATTGTATGGTCCGGGATTTGCCTGTGGCGACCGGCTAAAGCAAAAACTGGAGCGGTGTGAATATGACTGGTAATTCAAGACATGCTTCCGATAGTAGCCTTAAAGGCGACAAGCGGAATACGGAGGCTAGCCTACCTTTCGAGCGTTCAGGGAAGTTTTCTCAAGCGGTTCTCGAAACAAGCAGAGATGCAATCATTGTGATGGATAACAAGGGCCAGGTCGTTTACTGGAATCCGGCAGCACAACAGATTTTCAATTATACGCAAGACGAAATGCTGGGGGAAAACTTGCACTTATTGCTAGCGCCGAAGAGATTCCACGAAGCTTATAAGAGAGGATTCGCAAAGTTCGCGGAAACCGGAGAGGGAGCCGCAGTTGAAAAGACACTTGAATTAGCGGCCCTGAGAAGAGATGGCAAGGAGTTTCCGATTGAGCTTTCCCTTTCGGCTATTAAGGAAGATGGTAAATGGTACGCTGTGGGGATTGTGCGTGACATATCTGAGCGCAAGAATGCGGAGGAGGATTTGCGGGAAAGCGAGGTAAAGCACCGGATACTGCTGAATAGCATCCGTTTGCCTGTAGTGGGACTTAAGGAAGACATGACGGTTCTCTACTGTAACGATACTTACGCAGCCTATGCCGGGAAACCTACATCTGAACTTGAGGGAAAGAATATTGCCGAAGTTCTTCCGGAATTCAAAGGGAGCGACTCGTACAGTGTCTACCAGAGAGTACTTAATACATGGCAGTCAGAAGTGATTGAGAGACTGTCCGGTGATGGCGAACGATACTTGCGGGAACATGTTTACCGGACTCCGTGGGGAATACTCGCTACTTTTGAGGATATAACCGAGCAGCACCGGGCGCAGGAAAGCGTGCGGGAAATGGCGACGCGAGACCAGCTCACCGGGCTTTTGAACCGTTATGAGCTGTTCAGGACTCTGGGAACAGAAGTTGAGCGCTGCAATAGATATCGGCGTAATTTCTGCTTTCTTTATGCGGACATTGATCACTTCAAAGAAGTTAACGATACTTATGGTCATGCGGCCGGGGACAAGGTTTTGCGTGACGTCGCACAGATAATCCGCCGGAATACCCGTCGTGTGGACACGGTTGCCCGCTACGGAGGTGAAGAAATAGCGGTGGTAATGCCCGAAACGAGCAAGGACAGCGCAGTTGCCATGGCGGAACGCATCAGGGAGAGTGTTCAGGACGCACGCATTATCGTAGATAACAATAAAGACCTTTCTGTTACTATTAGCATTGGCGTGTCGGAGTATCCGGTTGATGGCCAAGTTGAGGATGAAATCATCA
>JAOZQG010000053.1 GCA_029932365.1 bacterium | reverse complement strand
CATACAGGCGATAATCGCAGGCGGTGGAGTATTACTGGGCGTTGCTTTTGGGCGCGTTCATCGCCGGGGCGATACCGTTCGGCTGGCTCGTCGCGCGCGTGTTTTACCGCGCCGACATCCGCAAGCTCGGCTCGGGTAACATCGGGATGGCCAACGTCTGGCGCAACTTCGGCGCGGCAGCGGGGCTGGCCACGCTTATCCTCGACGCGGCGAAGGGCTTCGCTCCGGTGTTCGTCGCGCGATACGTGCTCAGCGTTCCATTTTACGCCGAGAGCACGCAGGCCGCGCTGGCGCTCAGTGGCATCGCGCTTGCGGCGATTATCGGCCACACGTTCACGCCGTTTTTGCGCTTTCGCGGCGGCAAGGGCATCGCCACCGGCCTGGGCGTGCTCATTGCGCTGCTGGGCGCCTACGCACTGATACCGCTCGGGGTGTTCGTCGTCGTATTCGCGCTTTTCCGCATCGTATCGCTCGGCTCACTCACGGCGACCATCGCCCTGCTCGCCGCCACCGCGCTGCTTACCGCAATCTCCGCGTATCTCTACCTCGCCATCGCCGCGGCGGTGCTCATATTCTTCACCCACCGGCAAAACATCGCGCGCCTGATTAGGGGCACCGAGCCGCGATTGGAGCTTGGGCGCCGCCGGTAAAAACACCAAAGCCACCCCCGCAGCGGAAGGTGGCTCAGCGCAAGATCGTCGAGGGCGAAGCCCCCAGCGGTCGCCTGTTGGGAACGATTATACAGCCGCACGCCGCTGATTCCAAGCGTCGCTTCACGCACGATCTGCGCCAATCCCCGAGCTGCTACAAATCCTCGGCGAGCTTAAGGTAAATCTTTTCTTTGATGTCGGGCGGCACCGGCTCGCATTCCTGGATGCAGTTCATCCCCGAAAGCAAAATCTCCACCGCCTCCTTCTCCAGCCGGCACGCGGCGCATTCGGCGAGGTGCCGGTGCATCTCCACCAGCTCCACGATGGTCAGCTCCCCGAAGAGGAACTGGATTATTTTAATCCTGACTTCTAGGCAGTTCATCTGCGGTTATCCCTTCTTCGTCCATCCACCGGCGCAGCTTCTGCAGCGCGTAGCGCATACGCGAAAGCACGGTGGACAGAGGCCGGTCCATGACAGCGGCGATTTCCTCAAACGTCAGCTCGTTGTACACCTTGAGCAGCACGACCATTTTCTGCTCCGGCGGCAGCCGGTCGATGAGCGTGCGCAGCGTGCGGCGCGTCATTTTCTCCGAGACTTCGCCTTCCGGCCCCTCGTCCTCGGAGGGCATGAGCTCGGCGCGCTCACGCACGTCCTCACCTTCTGCTACCGGCTCATTGAGCGAAAAAACCTGAGTCGCCGCAGCTTTTTGGTAATGACGCCGGATTTCGTTGACGGCGATCTTGTATAGATACGACGAAAGCTGGCGCTCCGGGTCGAAGCTTTCAAGCGACCTGAACAGGCGCATGAACACCTCCTGGGTGAGGTCCTCGGCTATCTGCTGCTCCCGCACTTGCTTCTTGATGAAGTTGAAGATGCGTGTGTGGTAGCGCTCGTAAAGCTCGTCGAACGCGCTTTTTTCGCCCTGCTCGGCGAGCTCCATCAGCTGCTCGTCGGAGGGCGCCGGGCGGGGCGCACGCTGTTGTTTCACCGTCGCCATCACGCTTCCTGCCTAATCCTCACGGGATAGCCCGCCGTTATCATCCGCCGCCGGCGCCGCAGGCGAGCGCCGCCAGGCACACAAGCGAAAGGAAAATTGTCGTGGCCGCCAATATCAGATGCCGTCTCACGCGCGTTTCCTCCAGCTATTTTAGCGTGACCGCCCCTGCGTGTAAAGCCTGCCGGAAGCGTTTGGCACCGCAGCTCATGTTATACTTATAGTAACTCCTCTGCAGGCGAATCGCAGGGAGGTGAATTGCAGATGCTGAAGCGGAAAAAGGGGCGCAAGGGCTTCACGCTCATTGAGCTCCTCATCGTTATCGCCATCATCGGCATACTCGCGGTCATCGCGATAATCGTGCTGGTCACGATACGCGCCTCATCCATCGACTCCAAGGCCAAGGCGAATCTGCGCACGCTGTCGTCAGCCCAGTCGGCGTACCTGGCGGAAAACGGCGAGTACGGCTCCTGGGATGATCTGGTAGCGGAGGGCTTCCTGGACGCCACCTGGACCGGCGAAAAGCTCACCGGCGAGGACGGCATAACCTACACCGAGACCCAGGAAGGCACCCCCTCAGAATTTGAGGGACAGGCCGCGATAGAAAACGGCAACACATACAAAATCGACGAATCCGGCGCGATTCAACAGGTCTAACCCGCCCCTCGAAAAACGCACGCTTCGCCCGGAGGGAACATTCCCCCCCCGGGCTTTGATGTTTAAGGCTGCCACCGACTCTTTTTAGCAGAGCGCGGCTCTCCACAGCCGTGCGACCAGCAAACTGCCAGCTTTCACCTTCCGGTCGCCGGTCCCGCGTTTTGCGGGTTTGCCCGGAGAAGTAAGACCGACATCCGTGCCCGTTATGCTAGAATACCGCTCTTACCGGTCGTGATGCTAAATGGGCGGGGACGAGAACAACAGGCGCTTTTACCTGACCACGCCCATCTACTACATAAACGCGCTGCCGCACCTGGGCACGGCGTACACCACCGTCATCGCCGATATCATCGCGCGGTTCAAGCGGATGCAGGGCTATGATGCACTGCTGGTCACCGGCAGCGACGAGAACAGCCAGAAAATTGTGCTCGCCGCCGAGGAAGCGGGCAGGAACCCGCTGAAGTTTTGCGACGAGATGGTGCAGCACTATCACGAAGCCTGGCGCATGCTGGACATCGGACCCTACAAGTATGTGCGCACTACCGAGGAGCGTCACCGCAAGCTGGTGCAGTTTTTCTTCCAGCGGGTGCGCGACGCGGGCTATATCTACAAGGGCGAGTATTCCGGCTACTACTGCACGCCCTGCGAAACCTTCTACACAGAAAAAGAACTCATGGGAGAAGGGCTGTGCCCCAAATGCGAGCGCCCCACGCACGAAGTTTCGGAAGAAGCGTACTTTTTCAAGCTCAGCGCCTTTCAGGATTACCTGGAAAAGCTTTTGCGCCCCGAAGCCGAATTCGTCGTTCCCGACTTCCGGCTGAACGAGATGCGCGCCCGGGTGGATGAAGGCCTGGCGGACGTGTGCATCAGCCGCTCCAGCCTTGAGTGGGGAATACCGCTGCCGTGGGACGACACACACGTTTTTTACGTCTGGGTGGACGCGCTTTTGGCCTACGTCACCGGCTCGGGCTTTGACTTTGAGCAGCCCGAAAAGCCGCACTACTGGCCCGCACAGCTGAATCTGATGGCCAAGGACATACCGTGGTTTCACGCGATCATCTTTCCGGCGCTGCTGCGCGCCTACAGCGAAAGCTGCAAGGACTCGCGGCTCAAACTCGACCATGTGGAGCAGATGCTGGTGCACGGCTACTGGCTCTACGGCGAAAGCAAAATGAGCAAGAGCCGGGGCGGCGCCATCAGCCCGCGCGAAGTGGTGGAGCTGGTTTGCTCCGACGGGCTGAGGTACTTTTTCGCGCGTGAAGTCCCGCTGGGGCTGGACGGAACCATTTCGCTGGAGGCCATCGTCAACCGCTACAACTACGACCTGGGCAACGACCTGGGAAACCTGCTCAACCGGCTGCTCACCATGACCGAGAAGTACTTCGGCGGCGTGGTGCCGGAAACGCCCGAATACCGCGAAAGCGATGCCGAACTGCGGGAGCTGACGGCAAAACAGCGCGACGAAGCGCTAGGGCTGCTTGAGCGCTACGAGCTGAGCCGCGCCCTGGAGGAGACCTTCGCCATAATACGCGAGTGCAACCGCTTCATCGACCAGCGCAAGCCCTGGGTGCTGGGGAAAAAGCCCCACCGGGCGGAGGAATTCACCGGCGCGTTTTGCGTGCTGTTTGACGCGGTGAGAGCTGTGGCGATTCTGCTCGCGCCCGTGATGCCCTCTGCGATGCAAAAGCTCTGGGAGCAGCTCGGGCTTGAAGGGCGCGTGGAGGATGCGACGTTCGCCGATGCGGCGAAGCCCTACCCGCGCGGCAACAGAATTGGCCGGGCCCATCCGCTGTTCCCGCGGGTAGACCTTAACGAGCAAACACCTGCGCCGGCCGCGCCGGAGGAATCCGGCGAGCCGGATGCGGTGGAGGAGAACGATATGGCCGAAAATATGATTGAGTTTGCCGACTTCCAGAAGATGGAAATCATCGTGGCCAAGATCCTGAGCGCCGAGCCCGTTGCCGGCGCCGACAAGCTCATCAAGATGCAGATGGACGACGGACGGGGCGGGCGGCAGACCGTCGCGGGCATCGCGCCCTGGATCAAGCCGGAAGACCTGGTCGGGCTTTACGTGCCCATAGTCGCCAACCTGAAGCCAGCCAGGCTTCGCGGCGAGCTTTCCGAGGGGATGCTGCTGGCGGCCCAGGACGATGCGGGGAACCTGAGCCTGGTGGTAATGCAGGAAGAGATCGCGCCCGGCTCCAAGGTCGTTTAGAGCGCATTCGCTTGCAAGCCCTCAGGGATTCCCCTATCATAGGGGGTCAACGTGCAACGGGGCTTGTTTGAGGACTCTCAAGAAGCCGCTCCGGAGCGGTCGGAACCAGCTAAATTGGAACCGTCAGCCGAACAGCCGGACGAACTGGCGCAGGACGCCGCCGGTCCGATCCCGGAGCCGGGTGCTCCGGAACCGAAGCTGCCGGATTACGATGAGCCGACCGATGCGGATACTGGAGAAAAATCCGAGCCGGAGCCCGAACCGGAATCGGCGGCGGAACCGCAACCGGAGACCGAGCCCCCCGGGCCCCGGGCGCAATCCAAGGAGACGTGGATGGTAACCGATTTTTATAGTGAAGACCTGCAGGCCAAGATAAAGGTCGTCGGCGTGGGCGGCGGCGGCTGCAACGCGCTGGACCGGATGATTGACAGTGGTCTGTCCGGCGTGGATTTCGTCGCGGTTAACACCGACTACCAGGCGCTGGAACGCTCCAGAGCGCTGCACAAGCTACAGATAGGCGCCAAGCTAACGCGCGGCCTGGGAAGCGGCTCTAATCCCGAGATTGGACGCAAGGCGGCCGAGGAAAGCCGGCACGACATCGCCGAGCTCGTCGCGGGCGCCGACCTTGTGTTCGTCACCTGCGGCAAAGGCGGCGGAACGGGAACCGGCGCGGCCCCGCTTATCGCCGGCGTGGCGCGGGAAGCTGGCGCGCTCACGGTGGGCATCGTCACCCGCCCGTTCGCTTTTGAGGGGCGGCGTCGCCAGCGCATCGCCGGCGAAGGTATAGAAAACCTTCGTGAAAGCGTGGACTCACTCATCGTTATCCCCAACGACAAGCTTTTGGGACTGGCGACCGATACCACGGGCCTGCAGGAGGCCTTCCTTATGGCCGACGACGTGCTGCGCCAGGCGGTGACCGGCATCAGCGAACTCATCCTCAAGCCGGGCCTGGTCAATATGGACTTCGCCGACGTGCAGATGGTGATGCGTGATTCCGGCACCGCGCTCATCGGTCTGGGCACGGCCAAAGGCGAGAACCGCGCGCGCGTCGCCGTGGAGGAGGCCATTATGAGTCCGCTGCTGGAATCGAGCATCGACGGCGCAACCGGCGCGCTCATCAACTTCACCGGCGGCGACGATCTGACGCTGCAGGAAGTCAACGAGGCCGCCACTCTGGTCGCCGAGCGCGTCGACCAGGACGCCAATATCATCTTCGGCGCCATCGTGGAGCCGGAGCGCGCGGAAGAGGTGCACGTGATGGTTCTGGCGACCGGCTTTTCCGGCGAGCCCAGGCTGCACACCGCGACGCGCCGTGAGGCGGTGCGCGAGCGTCCCCGCACGGAATATCGCGCACGTGAAGAGGAGCCCAAGGCCGAAGGGTACGCCGAGCCGGTGTCCGCCGGTGAGGACATAGAAGACCTTGACGTTCCCACGTTTCTGCGCAAGTTGAAGAAGTGAGACTTAGCTATCCCGGCGAACGGTACATCCAGCCGGTAGAGCGGCTTCCGCAAAAGGACACGCGGCTGCGCCTCGCGCTCGTCTACCCCGACACCTACTACACGGGAATGAGCAATCTCAGCGTGCAGGCCGTCTTCGGGCTGCTCAACGAGCGTACGCCCTACGCCCCCGAGCTTTTCTTTTACCAGAGCGACTTCGGGCTGTATCGCCACCGGGACACGGTTGGGGAGCACCCCGCGAAGCGACTGCGCGATTACGACATCGTCGCATTTTCGCTCCCGTACGAAATCCAGTACGTGAACGTGTACCGTATTTTGGCGGCGCACGGAATCGGTCTGACGCCCGGGGAGCGCGCGGGCACGCCCCTAATCGTCGCCGGCGGCATGCCGGTATCGGCCAATCCGCTGCCGCTTAGCTCCCTGATAGATCTGGCGTTCATCGGCGAGGCCGAAGGGGCGTTCCCGCAGTTTCTCGATGCGGTGCTGCACGCTTTGCCGCAGCTCAAATCGCCGCACGGCGCCAAAGCGCGCGACGAGCTGTTGCGGCAATGGCACCACCGTCCCGGATTCTGGCATCCGCCCGCGGGCGGCGAACTGCCCCGGCACACCATAAGCGACCTGAGCGCCTACGACACCGTGAGCCGCATCATTACGCCGCGCACCGTATTCGCCAACCGCATGCTAATGCAGACCGCGCGCGGCTGCTCCGCCCGCTGCAAGTTCTGCCTGGCGGGGCACACCACGGCTCCGCTGCGGCTGCTGCCCGCGGAGAAAATAATCGGCCACGCGGAGCTGGCGCGCTCAACGACCAACCGCCTGGGCGTAATCGCCTGCGCGCCGGCAGACCATCCGGAGATCGCTGGCATCGCCACCTCGCTGGTGGACAACGGATTCAGCATCTCGTTTTCCTCGCTCAGGCTGGCCTCGCTCAGCGGCAAGGTCGTGCAGAGCCTGCTGCGCAGCGGCCAGCGCACGTTCACTATCGCGCCCGAGGTGCTGGACGAAAGCTACCGCCAGGCCATCGGCAAGCCTTTTCCAGAAAACGCCGAAATCCTCACCCGCACCCGCGCGCTGCTCCAAGCCGGCGTCCCGCGCATCAAGTACTACTTCATGCTCGGCTTCGCTTTCGAGGACGACGCCTACATCGTGCGCCTGGCCAGGTGGCTTGCCGAGCTGGACGCGGTGGCGCGCGAGCTTCGGCCCCGAGGAGAGCCGCCGCTGACCTTTGCCTTCAGCTTTTTTGTGCCCAAATCCCAGACTCCGTTTGAGCTGGCGCCGATGCCGTCGCGCGCGGAGCTGACGCGCCGGCGCAAGCTGCTGAAGGCCGGCTTCAAAGGGCGCTCGCGGCTCAAATTCGAAAGCCCGGCGTGGAGCCTGCTGCAGGAGCGACTGTCGCGGGGCGGGCATGAAGCTGCGGAACTCATCGCTTTTTGCGCCGCCGAGCGCCTGACCACTTCGCGGGTCAACGCCGCAATCGAACGCTTCAGCGTCGAGCAATCGGCGGCGCATCCAGCCAGAGCCTGGCCGTCGCTTGGCTGATGCGGCAATGAGCCAAGCTTCAGGCCGACGCGCAGGCTTTGCCGCGAGACGAAGTCGTCAATAGACGGTGACCAGTGGCTCGGAAAAAGTGTAGCGAGTAACGATGTAAGAAGAAGAGTGCGAAGGTACCTGGTTTACGCCGAGAACATAACAACCGGAATAGGCAGAAAGCAGGACGGTAGAAGCGACGAGGCTAATTCACTCCAAAAAATATCACCATGTCCGTTATAAAATGCAGGCCCACGGCCTGCCAGAGGGAGCCGCGCTTCCAGGTCCAGAGCGCCAGCACCGCGCCGTATGCCGCCGCCATAAGGACGCCCAGCGCGCCCGACGGGATGCCGCGGATGTGGATTAGCCCGAACAGCAGCGCCGTAAGCGCTATGCCCTGCCACGGCTTCAGCACGCGCGCCAGCAGGCCTAAAAAGTAGCCGCGGTACCAGAACTCCTCCGCCAGCGCGTTCGCCGCCGACGAAAGGATGCCGAACAGCGCGAATGCCAGCGGCGCGCGCTGAGTCTGAAGCGGGTTCCAGCTTTCGTTGGGATTGATGAAGCTAAGGTAAAGCCACATCACGAGCGCGGTCGCGGCGGCAAGGCCAAGCAGGATGAACGTGTCCTCCCACTGCCAGTTGAAACGCAGGAAGAAGCGGTCGCGGAAGTCTTTCGGCGCGACGATGCGGAAGAGCAGTATTACGGCTGCGAGCGGGACGGCATACCACAGCAGCTCGGCGAAGTAGTCCATTCCCGGCACGCGCCAGATGAGCGAGGATTTGGGGAAGAGCTTCCAGAGCCAGTGGAAAATCCAGGGGATGAGCGCGTAGATGACGAAGCCGCCGGCGGCGATGAAGAAGATGGGGCGCGCGCGGCGGGCGATGTCGTCTTTCGGGCGCCACCAAGAAAACGCGGCGATACCCAGCACGATCAGCAATGCGAGCGACCAGGTGAGGCTTGCGCCGTGGAATTCGTCGAGCCAGGCGAGCCAGAAGATGTAGGCCAGCGCCGCGATGCTCAGCGTCCAGAAGTAGATGCGCTCGGTAAGATTCACGCGGGTTATTCTAGCATCCGGGAAGGTATCACGGGCGGGACTCTCCGGTCACGCGCGGCGCGTGATGGCGGGCAAACCCTCCATAGGCGGGCAAGCGCACGCGCCACCATGCTTGCGCGCGGGGCGGTCAGCCGGTGGCGGGCGGATGACGGTTCAGGTAGTCGTCGCGCCAGGTCTGCTCCGAAAGTTTCCCGAAGTCCTCGCCGTAGGCGATGAGGCCTTGGTGGTATGCCTCGTCCGCCAGCGCCTGCGCCGCGGGCTCGTTTTCGGGACGGGCGCCGGTTCGCCTAATGAGGTCGCAGATCATCCCGTGGTGGTCGCGGTAGGGGCAGCAGGCGATAACATTGCCCATCGTGCCGTCGGGGCGCCCGTCGCCGGCGACGTAGTCGTGCTGCCAGGCGCGTATGCCCGTCATATAGGGCGAAAACAGCACCGTGTCCAGGTCGCCGCCGGAAGCGTACACCTCGTTTATGTTATCCATGCCGTAGGGATTGAAGGCGCAGGGGGTGACCACGCCGTTCCAGTCGATGTAGATGTAGCCGCTGTTGCCGCCGGCGCTGATGCATCCGCCCACCGCCGTTCCGCAGTTCCAGAAATCGGCCATGAAGCGGCGCTTCTCGCGAATCTGCTTCCAGGTGGCGTGGAAGAGGTCCATACGCTCTTCGGGCGAAAGCATAAGCTCAAGCGTGTAGGCGCGGCCGATGGGCATATACTGAAACATCCAGGCGTACAGCGCGCCCTGGTCCTCCAGGTAATAGTCCCAGAACTCGTCGGAAAGCAGCGTGTTTACGTTTTCGCTGGTGGCGGTGACGCTTATGCCGAAGGGCACATGCGCCCTGCGCAGGCTCTCCATGGCGCGCAGGATGCGCTTATGCACGCCCTTGCCGCGCCGGGCGTCGGTCTCTTTTTCGTAGCCTTCCACCGAGATGGCGGGTGTGACGTTCCCCAGGTGCGCCAGCTTTCCCGCCACTTCATCGTCTATCAGCGTGCCGTTGGTGTATACGAGGAAGAAAGTGGTCGGGTTCTCGGCGCAAAGCTCGATCAGCCCCTTACCGCCGTCGCGGTAGATGAAAGGTTCGCCGCCGGTAATGACCGTGAAGTGGGAGCCCCAGAGCTCGCGCTGTTCCCGCACAATGCGCGAACACGTGTCGAAGTCGAGCTGGGAGTTTTCGGAAGGCGAGCTGACCGCGTAGCAGCCGATACAGCGCAGGTTGCAGCGGTGCGTCGGCGCGAGCACCAAAAATCCCGGCGGGTCGGTTTCGTGGCGCTCCCTGAACGCGGCGCGCCGGTCGTGCCCCCGCGTGAAGATTCCGGAAAACACGGAAACGAACCGGTCGGCGTACTCGCGCGAGATCAGCCCGCGCGTGAGCCCCTTTTCCACAACGTTGAGCAGCGCCTCGGTGAGGTGCGCCTTGTCCTCCATCGCCTTCGGGGGCGGCGCGGCGTGGAAAAACGTGGTAGTGGCGAAGCGCTGCGAAAGGTAGCGCCGCGCGAGGTTGGTCAGTATTTTCAGCAGGTAGTGGTTCCTGACGCCGAGACGAGCAATCCCGCAGGTTGCGCGGATAAAACCGTTCTTCACCAGTTCTGTCATCGGTATCCTCCCGGCAGCCGAACGGACCTGGCTGTGCAAGTCCTGGCTGCGCCCTACCCGTTTATTATAGCGCTACCGCGATTTGTTTCAAGGGGTTTCGCCCGCCCCCGGGCGGAAATGGCGGATTTGGACCGCGTGGAGTGCCCGGCTTCCAGTTGCGTGAGTAAGTGTGAGCGAGTATCCTATTCCCTCATGCGCGATTCGTCGGAAATTCGCCAGGCCTTTCTGGACTTTTTCGCAGGCAAGGAGCACCACGTGGTGCCCAGCTCGCCGCTTACGCCGCTCGCCGACCCGTCAATGCTGCTCATCAACGCGGGAATGGCGCCGATGAAGCGCTACTTCGAGGGCAAGGAGCAGCCGCCGGCGCCGCGCGTGGCCTCGTGCCAGAAGTGCGTGCGCACGGTGGACCTCGACCGCGTGGGCTTCACCAACCGGCACAACACGTTTTTCGAGATGCTGGGCAACTTCAGCTTCGGCGACTACTTCAAGGCCGAGGCCATTGAGCTGGCGTGGGAGTTTCTTACCGACAAGAAGTGGGCCGGGCTCGACCCGAAATACCTGTATGTGAGCACGCATGAAAACGACCCCGATGCGCCGGGATTGTGGGAGAAACTCACGGGCGTGCCTCGCGACCGAATCTTCGGGCTGAGCGACGAGCACAATTTGTGGGCGGCGGCGGAAATCGGGCCGTGCGGCTACGACACGGAAATCTTCTTTGACATGGAGCGCGCCGAAAGTAATCCGTGCAAGAGCCGCGAAGACTTCGAGCGGATGGAAGACGCGGGGCGGATGCTCGAGGTGTGGAATCTCGTGTTCATGGAGTTCAATCGCAACGCGGCGGGCAAGATGACTCCGCTGCCCAAGAAAAATATCGACACCGGAATGGGCCTGGAGCGGCTGGCGGCGGTGCTGCAAGGCAAGGCCAACGTGTTTGAATGCGACCTGTTCGCGTATCTGGTGGATTACTTCAAATCTTTGGTGGCCGGTGCATCGGGCGGCGAGCGCGTGGCGCCGGACAAGCTGCAATACGAGCCGTTCTGGCTCTGCGCGGACCATATGCGCACGGCGGCGTTTATGCTGGCGGACAACATCACGCCGAGCAACCTGGATCGGGGCTACGTGCTGCGGCGCGTGATCAGGCGCGTGGTGAAGACGACGTATCTGCTGGGCGTGCGCAAGGCGTATCTCGCAGAACCGGCGCAGCTCATCATCGACAAGATGGGCGACGCGTATCCGGAGCTTGTATCGCGCAAGGACAATATCCTGACGTGGCTCGCCCGCGAAGAAGAGGGATTTCTGGGCGTTTTGGAGCGGGGCTACGAAGACCTTGACCGCGAATTCGCCAAGCTCAAAAAGGGCGGAGCGCTATCCGGTAAATTCGCGTTCACGCTGCACGACACGTACGGGTTTCCGTTCGAGGTGACGCAGGAGCTGGCGCGGCTGCGCGGGTTCGAGGTGGACGAGGACGAGTTCAAAGCGGAGATGGAGCAGCAGCGCAACCGCGCGCGGGAGCGCAGGGAGTTCACGTCCGAATTCCAGGTGGAGGAAGGCGCGATGGCAAATGGCGATGTTGAATTTGTCGGATACGATACGCTGACAGCCGAGGCGACGGTGCGCGGCGTCAAGCCGTTCGCGGGCAAGATTGAGGCGAAGGAAAAGGACGCCGCGGGCGCGGAAGAGGCGAAGGGCAAAAAGCTATTCGCGCTCTACACCGATAAAACGCCGTTTTACGCCGAAACCGGCGGGCAGCCGGGCGATATGGGATACGCGGTCGCTGAAGGCGTGCGCTTCCGCGTCGTGGACAGCAAGAATATGGGCGAGCACCTGGGGTTCTTTGAAGCGGGCGGCCCGGAAAACCTCGCGGAAGGCGCAACGGTGGAGCTTAAGGTGGATGAGACACGGCGAGCCGCAATCGCCCGCGCGCATACGACCGCGCACGCGATGCTCGCAGCGCTCAAGCGGGTGCTGGGCGAGCATGTGAACCAGGCGGGTTCGCAGATTTACCCCGACCGCATCCGCTTTGACTTCTCGCACTACGAGGCGATGACCGACGAGCAAATGCGCGAGGTGGAGCGCATCACCAATGAAATACTGCTGGCGGACCACGCCGTGTGGACGCAGCAGATGCCGCTCGTGGACGCCAAGCGCGAGGGCGTGACCGCGGTGTTCGACGAAAAATACGGCGAGACCGTGCGCGTGGTGAATATGGGCGAGGAGGGCGCGCAGGTGAGCCGCGAGCTTTGCGGCGGCACGCACCTGAAGCACAGCTCCCAGGCCGGAAGCTTCGTCATCGTGAAGGAAGAATCGGTTCAGTCCGGCATCCGGCGGCTGGAAGCGGCGGTGGGAATGGAAGCGCAGAAGTTCCTCGCGGATTTCCGCAAGGTGGGCGAGGATTTGATGCGCGAGTTCCACGTGCCGCTAAACGAAGTCGAAGAGGCTATCGAGAAAACGCGCCGCGAGCTGAAGGAGACGCACCAGGAGCTGGCGGTGCTCAAGCGCGGCGCGCTATACGACTCGGTGGCGCCGAAGGTCGCCGAGCCGGAGATGGCGGGCAAGGTGTCGCTGGTGGCGGTGGAGCTGGAAGGCGCGGGCAAGGACGACGTGAAAAACGTCATTGACCGGGCGGCGCGGGAGCTCGCGAAGGCGGGCAAGAAGCCGTTCGCCGTTCTCATCGTGCGCAAGGACGAGAAGTCGGTTTCACTGACGCTAAGGTTTTCGCCGGAGCTTCCCGAAAGCGGCGTGAAGGCGGGCGCGGTTATCCGCGA
>JAOZQG010000052.1 GCA_029932365.1 bacterium | reverse complement strand
GCCCACATCGCCGCGATTCGTAGTATGATGGAAGCGAGCCGGAATCCGGCAGGAGGAAAACGATGTGTGAAGTACATAAGGAACTCCACGACGCGGCCAAGGAGGTGTTCGCGGCCTTTCTCAGCATGGGGAAGACGCTCGGTTCCGCCGAATCCTGCACCGGCGGGCTGCTGGGCGCCGCGGTAACCAGCCTGCCCGGAAGCTCGGACATGTATTTGGGCGGGGTGGTCTCCTACGCCAACGACGTAAAAACCGCGCTTTTAGGCGTCGACCCGGATCTCCTCCTGCAGCAGGGGGCGGTGAACGAAGAAGTCGCCCGCCAGATGGCTACAGGAGTTAAGGAAGCCACGGGCGCGGAAATCGCCGTGGCCATAACCGGCATCGCCGGGCCCTCCGGTGGTTCGCCGGAAAAGCCGGTGGGCACCGTATTCGTGTGCTATCTGGACGGCGAAAACGACAAGGTCGTCAAATACAGCTTCGAAGGCGACCGCGCGGCAATCCGCCACCAGACGGTACTAACGGTGCTGAGAGAACTCAAGGAGTTCGCCAAACTCCGCCGCCACTGATTTACCGGGCAATGAGATACTAGCTGGATAGACTTGTTCGCGTTTCGTTAGGGTAACGAAACATCAGCGATGAAACACATGCTCAACTTCTGGATTAACGTGATTATCTACCTGCTGATGGGTTTTCTGCTCTTCAGTGGATTCTTGATTAAGTTCACCATGCCGCCGGGAACGGGCGGGGTACTCGTGTTGCTGGGAATGGACCGCCACGACTGGGGCGTCCTGCACTTCTGGGTGGCGGTCGCGCTGCTTATTGGCGTTGCGCTGCACCTGTGGCTGCACTGGTCGTGGATGCGCGTTACCACGCCGCACTACTTCAAGCGCGCGTGGGTTCCTGCACTTATCGGGCTGCTAATCCTCGCGCTGGCGGCGCTGGCCGCGCCGTTCTTCGTGCAGCCCACGCTGGTGCCGGGCGGCGGCGAGAAGCACGAGCGCGAGATGGCTGAATCCGTTAAGCACCTAGTAACGCCCACGGATTCCGTTGCGCAGTCGTCCGAGCCTCAGTCGGTTAACCCGTGCGAGGACTGTAGCGAGGATTGCGCCGAAGAACTTCCAGAAGAATCTGTTGAGGACGCAGGGGAAGAAGGCGACGCCTTCGGCAAACACCGCCGATTGCGCGAAGGCTAATCCTCACCGACAAATTCCCGCCAGCGCGCGGCGAGTTCTTCGCTTTCAGGGGGGACGTCGCTTTTCAGCGCTTCGCGCAAAGCGTTTGCGTCCATTACCTCCACGCCCAGCTTCTCGGCCTTCGCCAGCTTGCTTCCCGGCTCCTCGCCCGCCAGCAGCAGGTCGGTGCTCTTGCTCACCGCCGTAACGAAGTAGCCGCCTGACGCCTCGATAATCTCCTTCCATTCGTCGCGCGTGAACGGGTCAATCCTGCCGGTGACGCAAACCTTTTTGCCGCTGAAAAATCCGCCCGCCTGCCCTTCCGCGCCGCTGGCGAATTGCAGCCCCGCTTCGCGCAGGCGTTTGATTAGCTTGAGGTTCCGCTCGTCGTGCAAAAACTCCCATATCTCCCGCGCCACGACTTCGCCGATGCCATAAATCTCGTCGAATCTCTCCGGCGGGGCGGCTATCATTTCGTCAATGTCCGCGAAATGCTCCGTGAGCAGTCGCGCCGTCTGCGCGCCCACCTCCGGTATGCCCAGCGCGTAAAGCACGCGCGCAAAAGGCCTGCGCTTGCTGCCCTCAATTTCCGCCAGAAGGTTCTGCACCGAAATTTCGGCAAATCCCTCCAGCGCCACCAGTTCCCGCTCGTGTTCGCGCAAGGTGTATATATCCGCAACGTCTTTGAGCAGCCCTTCCCGCACCAGCCGTCGCGCAATCTTCCCGCCCAGGCGTTCAATGCGCATCGCGCCCCGGCTGGCGAAAAAGGCCACCTGCTGCGCGACCACTTCCGGGCATTCGCGGTTGGGACACGCCAGATTCGGCGGGTCGTCGCGGCGCACCAGCTTAGTGCCGCAGCTTTCGCAGTGCGTGGGAAGCTTAGCGAGAATGTCGCGCCGCTTTTCGCCGACTTCGGCGACTCCCTGAACCTTGGGTATCACCTCGCCCGCGCGCATTACACGCACTTTGTCCCCTATGGCAACCCCCAGCCGCTCGATTTCGTCCAGGTTGTGCAGCGTGGCGCGCTTCACCGTGACCCCGCCTATCTCCACCGGCGCCAGCTCCGCCACCGGCGTCATCGTGCCGGTGCGCGAAAGCTGAAACGTTACGCCCTCCAGCTCGGTAACGGCTTCGGCAGAGGCGTATTTGTAAGCTATGGCGAAGCGCGGAGACTTGGCGGTGAAGCCGAGCTTGTCCCACAGCGCGAAGTCGTTTAGCTTCACCACCGCGCCGTCGGTGGAAAACGCGAGACCTTCGCGCGCCTCGGCGAGATCGCCTTCGATGTAGGAAACGGCCTCGTCAATGCCCCGGCAAAGCGTGTTCAGCGGCGCGGTGGGCAGATGCAGCTCGCGCAGCTTCGCTATTGCGCCGGCCTGCGTTTTAACGCCGTGGCGCTCCGGCTCTTCCAGCGCGTAAAGGAAGATGCGCAGCGGGCGCGACGCGGTCACCGCCGTGTCCAGTTGCCGCAGGCTGCCCGCGGCGGCGTTGCGCGCATTGGCGAAAAGCGGCTCGCCCGCTTCTTTGCGCTGCTCGTTCACCCGCGCGAAGTCCTGCTCCGTGAAGAACACTTCGCCGCGCACGGTAAGCGATACATCTCGCGTCAGCCTTAGCGGCAGCGGCTTTAGCGTGCGCAGGTTCGCTGTCACGTCCTCGCCTTCGCGCCCGTCGCCGCGTGTGGTGCCGAGCGCGAACCGTCCGTTTTCGTATTTCAGCGAGACCGCCAGGCCGTCAAGCTTGGGCTCCACGTGGTACTCAAGCGGCTCAGCCACATCTAACTTCAGGAACCGGTGCACCCGTGCGTCGAAGTCACGAAGCTCCCCTAACGAAAACGCGTTATCCAGGCTGTACATGGGGAACTCGTGGCGCACCGTTGCCAGTTCGCGCGCAACCGGCCCGCCAACCTTCTGTGTGGGCGAATCTGGCGTGACGAGATCCGGGAACTCGCGCTCCAGGTTGGCAAGCTCGCGGTAGAGCGCGTCGTATTCGGCGTCGCTTATTTCCGGCGCGTCCAGCGTGTAGTAAAGGTAGTTGTGGCGCTCGATTTCGCGCCGCAGCTCGGCGATGCGCTCTTGCGCCTGCTTGCGGTTCATCCCCACCCGCTAATTGTAGACCCACCGCCGCGTATCGCCAAGCGGCACCGCGCCCTGATACAATGCTCGCGGAGGTGGGCAAGGATGATACGGGCTAATACAGGTTCAGCTTTCAGGTGCCTTATGGTCGCATTGGCAGCAGCGACTCTCATAGCTACCAGTGGCGTCGGTAATGCCGAGGTTTCCGGGGATGTCGGGGAAGCGGCGCTTGCGCTGGCGGCGAAGGTCGGTGCGGGAAAAGGCGTTGGCCTGCTCAAACGCGGCCGGTTCACCCGAATGCTCCAGGGCGAGCTGACCACCGAAGAGCGCCTTACATTGCTTTTCTGGTTCGCGCAGGTCGGATTGCCGGTACCGGAGCAGCAGCTCAGTGTGGCGCTCAATGACGATGAATTCTGGAAGCACGCGCCGCCTGAGTGGTGGTGGGCAGCGGGGAAGCTCACCAGCCGCCTGCCAGACAGCGTGAGATTTGAGGAAAAAGGGCCACAGGATGTGGCAATCGGTTTTTTTCTTGTCGCAGCCGACCGCGCCCCTGAGCGCAGAATCTACGCTCTCGAAGCGATGGCGCAACTCGCAAAGATGGCGGTTTCCGCAGATGGGCACGAGCGCGACAATCTGCGCGAAGTATTCTTACGGCAAGGGCGCCCGCTTGTGGAGGCGGAGAAGAACCGCCCGATAATCCCGCCGCCGCATCTCGCGCCGTTGAGATTCGACGAGCCGCCGCCGGTGGAGTTATTCGCCGCGCTGGGATCGCGCAAGCCCTCGGTGCTGATGCCGGATGTGCGTGCGGTTCACGACTGCTTCAGCGAGATCTGGGGAGAGACCGGTGACCTCAATGTGCTCGCCGAGGCCATGACGTGCGAAGTGCGTATCGTGTTGATGATGCGCAGCGTCCCCGTCTGGGCCGAGTGGCTGCTGGATGAAGAGGAGCGATACCTCGCTGCTTTGCGGGACGCGGCGGCCGAGGGGCCAAGAGCCGACCTGGACTTCGCTCTGGACAGCCTAAGCAGCGCGGTCAAGAAGGCGAAAGTTGAGCTGGAAAAGATAAAGGGCGAAAACCGTCAGGCTGATGCGCTATCGCTTGGAATTGCGCTGAACGATAGCGAAGACTGGTGGGAGAAGTGCCGCGCCGTAGCCGTTGCGTTTCAGATGGCCTGGGGCTTCACCGCCAATCGCATGGAGTCTGGCTAGCGCATCCAGTATTCCGCAGGGTCGGCCAGGGCTCGATTCCGGCCGCTTCAGCCTACGTCTCCGCCGGCAGAACCGTTATCGGCACGCTTTCATCGTTCACCTGTATCGTCCACTCGCCGGGCACCGGAAACGAAACCGTATAGAGCTTCTCAGTCGGCGGCGGGATATTCGCGGGTCTCGCCAGGTAGTCTCCATACGCGCGCAGGATAAGCTTAATCCGCACCGTGTAAGTGGCTTTCACCACTTCAACCGATTCTTCTACTATCTTGCGGCTATAACCTATCCACACGACCGCCCTAATCGTCGCCCGCTCATCCAGGGCTACCGTATCAGGTGCCTTCAATTCCTGTATGGGTGCCGGATACGGGTCGCCCTCCCACCACCAGCCGTAGGGTTTCCATCTGTCGGGAATGCACCCGGCAACCGGCAGTACGGCGAGTGCCGCCGGCAGCGCGATGGCAATAACGACAATGTATCTCTTCGCGTCCATCATCCCCTCCTGGGCCATCACGCAACCTCTGCCTTACGATACCCGTTTTGGGCGGAGATTCGACTCATCGCATAGCCCGCCTTTCGCTCCTTGCGAGCGCCATATCTGTTAGAATTAGGAACCTTCCGCATTTCGTGCGGTCTAAGGATGTGGCATGGAAGTGACGGCCGCGGAGAAAGCCGGCTCGTACAACTCCCCGGAGGTGGACGAGCTTATCGCGCGGTGCCAGTCGGGAACGCTGGAGGCTTTCGACGAACTGGTCGCCAGGTACGAGCGGTTTGTGTTCACCGTTGTGTACCAGCACCTTGGCAGCATGGACGAAATCGAGGACATCGCCCAGGAGGTGTTTTTACGGGTGTTCAAGTTCATCGGGCGCTACCGGGGCCAGGCGAGCTTCGAGACCTGGCTTTATAAGGTTGCGCTCAACTATATCCGCACCCATCAGCGTCGCCGGTCGCTTTTAGGGCGCTTTTTCATTGAGCTTCCGGAGCGCACCGACGACTCGGGCAGGTCCTTCGATATGGTTGCCCGTCTGGCTGACGATGCGCGGGACCCGGCGCACTCCGACGAGCACCGGCGAATCGTAGAAGAGATTATGCAGGTCGTGCACGGACTGCCGCCGATGTACCGCGACGTGCTGATTATGCGTGAGGTGAACGAACTGTCTTATGATGAAATTTCAGAGATTCTCGGCGTGAGTATGGGTACAGTTAAAAGCAGGCTGAATCGGGCCCGGCAACTGGTACGCCGCAAGGTGCCCCTGTAATGGACTGCAAAGAATTCAGACGGCTGATAGGCGAAGAGCTGGATGGCGCCCTGGAGGGTGCCCGCCTGGCGCGATTCAACGAGCACCGGAAAAGCTGCGCGGCCTGCGAGCGCGAATACCTGAAGCAGCGGCGGATGAAGATGTATATGCAGTGCTTTCCCACCATCGGCCGGGTAAGCGACCGTTTCCGCCGCGAGCTGATGACCCGGGTGCGCAACGGCGACCTGCGTTCGCACTACCGTTTGAACTATCCGCGCATCACCGCCACGCTGGCCCTCTTTGCCTGCATATTCGTCGGGCTCCTGTTCGCCGTGAATTCCTACCGCGAGTATATGGACAAGGAAAAAGGCCTGATAGCCCGTTATCCCGAAGGTCCGGAGGCGGTGCAAACGATGTCGTTGCCCAGCCTGAGCCAGGAGCTGGGCCTTGCGGCCGACCGGCCGGTCTATGCGCTGGTGCTCTCCAACGTAAGGGCCGAGGACTTCGTGGTTAAGCTGCTGGCGAATTACGAAAGCGGCAAGACCCCGGAGCGACTGATCGACCGGCTGGCGGTGGAAACCGGCCTGCTTGACGGAGTCTCAATGCACCCCTCGGGGATGGGAGGCTCCGGACAAACGATTGTGACATTCCCGCGCCCTCTGCCGCTGGTTGTTGTCGCATACGTGGAGCGCCAGGACCTGATTGCCCTGCGGCGATTCACGCTCGATGTCATCAATACTTATGGCCCCGGAGTTATAGCTTCAGGCACAATGCCGACAATCGAGCTTGAACCCGGGGTTGCGCCGCGCGATATGCGCGAGGGGCTGGAAATCGTGGACATCGGCGGGGGCACGTTTAATGAGAACCTCGTACCGGATGGCATCGTGCCCCTGGTAATAAGCTTTGAAAGCGGGCAGACGGAGAATGCTAGTCCGGTCGAGAACCAGACGTCCCCAAGTCCCTGAATGTCCCTGAAGGGTACTGGTAAATATAGTCGATAGCGCAGCCGTTGATGCAGCCCGAAAGGTCAAGGCACACGCGGTGCTGGACGGCAAGACAGGAAGGGCAAACCGCAAGCTCCTCATCGGCAGCCATAACGATGTGGCAGTGAGGGCAGCTTGAGCCTGTTGCGGCGGCGGCGGCCTGCTTCAACTTCTCACGCGCGGCCTCCTGCGCGTTCTTGCGGGCCTGTTCGGGCGCGGCCTTGTCGGCTTTGCCCTCGTCAGACGGAACGCGCGACGCCATTTCCTCAGCCCGGCCTCGCTCCACCTTCTTTTTCTTTGCCATAGCCAGTAGCTCGGCGCGCTTGCGTAAAACCGCATCCTTGCTGTAATCGGGATTGTCCACTCTCAGACTCCGGTTGACCATACGCACTACGACAAAAGCGCCAATGCTCAGCAGCAGGATGAAAAGCAGCGACACGCCCACGATGGTCAGCGCTTGCGCGTAAGCGTCGCTGCGCAGCTGGAATACAACGAGTGCCTCAGTCATGGTTCCGCTCCTTCTTGGAGTCTCCGCCGGTGTCTTGTTCTTTTTCTACGTTCCTCTGCTCCAGCTCGGCCTGCTCCTTTGCGCGTGCCATATCGCTCAGCAGGCGCTCCAGCTCCCGGCGCGACTTGAGCGTGGCCCGTGAATAAAGCGCCGCTATGAGCCTGAACCGCCAGTAGACGAACCATACCGCGAGCACCAGCAGCAGGATCATCAAAGTGAGCAGCAGGATAATTCCCTGGGGCGTGGTATACCAGTCCAAAATCACGCCCGCGAGCAGCAGCACAATATCCACCGAAATTATTATCTCCAGCGCGACGGCAGTGCCAAGCGGCTGCTGCTTGAGCGTCCGGTAAAAGCCAAATTCCAGGGGCACCACGGCGATGACCACGACAAAAAAGGCCACCAGCAGACCCAGCGCCACGGTCTTCGCGGATGGACTTGGTATCAGCAACACCGCTTGACACAAAGGGTGCACAGATCTCTCCCTGGCCTATCCCGCAGAAGCCGTCTTCAGCGGCGGCTTGTCCGCTTCCAGTATTACTTTAATGTCCCGAAACTCGCCGTGGGTGGTAATGGTGCGCAGCAGCTCGCCTGTGCCAGCGTCCAGCACGTAAACCTTTCCGCTGTCGTAGCCCACTGCGTATATGTCGTTGCCCACCGGACTTGTCGCTATGAGGCTGCATCCCTCGTCCAGCTTGAATGCCTTGACCACTTTTAGGGCTTCCACGTCTATCACCGCTATCTCCCTTTGCTCGTAGACCGGCGCGAAAAGCGTCCGGCCGTCCCGGCTCAGCGCCATATGGCGGAAGCGGCCGTAATTGACCTTGCCCACAATCTCCACGTCCTGAGGGTCGCGCGCTTTGCGCAGGACTGTTATCGCCTTGTCCTTTATCGACGAGACGAAGAAGTAGTCGCCGTGTTCGGGATACAAGAGCCCCATAGGCGCCGCGCCAATGTCTATTGTGCGGACCAGCTTCTGCTCGTCCACGCTAAAAATAAACACGTGGCTGGCTTTAGCGTCAAGGCAAAAGACGTTCTCACCGTATTCGTCGACAGCTATAAACGCGGTGAGCGCTAGATTGCGTTCGCGGTAGACCGCACGCTTGCGCCTGGGGTCGGCGGCTGACTGCCTGGACAGGTCGAGTATGTCGAAGCCGCCAGCCATAAAATCCGTCTTGCTACCCGTGATGACCGCGAGGTGCTTGTCGTCGGGAAATACAGCCAGCCCCTGCGGCACGCCGTCCACGATTATCTGCTCGGACCTGAGGTAGGTGCGCGTATCGATGAGGGTGACCCGGTTGCTGACGTCCACCACATTGGCCACGAAAGCGGTGTCCTTTGCGTGGTTGAAGACTACCTGCTGCAGGCCGTCGGCCACCAGCAGCTCCTTTTCCAGCTCGCCCGTGTCGGGATTCACGACGACGAGCTGGTCCGGGCCGTGGTTGAGCATCCACAGCCGGATGCCGCGGTCCACCTTCACCCGCACGAACGCCGCGGTAAACGCCACGATGATGATAAGTCCCAGCACCGCCAGGATGACGACCTCCCGCGGTGTCGCCCGGGGCGGCGCCTGAATCTCCTCCGGTCCGGATGCGTCGGGCACGACGCGCGGGCCGCGCCTTTTAACCCATTTGCCGACGACCTTGGCCATAATTTAGTCGTCCTCGCCGTCAGGCGATTCGGCTTCAGTATTATACACAGCGCGCTGAACAAGCGCCTTTTGGCCCGGAAACAGCGCGTTGAGTATCCGCCGCTTGTCCCGTCCCGAAAAGCCCAGCTTGGCCAGCTTCTCCAGCGCGTCGGCGAAAGCCACGCTAGGTTCGGCTCCCGGCTCTTGGCGCGCCCCGGCTTCCGGCGGCACGAAAATCAGCGTTATCTCCCCGCGCGTCCCCTGCGCGGCGATTTCAGCAAGGTCACTAAGCCGGATGAACTTAACCTCCTGAAACACCTTCGTCAGCTCGCGACAGAAAAGCACCTGCGTATCTTCCGGCAGCGCTTCGGCGGCCGCGTCCATAAGCTTCGCCAGGTCATGCGGCCCGACAAACACAACCGCCGGATGACCCATCGCCGCGATTTCTTGGGCGAACCGGCGAAGCTGCGCGCGCTTCTTGCCGGGAAAGGCCAGGAAAGTGAAGCGCTCAGGTTGAAACGGCAGATACGCCAGCGCCGCGGCCAGCGCCGAAGGCCCGGGGACTACGTCAACCTCCAGCCCCTCTTCCAGGCACATCGCCACGAGCTGCGGTCCCGGGTCGGACACGCCGGGCATCCCCGCGTCGGTGACGTAGCCCACGTTTTTGCCCGCTTCCAGGTCGCGGCGGATGCGCGTAACCACCCGCGCATCGCTGTACTCGTGAAACGACGACGTGGGCTTTTCTATGCCGTGGTGCGCGAGAAGCCGACGCGAAACCCGCGTGTCCTCGCAGTATATTGCGTCGCACGCCTTTAGCGTTTCCAGCGCGCGCAGCGTCAAGTCGCCGAGGTTGCCGATGGGCGTCCCGACAAGGTAAAGAGTTCCCTTCGCTGCCACGCTGCGATTGTATCAAAGCTGCGCCTAGTGTCGTATCTGCAAAATTCCGAGGGGCGATTATGCCCGGAAGATGGGACTGGATGCACACGGCGCCTTATGCTTCTCGGTTGCGCGGGCGAGGAGCCGGGAAGCAAGCTGGCGAAGGCCGAGAAGCTGGGCGTGGAGGTAATGGACGCAAACGCTTTGCGCGAAGCGCTGAAAAGCGACGTCCCCCCTGAAAGCGAAGAACTCGCCGCGCGCTGGCGGGAATTTGTCGGTGAGGATTAGCCTTCGCGCAATCGGCGGTGTTTGCCGAAGGCGTCGCCTTCTTCCCCTGCGTCCTCAACAGATTCTTCTGGAAGTTCTTCGGCGCAATCCTCGCTACAGTCCTCGCACGGGTTAACCGACTGAGGCTCGGACGACTGCGCAACGGAATCCGTGGGCGTTACTAGGTGCTTAACGGATTCAGCCATCTCGCGCTCGTGCTTATGGCCGAGCCACCGGCAGAGCGCGCCACCGGCGATTGCCCCACTTTAGAAAGGTGCCTTTTGTGGCGCATCTTATAAGCTCCTCGAACGACGCCATATCTCCAATCTTTTGGCATATCGGGCGTGTCAAATCACACCAGCGCGGCGTTGAGGGACAGTTGCGCGAGAAGCTGGTTTCAAGCTGCCCGTATCCTGTCAGCGCAAAGCTGAATTTCCCGCCCCCCAAAGCCACTGCTCGAGTCCCGGAACTGGAGCAGGTGGGCGATGCTACAATCTGGAACAACTATGGTTTTAGGCGCCAATCGCCCCCTCGCATTCATAACCGGCGCGACCAGCGGTATCGGCGCAGCGTTCGCCCGCCGCCTCGCCGCCGACGGCCACGACCTCGTTCTTCACGGGCGGCAAAGAGAGCGCCTGGGCGCTCTCGCAGAGGAACTTCAGAGAAAGCACGAGGTTTCGGCGGAGGTTTTAATCGCGGAGCTGGCGGAGGAAGCCGGTATTCGAGATGTAGAAGAGAAAATAAAGCGTACGCTGAATCTGGAGCTGTTAGTGAATAACGCGGGCTCGGGATTCCACGGGCTGTTCCACGAAACCGACGTGCAGGACATAGAGGAGATGATTGCCGTTCACGTGCGCGTTTGCGCTCGCCTGGCCCGGGCGGCGATTCCGGCGATGGTGGCCCGTGGGCGCGGTGCGGTTATCAATGTATCGTCCGTGGCGGCGTTTACGCCTTCACCCCGAAGCGTTAACTACGGGGCGGTGAAAGCTTATCTTAAGACCTTCTCCGAGGGATTGCATATGGAGCTTATAGGCACCGGGGTGCGCGTGCAGGCGCTGTGTCCCGGCTACACCCGCACCGAGTTCCATTCCCGGCGCGGAATCGACACTTCGAGGATACCGGACGGGCTCTGGATGTCGGCGGAAAGCGTGGTTGACGAGTCGCTGAGATGCCTGAAGCGCAATCGGGTCATATGCATTCCTGGAAGAAAGTACCGTTTCTTCGTATGGCTGGCGCGATGGCTGCCGCAATCCTGGTTCCACAGGCTGCGCTCGGCGCGGATGAAGAGAACCGAACGGGAGAAGAAGAGCTAGCGGGCATCGAAGAAAGTAGCCCCGCGTTAAGGTCTTCACTACGCTCAGGCTGGTATAATGCTAACGAAGAATTATCGCCAAAGGGGGCAATATGATTTTTCAGCGAAATTTGCTGCGATTTTTTCCGCTTTTAACACTGTTGGCTTTATTTGCGCTCTACGGGTGCGGGTCCTCTTCAAAGGATGCGCATACTGCCGTGATGCAGCCATACGGCCATGCGGAATTCGGCACCGACAGTGCTCTGGCGGAGCTTGATTCGATGCGTGCGCCTGAAGGCGCGCGACCGGAGATATTTGCACTGTTAAAGGACGCATTGCGCGAGGCCCTGATCGAGAGCGGAACGGTTAAGGCTGTGTGCGATCCGCCAACGGGTGAGGACAATCGTATAGAAAACCTCGTTTTGGCGTACGAAGCCGGCGGAACTTACACCATATCCTGGCACTACCGCAATGCCGGCGACTACGACCAGAATGGAACGATTGGCATATCCGATATAACCCCAATTGCGATGTATTACGGCGAGGTTTATGACCCTTCAGAGGTGAATTGCATCGCGGCGGTGATTGATGGGTCCGGTAACTACATTGTGGACATAAGCGATATCACACCGCTGGCAATAAATTTCGGCGTGGACTGCGCGGAGTATTTAATTGAGCAGAGTGAGAATATGGAAGGTCCGTGGGAGGAAGTAGATCATGTTGCCCTGGAAGAAGCCACAGGTGATGGACGGCTGGAGTTCAGCCTGAGCGGATGCGCCCTGGGTGCCGGAATGCAGTATGTGCACGTAGTTCCCGTCGATGCAGAAGGAACGCCGGGCGTGTTTTCTGTCCCCGCGGAGATACCCGGCGGACCGCCGATTATCAGCGGCGTCAGCCCTGAAACCGGACTAGTGGCGGAAGAGGTGCAGTTTAGCGCCGAAGTTACCGGCAGGTTGCCGTTTAGTTATGCCTGGGACTTCGGCGGCGGCGCAACGCCGGGCACCAGCGACCTGGCGGCGCCGGAGGTAATCCTGGGCGCGGAAGGTGAATACCCCGCGTCGCTGACGGTTACCAACGCGCTGGGAGACGACACTTATCCGTTTACGCTGCGCGTGGGTTACGCGCCGGACATCACTTCAGTTGATCCCGAATATGCGGAAGAGCTAACCGATGTAACGTTCGTTGCTGGCGTGACAGGCACGGCGCCGCTCGCTTACCTCTGGGATTTCGGCGCGGGATTCGATCCGGTTACATCGGACGATGCGTCACCCGTTGTGGCCGTGCCCGAGACCGGTGAATACGGATGCTCGCTCACGGTGGTCAACTACTTCGGCAGCGACGAATATCCGTTTACGGTATTCACCGGCCAGCCCGCGACGATTATGGGCGTTTCGGTTCCCGAGCCCCAGACGTGCGAAACCGGCGCATCGGTCGTATTCTCGGCTGATGCCATAGGCACGCCGCCGATTACATATGCCTGGGATTTCGCCGGAGGAGCTGATCCTAATACGAGCGACCAAACAGATCCGATGGTAACTCTCGGCGCGCCGGGCGATTACGGCATGTCAGTAACGGTGACGAACAGCTTTGGGGATGACACGTTCCCGTTCGACCTGCACGTCATCGGCTGGCGCATTACGCCGGTAGTTGAGGACACGGACATCGGCTACACGTCTTTGGCTATTGTGGATT
>JAOZQG010000131.1 GCA_029932365.1 bacterium | reverse complement strand
TCTCAAGTATAGCGCCGACGGGAGCCTGCTCTGGCAGAAGACCTGGGGCGGAAGTTACTTGGATGAAGGCGAGGGCGTGACGATGGACGGAAGCGGAATAGTTTACCTTGCAGGAAGAGCGCCCAACATCTACGGCTCCTGGAACACGCCGAGCGGCATCGAAAATTCTTTTTCGGGCACAGAGACCTCTCCCTCGGGTGAGGAATCGAGCCCCAGCGGAACCGAGACAACTCCCAGCGGGCCTGAGACTACCCCTGAAGGCGTGGTAGACGAAGGTGGCGGCGGAATGGACGCCCTCGTGATGAAGGTTGATCCGTCGAGTCTCTAGCCTTCAGGCGTAACCAGACTCCTCTGCCCCATTGACTTCGGGGCTGTCCCCGTGACACAATACTTCCGTCCGCTGGTTCAAGGAAGGCGGTGAGAATCCGCCGCGGGCCAGCCACTGTGAGGTGGACCGGACCGCCGTTATCCCATTGGCGCCGCGCGGCGCGGTGCTGAGAAGGGGGCGGAACCGGGATGAAACCGAGCCAGGAAACTTGCCGGCGGGCGACAACACGAGCTTCTGGGATTTAAGTGATGTGTTGCGAACGCTGCAAACAAACTGCGAACCCGCCCTACCCCGCAACCGCGCGTCCGCCCGACGCATTTCGCGCCCTCACATCACACCTGTTCCCGAAGCCCGCGTGAAGTGACCTGACATGGCGGAAGCACTGGCGGCAATCGGGGTGTCCGCGGGATACAACTCCCGGCGGGTTTTGCACGACCTGAGCCTAACCGTTGAAACGGGCGAGTTCGCCGCGCTCATCGGCCCCAACGGCGCGGGCAAGACGAGCCTTTTGCGCCTCTTCACCAACCGCATCCGGCGCAGCGCGGGGACAGTGCGCGTGATGGGCACGGAGGCGCGCATGATGCCGGCGGCGGTGCGCGGGGCGACCATCGGCGTGCTCACGCAGGATCCGGCGCCGCCGGTGCCGCTCAGCGTCTGGGAGATGGTGATGCTGGGGCGGCTGCCGCACCTGGGAGCGCTGGCACAGCCCCGGGCGCGCGACCGCGAAGCCGTGGAGCGGACGCTCACCGAGCTTTCGCTTACAGACTTCACATCGCGGCGTTTCACCGAGCTTTCCGGCGGAGAGCGGCAGCGGGTGCTGCTCGCGCGCGCACTGGCGCAGGAGCCGAAGATACTGCTGCTTGACGAGCCGACAGCGCACCTGGATCTGACATATCAGAAGGAGCTGATGGACGCGCTGCTGAGCCTGCGCGAAACGCGGGAGCTGACCGTGCTGGTGAGCCTGCACAATCTTTCGCTTGCGGCAAGCTACGCCGAGCGGCTCGTGCTGCTGAATCAGGGGCGCATCGTTGCCGACGGCACACCCGCTGAGGTGCTCAGGCTGGAGCGCTTAGAAGAGGTCTACCGCACGCGCCTGGTGCTGCTTCCCGGGCACAACGGCGCGCCAATCGTAACTATAGAACCGGAGCCGAAATGAGAATACTAGCAACCGTGAGCGTTGCCGTTGCACTGGCGCTAACCGTGATCGCCGCGCCAGCAGCCGCCGGATTCGCCCACCTAAAGGTGACCGACCCGTATGCGCCGGTGGATTACTTCGGTGTGGAGTTCGAGCCGGCGGAGTATTCGCGCATCGTGACGCTGGCGCCAAACCTTACCGAAATGGTCTACTTCCTGGGCGCGTTTGACAGCGTCGTGGGCGTCACGAATTACGACACCTTCCCGCCGGAGGTGGAGAACTGCGAGCGCATTGGCGGATTTATTGACCCTGATATTGAGCGCATAGTCGCGCTACAGCCGGACCTCGTGCTGGCGTACCGGGGGAATCCGCTGCCGGTGATACACAAGCTCAAGGAGCTGGACGTGGCTGTGTTCGTGCTGGACAATCCGGACAGTCTGGACGGGCTTTACACGCAGATGATGATGCTCGGAAGGCTGCTAATGGTGAGCGAGGAGCACAAGGCGAAGCTCAGACAGTTCAAAAGCGAGCTTGAGGGCGCGTTTGAGCTGGGCGCACGGCTCCCCCGCCACCCGCGAGTGATGATGCTGGCGTGCAGTATGCAGCCGCCGTTTTACGCCGCGGGGCACGGGACGTTTATCGACGACCTGATACGCCTGGCGGGAGGCGATAACGCCTTCGGCAGCGAAGGCTTCAGTGTGGTGACGCCGGAGGAGTTCATCGCCGCCGACCCGGAGTTTTTGCTCATACCCGAGATCCCCGGCGAGGGATTCCGCGAAAAGATGCTGGCGGCGCTGCGCGCGCAGCCGTTCCTCGCCAAGACCACAGCAATGGAAAAAGAGCAGGTGCTCTTCATCCACCAGGACATACTCTCGCGGCCGGGGCCGCGCATCGTCGAAGCGCTGGAGATACTCCAGAATGCGCTCGTTTCAGCGACCACCGAGAGCGGAAACGATGAGTAACGAGACCAGGCGTGCGGTAAACATCGCAGTAGCGCTCGTCGCAGCGCTTGCGCTCATCGTCCTGCTGTCGCTCCTCGTCGGTTCCGCGGGCTTCAAACCTGGGAGCGAGAAGTTCGGGCTGATACTATGGCAGCTTCGGCTGCCGCGAGTGCTGCTGGCCTTCGCCGTCGGCGGGATGCTGGCGGTCTCCGGCGCGTATATGCAGTGTTTGTTCCGAAACGCGCTTGCGGAGCCGTACATCACCGGAGTATCCGCCGGCTCGGGACTGGGCGCGGTGATTGCGTTGAGCGCGCTTCCCTTCTCCTGGTTTGTGGCCAATCTCACGCTGCCAGTCGCGGCCTTCGTCGGCGGGCTGGCGATTACGCTTTTGCTGCTGACGCTTCTGCGCGAGCCGGGGACAGCACCGCTGAAGCTATTGCTTCTGGGCATTGCGCTGGGAACGCTGGCCTCGGCGGTGATGGCATTTGTGCTGCTGCGGTTTCCAGACCGGACGCTGAAAGGCGCGCTTTTCTGGCTCTTCGGCTCGCTCACCGGCGCAAGCTGGCCGCAAGTGGTGATTGCGCTCGTAGTGCTTGCGGCGGGGCTGACCTGGGGAATTATGCGCCACCGGATGCTGGACGCGCTGCTCTTGGGCACCGAAGACGCGCACAACCTCGGGGTTAACGTCACCGCGGCGTCGCGGGCGCTGCTCATTTCGGCGACGCTCCTGGCGTCGGTATCGGTGGCGTTTGCCGGCATCGTCACGTTCGTGGGATTGGTGGTGCCGCACGTCATCCGGCTGCTTTTGGGCGCGAGCCACCTGCGGCTGATTGTGCTTTCGGCGCTTGCGGGAATGGCGCTGATGGGCGTGGTGGACCTGCTGGCGCGGACGGTGGTGGCGCCGGGCGAGATTCCGCTTTCCATAATCACGTCTCTCATCGGCGCCCCGTTCTTCATCCTGCTGCTGCTGCGCACGAGGGGGCAGACCATTGGCTAGGCTGTGGTTGCTTGCCCTGCTATTGCTTGCACTGGCGGGAT
>JAOZQG010000051.1 GCA_029932365.1 bacterium | reverse complement strand
GCGGTCTGGCAGGGCGCGCCCACCAGGTCTTTGCAGACGAACGCGCGGCACTTCTTCTGAAGGATATGCTCTTCGTACTCGTTGCGGAAGTAGCGCAGCGTGGACAGCACCGGATTGGACGCCGTTTGGCCCAGGCCGCACATCGTTGTGTCCTTGACTGCCAGGGCAAGTTCTTCCAGCAGGTCAAGATGGGCGAGGGTTCCTCTTCCCTTGGTGATGTCATCAAGTATCTCGTACATCCGCTGCGTGCCCTTGCGGCAGGTGAAGCACTTGCCGCAGGACTCGTCTTTGAGGAAGCTCATGAAGTACTTGGCGACATCGACCATGCACGTGTTCTCGTCCATCACGATCATGCCGCCGGAGCCCATTATGGAGCCGGCTTTTGTCAGGCTGTCGTAGTCTATGGGCAGGTCGAACATGCTGGCGGGGATGCAGCCGCCGGAAGGGCCGCCGGTCTGAACCGCTTTTATCTTGGCGTCGCCGATGGGGCCGCCGCCGATGTCGTACACGATTTCGCCGATAGTTATGCCCATCGGCACTTCCACCAGTCCGGTGTTGCGAATCTTTCCGACCAGGCTGAATATCTTGGTGCCAGTGTTGCCCGGAACGCCGACCTTGGCGTACTCATCCGCGCCGTCACGAATGATTACAGGGATGTTGGCCAGCGTCTCGACGTTGTTTATGCACGTGGGTTTGCCCCACAGCCCCTTTTGGATGGGATATGGCGGGCGCTGGCGCGGCTCGCCCATCAGCCCTTCAATAGAGCGGATTAGGGCGGTTTCCTCGCCGCAGACGAACGCCCCGGCCCCGCGGACTATGTCAATGCCGAAGTCAATACCGGTATTAAGGATATTCTCGCCCAGCAGTCCCATTTCGTGGACTTGCCGCAGCGCAATCAATGTGTGCTTGATAGCCAGCGGATATTCGCTGCGGACGTAGATGAATCCCTGCGTCGCGCCTATGGCGATTCCGGCAATCAGCATGCCTTCGATGATGGCGTGCGGGTTGCCTTCCAGCA
Source organism: bacterium (assembly GCA_029932365.1). Lineage (GTDB taxonomy): Bacteria > 4484-113 > 4484-113 > 4484-113 > 4484-113 > JAGGTK01. The sequence continues at coordinate 12,016 of JAOZQG010000051.1, read as the reverse complement.
GGCTGCGGTCCATATATGCGCCGGGATCCCCTTCGTCGGCGTTGCACACGACATACTTCTGCGTCGAGCCGTCGCCTGACGCGCGTGCCAGCTCCCATTTCAGACCGGTGGGAAATCCCGCGCCGCCCCGGCCGCGCAATCCTGAGCGCTTCACTTCGTCGATAACCCAGGTGTAGTCGGGATTGTCCAGCACCTTTTCCAGCGCGGCGTATCCGTCCCGCCGGATGTAGTCGTAAGCTCTGATGGGATCAAGCTGTTCGTTCTTGCCCAGAATCGTGCGTGTCTGCTTTTTAAAGAAGGGGATGTCGTGCTGACAGTGGTAGCACTTAACCTCCCCCGTGCCTTTGTAAAGGAGGTCTTCAAGCACGCGCCCCTGAGCTACCGCGTCGATGATGCGGGGAACGTCCTCCATATTCAATCGAGGGTAAAGGTTAAGTCCGGGCTCCACGAGAATAAAGGGGTCCATCTCGCAGAAGCCCTGACAGCCCGTAACTCTCAGGGACAGTTGCTCCTGCAGGTTTTTTTCTATAATCTGGCGCTTAACGATTCTTATGATGTCGTTCGAGCCGCTGGCCTGCCCCCCCGTTCCCGCGCATATGACCAAGCACGGCTTGTCCTCTTCCGGTTCAGCAAGAATCAGCCTGCGAAGGTTTTTGAATTCGTCAAGTGTTGATACCTTTTGCATCCGGTTGTTCCTCAGACTGCAATTAGGGCGGGCGCATCTGCAAGGCCGGTTTAGACGTCGAGTATGTGTCCCTTGCAGCCCTTTCGCGAGCAGATCTGGACTACGCCCCCGCCGCGGATAATCATCCTTACCATCGGTGCGCCGCACTCAGGGCAGTCGGAAGTGCCGAGCAGTTCCCCGTGGCAGTGCGGGCAGAAGAAATGGGCCACCGTGTTTTCCGGTATCGGGTACTCGGAAGCGACGTTGTAGCTTCCATAAAGGCTGGACAGGCACAGCCACCCGTGCACCTTGCCGAACGATACCGTTACCCGGATAGAAGTATGGCCGTCAACAAGATGCCGGGTGTCCATCAAGCTGTGGTTGCAGCGGGGACAGCTGACTTCCACCGGGAAGATGCGCTGGTCGGTTGCAGCGTCAATTTCCTCTGCGCCGGTAAGCGCCTGTTTCAGAATGTCCTTTACCTCAGTTCGGCGTACCTTTGAGAAGTATTTGCCGTCCACGACTGCGACCGGTCCCAGCGCGCAGGCTCCCAGGCAGTTTACTGTTTCCAGCGTAAACTCCTTATCCGAAGTCGTTTCGCCGGCGCAGACGCCGAGCTGGCGCTCAAATTCTTCGGCAATCGCCGGGCCGCCGCGCACATGGCAGGCCGTTCCCAGGCACACGGACACGAGGTGCTTACCCCGGGGTTTCAGGCTGAAGGCACGGTAGAAAGTGGCAACCCCGTAGATGTCTACCAGCGAGCGCCCGGTCTCCTCGGAGATTTCGCGCAGAACTTCCTGCGGCAAATAGTTATACTTGGCCTGGACATTCTCAAGGATTGAGATTAGACCGTCTAGTTCGCTGTCGCGCGTATCCGTGGTTATTGTGGCCTTGTTGTGGTCCATGCCGTGTATTTATACCTTGCGTAGAATGTGATAAGTCTATTTGCTGGCAACTCCCACACGGTTCTGTGTTAGCAGTACTGCTCACAGTACCAGATGGGTGTTTCGAGACTGCGGTAAATGCAAGTTTCGCGAACTGCGCAATTGCCGCAAAGCCCTTCAGCAGCACCGTTCGGCTTGGGTGCAGCTTCGGAGCGAACGCTCTGAGCCCTGTTGATATCCCGGGATTTCTCGGGAGCAGCTCGGTCATCGAACTCCTCGCAATACCACACCGGCTCACGAGTCTCCTTGTAGACAGCGCAGTCATCGGCGTGGTTGCAGGTTACGCAGAGCCCCTGGAGTTCCCTGGTGGAAACCGCGAAGTCTCTAGTCACCTCTTTCGATTTTGCCGTGGCCATCACCATTGCCTCCGTTCAGTTGACCCTTACGATCGAGCCTATACGACGGGTTTGTGAAACCCCTTTGGTGTTTGCATTTTTCATATCCCCCACAGCCGGTGGCGGGAGCGTGCTGGTGGCATCAAGACTGCTGAGCCGCCAATCGGCTACTACAGTTTGTACCTTTCGTCACAAGCAAGTCTACCTAGGTTTTTCCGGGTTCACAATTGGAGAATCCCTGATGGGGAATGCCTGAGTATGGAGTTCGGGAATCCTTAGTTAAGCAGGCGTGAGTGCGGTGGGATCTCAGTATTCGCCAGTCGCGCTATGCTAGTAGTCGAGGTCTACGAGACCCTCGCGAACGGCGTACTTCGTCAGTTCAGCAAGGCTGTGCAGATTCAGCTTGTTTCTAATGCGCCAGCGGTACGTCTCAACGGTTTTGACGCTAATCTCGAGGTGTGCAGCTATTGTCTTGGTACTCTTGCCCTCTGCCATCAGCTTGAGAACCTCACGTTCCCTCCCGGTAAGAGCAGGACGATACGAACTGCTGTTGGCCGCGTTGTGAAGCGAGTGTTCCTCTGCCGCGACGTGCGCAATCTCGGCGCTGAGGAAAGTGATGTGGGAATCGACGATTCGGATGGCGCGCGCCAGGTCCTGCTGGCAGCAGTCTTTAAGCAGGCAGCCCGAGGCTCCCGCTCGGAGCATTTTCAGCACGAATTGGACATCGCTCTGGATTGCCAATCCAATCACCTTGGCGTGAGGCTGGTCGGCGAGTATCTGGCAGGTAGCTTCAATACCGTTCAGATTCGGCATACCGGCACCTATGATGACCACATCGGGCGATAGTTCTCGGGCTAACTCGACAGCCTCGCGCCCGTCTGCGCCCTCGCCCACCACTGCGATATCGGCTTCGTTCTCCAGCAGGGCGCGCAGGCCTTCCCGGAAGGTCCGGTGGTCATCCACGATAAGAACTTTAATGCTCATTTCATCTAACGCGCCCGCGCTAACATGCAGACAACCAGGCGAGCAATGCGCACATCCAGCTATTCTCCCCGCGTAAAGGGCGTGACAACGGAGGAATCCCTAAGGAGATTAGCCTAAGGGGGTCCCCGCTTCGCCGAGCGGTCAGTCGTCGGGGCCTCCGAATCAAGGTCGGTCAGCCCCTCCCGGATGGCGTACTTGGTGAGTTCGGCCACGGTGCGAAGCTTGAGTTTCTCCATGATGTGCTGACGATGAGTTTCGATGGTCTTAATGCTCACGCCGATATGCATCGCGATCTCTTTTGTGTTCATGCCGCCGGTCAGCAGTTGCAGGACTTCCCTTTCCCTGGGCGTGAGGATGGAAGCGGCTTTGCTGCTGCTGGCGGCCTGGTGGCGCGCGTACTCCTCCACCACCGTGTCGGCAATCTCCGGGCTGAAAAACGTGAGGTTGGAATCAACTGTGCGCACCGCCCGAGCCATATCGGCTTGAGCACAGTCTTTCAGCAGATAACCCGAAGCCCCCGCTCTTAGCATTTCCAGTACATACTGCTTGTCGGCGTGCATCGATAGCGCAATTATCTTTGTGCTGACACCGGCGGAGATAATCTGGCGTGTGGCCTCAATGCCGTTCATCTCAGGCATTGCGATGTCCATTATAATCACATCGGGCACTAGCTCTTTCGCCAGTTCCACGGCTTTCCGGCCGTTGTTGGCTTCGGCGACTACGTCTATGTCAGGCTCTTTTTCCAGCAGTGCACGTATGCCCTCGCGCGTAATCTGGTGGTTGTCGGCCAGTAGCACGGTAATCGCGCGGCCTGCCCTGATTTTAAGACCCTCTGTAATGACTTCATCAGGCTTTCCCCTGCCTGCCAGTTCCCTTGTTTCGCTCTTGAGCGGTGCAGTCAGAATGACTCGCGTCCCGCTTCCAGGCATAGAGTTTATCTCCATACTGCCATCGAGGTAACCCAGGCGCTCACTGATGTTGAAAAGGCCGAAGCCTCCCTCCTTGCCGCGACGTGACGCGACTTCAAAGGGATCAAAACCGGTGCCATCATCCTCGACCTGTATCTGAATGGTGTCCCCGGTTCTGCGTGCGCTGACTTTCACCATCTGCGCGTGCGCATGCTTGGTCACGTTAATCAGCAGCTCTCTAACTGCCTGGAAGAGCACAACACGCATGTCCTTACCCAGTGGTTTGGGCAGCCCGTCGTCGATGAACTCTATGGTGATGGGGTGTTGTTCTCGGGCTTGTTTGGTCAGCCACTCCAGAGCTGCTTCAAAGCCCAGCTCGTGCAGCACCGGAGGACTCAATTCGAACGTTAGCGACCGGGTATCTTTTATAATCTGCTCGACCAGCTTGATGATTTCGCCCAGAGTATCGCCCGGAACCGTTTTCCGCAGGTCTTCCAGCTTGAATTTCGCAATAGCCAGGGCATGGCCCACCTGGTCGTGCAGGGCTACCGCTATGCGTCGTCGTTCCCGCTCTTCTGTCAGCGGAATCTGGGAAGCAAGATATCGCAGCTCATCCTGATACTCGAGGACCCGCTCCCGGGCGCGGTGATGCTCAATGATTCTGCTAACTCGTTCGGCGATTGCGTTAATGAGGTTCCTTTCCTCAGCCAGGAAGGGTCCCTCATCCAGCTCCGGCATCTCCTTCAGGTAGCAGACATCCACGGTTCCCACCTGGGTGCCGTGCGTGGTAAGGGAAGCGGTTTGCCTCCATTGAGTCTGCTCGAAGTTCGGAGTCTCATAAGGTCGATCCTTAAGCGTGATCCGCGCACAAGTTATCTCGGGGTAGTGCCAGGCTGGGGGGATGAGTTCGACTATCTTCTGCAGTATTTCACCAAGCGGAAGGTCGGTTTCTTCGCGCAGCCTGGAGATACCGTATAGGCAATTGAGTTCCTTGACCCGCTCACCAAGATCGTGTGAGCGCTTGCGAAGCTCCTCTTCTGTATGCCTGCTAGCGGAGCGGCGGGACTTGGGTTCGGAAGGTGCGGTCACGGCTGCCCCCTTTGTGATTGCACACACAACGTGCGAGACGAACTATAAAGCCTCGCAGAAGGCAACGAATCAGGCTTGCGCACAGGCGGGTACTGCGCGCGCCGCAGGCGCTGGCCGCGCGGGCTGCTCATACGTGCCGCTATTTGGGCGAATACCATATTAGACCGTCCAGGTGCATAACAAGTCTAACACATCTTGGAGCAGATTTGCAGAAAATCCTGTTGTGAGAGCCATATTTTGTGAGGGGAATCACTAGTCATTCGGGAAGCCGTATGATAAACTACACCTTAGCCTGACCCGTACGGTTGGGTCAGGGAATGGAGTAGGGCATAACACTACAAGGGACTGGAGGGCTTCCAATATGTCTCAATGGGTTAATTCGTTTATGGAGGAGCTGATTGCCAAGAATCCCGGCGAGAAGGAGTTCCATCAAGCGGCTCGCGAGGTAGTTGAGTCGCTGGCCATTGCGCTGGATAGGCATCCTGAATACCGCGACGCGAAGATCCTGGAGCGGATTTGCGAGCCGGAGCGCGTGATTATGTTCCGCGTGCCGTGGCTGGACGACGAGGGCAACGTCCAGATCAATCGGGGATTCAGGATTGAGTTTAGCAGCGCTATCGGTCCATACAAAGGCGGCTTGCGCTTTCACCCAACGGTTAACCTGGGCATTCTCAAGTTTCTTGCCTTTGAGCAGATTTTTAAGAATGCTCTGACGACGATCCCCATCGGAGCCGGCAAAGGAGGCTCGGACTTTGACCCCAAGGGCAAATCGGACAAGGAGGTTATGCGATTCTGCCAGAGCTTTATTACCGAGCTTTACCGCCACTTGGGCCACCGTACGGATATACCGGCTGGCGATATCGGTGTTGGAGCGCGGGAAATCGGTTTCATGTTCGGCCAGTACAAGCGCATCGTGAACCGCTTTGAGGGTGTGCTAACCGGCAAAGGTCTGACGTGGGGCGGCAGCCTGATCCGACCGGAAGCCACGGGCTATGGCGCGGTCTATTTCGCCGAAGAAATGCTACGAACGCGCGGTGAGAGCATCAAGGGCAAAACCTGCCTGGTTTCCGGCTCCGGTAATGTGGCGCAATACACGGTGGAGAAGATAAACGATCTTGGCGGCAAAGCAATCACGCTCTCGGACTCCGCCGGTTTCATTGTGGACCACCACGGTATCCATAACGAGAAGCTGGATTACGTCAAGGAGCTAAAGAATGTTCGCCGCGGCCGCATCCGCGAATACGCCGAAAAGTTTGGCTGCGAGTACCACGAGGGTCGCGGCGTTTGGCACGTGGAGGGCGCGGAGTGTGCCTTCCCCAGCGCAACGCAGAACGAGATCAGCCTAGAGGACGCCAAAGCGCTTACGAAAAGCGGTGTCTACGTGGTCAGCGAGGGCGCCAATATGCCCACGGTGCCCGATGGGGTGGAGCATTTCATCAATGAGGGTATCCTCTACGGGCCGGGCAAGGCCGCAAACGCCGGTGGCGTAGCCACTAGCGGCCTGGAGATGGCGCAGAACGCCGGCCATACATCGTGGACCCGCGAACAGGTTGATGAGAAACTGCATGGAATTATGGTGGCCATCCACAAGGCCTGTTACGAAACGGCGGAGGAATACGGGACGCCGGGCAATTACGTCAACGGAGCCAACATCGCCGGCTTTTTGAAAATCGCCGACGCGATGATGGCACAGGGAGTTGTGTAGCACTTAAATACTCGGTGCGCGCTCGCGCCGCGTGTAATAAAGGGAGAAAACAATGAAACGCAAGAGCGTGGGATATTTTGAAGGAACCGATTCAATCTGGCTCACAAGTTTGATCGCGCAGGGACGCGATACCATACCCGTCTCCAACGGCTATGACGGGCACGGCAAAAACGTGCGGCTCTTCAACGCGCGGGATAAGGTAGACGTGGTCATCGGATATCTGCACAAGGTGGTTACGCCGAAGGATTGGGACGTAACAACGACAGATATCCTCCACGCGTGCATTACCTACGACATACCGGTACTGCTCGCGGTGCCGGGCAAGCTGCACGGGAAAGCTAAGAAGCTTCTGGAGAAGGCGGCCGAGCACGTCCATCTCGTCGCGCCCAGCGAGATGCTGGAGACCATTAAGGAAGTCCTGGGCTAAGCTTCTAACGCTCAGCAGCCGCAGGTCATCCGTAATCTGCTTGTCGTGGCTGGCCGAATGCCAGGCCCATATCCGCGGTTCGTCGAGTCTGGAGCGAAAGCTTAGGGGAACAGGCCGCGCTCGGTGCCGGCGCGCGCGACGCGGGACACTGCCAGCAAATAGGCAGCAGTCCTGTTGTCAACGTCTTTCTCCTTCGCCATATCGCGCACATCGCCATACGCGCTGACCATCATCCTCTCCAGTTCTTGATTTACCCGGCGGAGATCCCAATGCAGGTGATAGAGGTCCTGCACCCATTCGAAGTAGGATACGGTCACGCCTCCGGCGTTGGCGAGAACATCCGGGATGACGAAGATGCCCTTCTCGCGCAGAATAACGTCGGCCTCGGGAGTTGTCGGGCCGTTCGCTCCTTCACCGATAATCTTCGCCTTGATTGCGCCCGCATTCTTGGATGTGATTACGCTTCCCATCGCTGCGGGTACCAGGATGTCGACATCCAGCGCAAACAGCTCTTCGTTGGTAAAGGGCTTCGTGCCGGGGAATTTGACCACCGAGCCGGTCTCGGAGACATGGCGGGCGAGTTTATGAGTGTCGACCCCGTCAAGATTGACCACGCCGCCGTAAACGTCGGTGGCGGCTACAACCTTCACACCCAAATCCTGCAGGAACATCGCGGCGTTAGAGCCTACATTGCCGTAGCCCTGTACGGCAGCGGTAGTGGTGGACGGGTCAATGCCAAGCTCCTTTAGCGCTTCGTGGATAGTGATTACGCAACCACGGCCGGTAGCCTCAACACGTCCTTCGCTACCACCCAGATCCAGCGGCTTGCCGGTGACCACGCCCGGGATCGTATACCCCTTCAGGATGCTGTACGTGTCCATCATCCAGGCCATAGTCTGCTGGTTGGTGAAGACGTCCGGCGCGGGGATGTCCTCTTCCGGCCCGATGATGGGGCTAATCATGAACGTGAAGCGGCGGGTGAGTCTTTCCAGCTCGTCCTGGCTCATCTCCGGCGGATTACAGCGGACTCCGCCCTTCGCCCCGCCGTAGGGCAGGTTCACCAGTGCACACTTCCATGTCATCCACATTGAAAGGGCCACAACATCGTCTTCGTCCACATCTTTGTGGTAGCGGATGCCACCCTTGCACGGGCCGCGATACGAGTTGTGCTGGCTGCGCCAGCCGTGAAACACTTCTACGCGCCCGTCGTCCATTCTGACAGGTATCGCGACCCGAATTACCGTTTTCGGTTCGCGCAGCCGCGCATGCATGCCCGGATCCATGTCCAGCATTTCCGCTGCGCGATCGAGCTGCCTTTGGGCAACGATGCGAGGGTTAAGTTCTTCCTTCATCATCGACCTCCATCGGGACTGAGTTCATTTCGCCGAAAGATTTGCTGACAATTTCACGACGATGAGAGTTTTAATGGAGCCAGCTTTCGGCTCAGGCCCATCCCCGATTAAACATTCTATCCGAAGTCGGCTTTCGAGCCAATAGCCATGGTCGCGTATAATACTCGCTGATGCCGGAACCCGGTGGACAGATGCGCATGGCGGCGGGGAGGCTGGAATTCAAAAGCCCCCTGCTGCTGGCATCGGGATGCGCCTCTTTCGGCGAGCCGTTTGAAGACTTCTTCGAGCTTGCCGAAGTGGGCGCTCTTATCACCAAAGCCATAACGCGCGAGCCGCGCGCGGGCAACGATCCAGTGCGCATCTGCGAAACTCCGGCGGGGATGCTCAACGCCATCGGGCTGCACAACCCCGGCGTGGAGGAGTTCGCCACCGAAATACTCCCCGGGCTGCGGGAAACCGGAGCGACTGTAATTATAAACGTCGCGGGGCACAGCGAAGGAGACTACCTTGAAGTGCTACGCCGGCTGCGCGAGACAGAAGGCATATACGGCTTTGAGTTGAATTTGTCGTGCCCCAACGTTGATGGCGGAACGATGTTCGCCACCGACCCGGTGCTTTTCGGGCGAATCTGCGAGAAGGCGCGCGCGGTTACCGACCGGCCGCTGATACCCAAGCTGTCGCCCGCGGCGGGTGAGCTTGCGCCGTACGCGCAAATCGCCCATGGCGCCGGGATGGACGGTGTTACTGTAAGCAACACGCATCCGGCGATGGCGCTGGACTGGCGCACCGGTCGCAGCAAACTTTCGCGCCCATCCGGCGGGCTTTCGGGGCCGGCGGTAAAGCCGCTCACGCTGTATAACGTGCATCAGGTGGCGCAAACGGTGCCGGAGCTTCCGGTGCTGGCGTCGGGCGGCTGCTGCGAAGCCCGCGACGTGATTGAGCTTGTGCGCGCGGGAGCGCTGGCGGTGCAGGTGGGCACGATACTTTTTAGCGACCCGCTGCGGCCGCGGCGCATCCACGAGGAGCTTCCGGGGCTTATCGCGCAGTGCGGTGCGAAGACGCTCCAGGAACTCCGCGGGCGCGTAGAGACCGGCTAGTGTGAGTCTAAAACGAAGTAGGAGGTGTAGAATGATGACCTCTTTGACCTGGCGGTTCATACCGGCAGGGCTGCTGCTCGGTATGCTGCTGCCGTTTCTTGCCTGTGCGGAAGCTGCCCCGGCGGAAAAAAGCGCCGGTGAAAAAATAAAGCTGCCGCCACCCCGGACAGATAGCGAAATTTCGCTGGAAAAAACACTGGCGCAGCGGCGCTCGATCCGCTCGTTTACAGCCGAGAAGCTAACGATCGAGGAGATTTCCCAGCTTTGCTGGGCGGCGCAGGGGGTAACACGCAAGGAAAGGAGCTTCAGGACGGCGCCTTCGGCGGGCGCGCTGTACCCGCTGGAGCTTTACCTGGTGACGCCGGACGGGCTTTACCACTACGACCCGCGCGAACACGAGCTTGAAGTTCTCAGCACGGAGTACCTTCGCGGGAAGCTGGCGGATGCCGCTTTAAGGCAAGGCGCGGTATACAGCGGAACTTGCGTTTTCGTCGTCACCGCGGTCTACGCGCGCACCAGCAAAAAATACGGCGACCGCGCAGCTCGTTACGTGCACATGGAAGTGGGGCACGCCGCCGAAAACCTGCTCTTGCAGGCGGTGGCGCTGGGCCTGGGAGCTGTGCCCATCGGCGCGTTCTACGACGACCGCGTGGCGGAAGTGCTAAGTCTGCCTGAGGACCACGAGCCATTGATGATTATCCCGGTGGGCCATCCGGGGTAGGGATTACAGGCCTTATGCTACAATCGGCGTGAAAGCTTTTTCGCGCACCCGAAGGGCGCAGGTAATTAGGCACTAACCGGGAGCGCATCACCGGGAGGGGGAAACCATGGACTGGAAGAGATTCAGCGACGGTGGCGAATGCAAGTGGTGGCTGGTTAATAAGCTGCAAAAGCGCGGCTACGAAGTGCAGCCGGAGTGGGTTCCCTTCGCTCAGAAGGAGACGGGCGAGGAGTGGAGTTACTACAGCCCGCGTGTGGATATCGCAGTAGGTCCCTTCGACACTGTCGGAGGGTCGAAGGAGATCCTTAATGCCGCCGAAAAGGACGCGCTGACGAACTTTCTCAAGATGCATACCGCCGATGTGAATCCCCACCCGAACTGCCTGGTTGCTATTGAGATTGGCTATACCGGCAGCCGCAAGCACCGGATGGGCGACGTGGTAAACGCCTCGTTAATTGGGCATACGGGAATTATCGTGGCCAAGGATGAGCGAACGCAGCGCAGCTATCTGCGGATACAGGAATATATGGATTACTACAACAGGCATCACGCTTCTCCGTTCAGCCTGTGCGCCAACGTGCTGATAATGACGGTCAACGAATTGGCGGATATGCTTGCCAGCATTAAGCGGCAGGCTTAGCCTGGAATCCGGACTAATTGCGGGATGAGGTCTTAGTAGTCTTCGCCAAGCAGGTGGATATTGCCTATTCTCACGTTATTCAGCCCGGCGGCGCGCGCGGCGTCCAGCGCTTCTTCGCCGTGGCGGCGCGATGTCCGGGGAAGGTCGGAGAGCAGAAACTGCGGGTAAAACGCGAGCAGCGCATAGGGGATATCGGGATTCAGCTTGGCGATGAACGACGCGATGCGCCCGACCTCCTCTGCGCTGACGTAGCCGGGAATTAGGAGCGTGCTGGCGACGATGAGCGGAGGAGCTTCGCGTTCAGACGTCAGAGCCGCCGCAAGCGCGAAGTTTTCCAGCGTGCGCTTATTGCCAGAGCCGGTCAGGGCGCGGTGGATGCTGTCCGAATGCGCCTTGAGGTCGAACTTGATGATGCCGCCCGTGGCGCGTGAAAGCTTCAGCGCCGAGCGCAGGAAGCGCGGGTTTGTGCTGCCGTTGGTCTCCCAGCAGGTGCGGACGCCGCGTTCGGCCAGCCGCCGCGCGGTGGCGAGCGAGTGGGGCATCTGGCAGGACGGGTCGCCGCCGAAGAAGCAGATGCAAAACGTGCGCTCGTCGGCTGCGTCCGCCAGCTCGTCGGCGGAAACCAGCGGGCGGCGCGCGGTTACCAGCTCGCGGTGGTGCCAGTTCTGGCAGTTCAGGCAGTTGAACGTGCAGCCGCCGTAGAAAACCGCCAGGTTGTAGCTTCCGCGCTGATTTGAGCCTTCACACACCCAGTCGGCGACACAGTTGGTGGGTAGCGGGTCGAAGTAGTATTGCAGCAATCCGGCGCGGGCGGTGCCGGCGAAATGGTGTAGCCTGCCGTCGCGGTTCTCGCGCAATCCGCAGTAGCCCGCTTCTCCTTCACCCAGGCGGCAGTTGCGCGCACAAAATCCGCAGGCGATTCCACCGTCAGTTTGAGGGGGCTTTTCCGGCAGGCCGAAGGGGGCGCGTCCCCTGGCGTGCGATTGCTGTATCTTCGCCCACACGCTCTCGCTGTCGCTTTCCAGGCAATCGGTGCAAAACGGCAGCGCGGCGGCCATTACGGAGACTTCGGCACCGCAGTTCTCGCAAGTGGGCACGGGTGAGTATTCTACATTGATTTTGCGCTGCGTAAACCGGCGACGGCGTTGGC
>JAOZQG010000130.1 GCA_029932365.1 bacterium | reverse complement strand
GGAGCTTTCGCGGTTTGAAGCGCTCCTGGAGGAGGCGCTGCCGGTCGCGAGCCGTGTGGCGCGCGGTCTGGCGGGAAGCGCATATGCGGAAGACCTGCTGGCCGAAGCGGTGGCATCCGCGCTTATCGCATTCCGCTCCTTGCGCGACGAGAGCCGCTTCACGGCCTGGCTGCTGACCATCATCCGCAACTGCTACCGGATGATGCTGCGGCGGCGCAAGCTGCGCCGGACTGTTCCACTGGAAGTGGTTGCAGAACGCGCCCACAGCGCCGCGAATCCCGGCGACGAAGCGTGGCTGGACGGGGTGCTGGCGGTGCTGCGCCCGGCGGAAAGGGAAGCCGTTGTTCTGCACTACCTGGAGGGCTTTCCCGTTACGGACGCGGCGCGCATCGCGCGAACGAGCACCGGCGCGCTGAATATGCGCCTCGCGCGCGCCCGCAAGCGCTTATCGGAGCTTTTACTAAGGAGAACTAACGATGCAGAAAAATGATGAACTGAACGGAATGATTGATGAGATGCGTGATTTGCACGAGAATCGCGGCGGTGAACCTGATAAGAACCGGATGGAGCAGTCGGTGATTCGCCGGCTCGTGTCGGGGATCCGCATAGGGCGGATAATCATCGCGCTGCTCGTGGTGTTTATTGCGGCAGCGCTCATCGCCGGCGTTTACTGGAAGTTCTTCCGCCCATACAGGGTCATAGACAATGGCGTTACATGGAAGATCGGAGATATCGAGGTAACAACGACCGTCCCCGATGACGAAGATGAAACGAGAAAGATTAGCCATTGGGTCGGCTACTACGACCCGTTGCTCCGTGAAAGTTCTTCGTTCAGGATTGTTGAGCCTTATGAATCTATAGAAGGAAGCGCATTTATCGTGGATGTGAATATCGACGACGACAGATACTTGCTCTTTCCTGACACTGAGAAGCCGCGAAACATGTGCTTTAGCGTTTACGGCAGCCAGGCCAAGGCTACTCGCGAAATCGATGCACTGGCAAAGAAGATGCTTTCCGTCAAGCTCTGGCCTGTGCCGCTATGGAAGCTCAGGCCGGTTGTGAAGCTGCTAAAAGACCGAAAATACGGCCTGATTAGCCCGGGCCCCTATTCGTGTTACATCACTGCAACCAAAAAGCATTTCGGCAACGAATATGTATACACTCTGCGCGGCCTGGACTGGGGCGCGGCTTACTTGGTGAACCTCACGATATGGCCTGATCACTTCGCTATTCAGCCCTCTACTAGCGGTCAGTTCACCTTGCTTGGCGACGAATCAGGCTACACGGCATATCAGCAAGAAAAGTACTGGGGCTCAAATGTGAAAGAGAAGATTGTCCGGTCAAAAAAGACGCTGTGGATGCACCCTTACTTCCTTGAGCTGTCTCCGTGTAGGGTGTCGCCAGATTTCTCTCGCAGCCTGTCAGAGGTTGTGGACGTTCTCTGGCAGCACGGTCCCGACAGCCTGCAAAGTGCCAGTCTGAATGAACAGCGAATGATGATAAAGCCGTGGTACTGGGAAGGCTATGAGCCGGAGATGGAAGTGCGACGCAACGAATACCGGAATACGCGCCCCGACCTCATCCCATGCACGATCGGCGGAGTCGATGTTTCAAGGCCGTCACGGCCGGAGCGCTATGTTATGAGGCTTGGGCGCGGTGAAACCTCGTTAAACATCAATAGTAACTACACTAGCGTCGGAACTTACGTTGACGTCAAGGTAAACGATGAGGACAGGCTCAAGTTCTACATCCGGCACGAAAAACCGTACCCGGTTCTGGAAACCACGTTTGACGAGGAAACGGAAGCGCTGCTCACCGAGGCTGCCGATATCGCAAGCGCTGTGCTCGCCGAGCCGGCAAGTGCCTGGCCCGAGGGCAGAGTGCCCGAACCCTATCTGGAAAGCTGGCTGGGCGCCATCGCTTCACGCAGGATCGTGCTTGAGACAGAATCGCACCGCACTTTCGTCAACTCCGAGGTTCACTGGCAAGGCGATGATGTGGCCATGGCGGTTAGCTTCGGCGAGTACGACGACATAGATATGGATGTGCTCTTTAGGTCCGACGGATTCGAGCTGCTATTAAAGTCGTCGAAAAGCCTTCTAACCAGTAAGCCTGATCGGGGGCTTTTCTTACACCGCGCTCCTGGAGGCCGTGAAGAAGTGCTCACAACGCGCGAGATTGAAAGGCTGCACTCCTTGGTCGCAGCACTGGACGCAATTCAGGAGTACGAGGTGGCTCGAGTCTCGCCGCAGTCTGAAGCCTCGAAAGAGGGCGATCTCGACAATGTGGTGCCAGAAGGCGTACTACCCGGTATAGAAGAGCTTCGTCGGTTCCTGGCAAACCCGGAAGTCCCACCTGTAAAGACTTTCACAGAGCTCCCCGGAATCGATTGGGATTACGCCGCAGTCTTAGAGCGCGATAAATACCTTTTCCCGTAAAGGCCCGCCACCTCCGCCACTTGCTTTTTCCGCGCGGTGTTGCGGACGGGGCGCTGCGAGGGTATTATATCTATGGCTATTGACAGCAGGTTTAGCGTCTGCTAATCTGATAGTCCGCCCGGAACTTTCCGGGTATGGGATGACTCGCGTCATCCGCTGAACATTGAAAGCAGGGAATTGGGAAAAGGACGCACCATGAACACTATTCCTGTGAGCTAATGCTTGCAGGAAACCCATTAAATTTCGATAGAGTTTGATCCTGGCTCAGGATGAACGCTGGCGGTACGTCTGACGCATGCAAGTCGAACGGGATCCAGAGCTTCGGTTCTGGTGAGAGTGGCGAACGGCTGAGTAACACGTAGGGACCTACCCCCCGGACTGGGATAACCTCGCGAAAGCGGGGCTAATACCGGATAATACCTTCGGGTTGAAACGCTCCGGTGCCGGAGGAGGGGCCTGCGGCCTATTAGCTTGTTGGTGGGGTAACGGCTCACCAAGGCTATGATGGGTAGCTGGTCTGAGAGGACGGTCACCCAGACTGGGACTGAGACACGGCCCAGACTCCTACGGGAGGCAGCAGCTCAGAATCTTGCGCAATGGGCGAAAGCCTGACGCAGCGATACCGCGTGCGGGAAGAAGGCCTTCGGGTTGTAAACCGCTGTCAGGGGGGAAGAATAATGACGGTACCCCCTAAGGAAGCCTCGGCTAACTACGTGCCAGCAGCCGCGGTAAAACGTAGGAGGCAAGCGTTATCCGGAATTACTGGGCGTAAAGCGTTCGTAGGCGGTCCCGTGTGTCGGAGGTGAAATCCCCGGGCTCAACCCGGGAACTGCCTTCGAAACTGCGGGACTAGAGCACATCAGAGGGTGATGGAATTCCCGGTGTAGCGGTAAAATGCTTAGATCTCGGGAGGAACACCAGTGGCGAAGGCGGTCACCTGGGGTGTTGCTGACGCTGAGGAACGAAAGCCAGGGTAGCGAACGGGATTAGATACCCCGGTAGTCCTGGCTGTAAACGATGGGCACTAGGT